>JARXAG010000137.1 GCA_029866055.1 Burkholderiaceae bacterium
GCAACGTGCACAATCCGCAAAGCTGATGGCTGCCATGGATGCGATCAATGCAGAGTTCGGCCGAGACACGGTGAGAGCCGGTGCAGTGGGTACTGAGAAGCGCTGGGCGATGCGTTCAGAAAATCGTTCACCTAGGTTCACAACGCGCTGGGATGAGTTACCGATTGCTAAGTGATTCAGGGCACTAACCAATCCAATACGCCATCGGGTTTGAGCCTAGCCCGGCGATGCCCATCTTGCCTCAATGCTAGCCAGTCCATTGAGTGCACTTTAAAGTTCAAAATTGCCAAATGATGCCCAAGGGGCGAGTCTCTGGGGGTTTCCGCTGTTGGATCGCCGCAAGGTTGAATGTCACCGGGTGCCACACGACTTAAGTAATCGGCAGAAGCACGTGATTGCCGGATACGCTCCCAGGCGGCTTTGACTTGTTCGCCATCAAAGGCAATCGTGGCTAAAGCAGACACACGAAGCTGCCAATTGAGTCGCTTGCTCCAAAAGGTCAATTGCGCCAAGGGCTGTGCCATAAGCTCAGCGCATTTGGGAGAACGCGCATCGGTGTAGATACGCAAGCTCCACGAACTTGCATCTGCATGCCTAAGTACAACTGTCCGTGCCTTGGGGCCGCTTTGATTAACTCCCTGCGTCGCCAAAATAGGCGTGCGCCAGTCATGGTGCCGGTCATGCGGTGCACGTGTCAGTTCTTGCCACAAACGGGTGCGCAACTGGTCGGGCGATATTTCTAAGTTCTCGTGTGTCATAAAAATTTAAGCTGAGGCTAACGGCGCTGCACAGTAGACAATTTTCTGGAAAGCTAAAGCTGCCCTTTTTTACGACTGCGTCTTGTCGGGGGATTGAAGTCACTTGGTTTGTCTTGCACCCAGTCGATGAACCGCTTCACCTCAGGATGTTCACGCAGCGCCTGTGGACTAGGGTAATGTCTTGCTAATTCGGTCTCTGTGAACAAAGCGTGCACTTGCTTGTGGCACGCACGGTGCATGAAGACTGTGACACTACCACCTCGTGATTTGGGGATCAAGTGATGTGCGTCTCGTAAAGCTGGCGGGATGGGTCGATCGCACAACGCGCAGATTGCTTGTTCTTCAGCCTTGAGTAATTGAACTTGCAACAGAGCTGCTGACTGCAGCCTCTTGATACGACCTTGCGCCATGGCACTTGCTTTGGTGTCTTTTCGGGGTCAACGAACCATATGAATCAGAACTACAGGCGCTAGAATAATGTGTCCAAGCGTTAAAAGAACAGAAAAACCATATAGCCAAACAAAGCGCTTTCTGTACCCTTGGTCCGTAGCTCGGTTGAAAGATTCCAAAAGACCGAACTTGCGCGCTTTAAGTTCGCTTGCTTTAAATCGTTTTTTTTTCGAACGTTTGTAGATTCGATTAATCAACCAACATCTGTCATAAGCGAAACTTAAGGCGAATAAAAAGCTTCTGCGAATTTTATGAAAATTAATCTTCCAGATGGCATACGAATGCTAAGCTTGGAAGAGAATTGTTTGGAGCTTAACTTGACGATAATGTCTTGAAAGTGATAAAAAAAATTGCAGATAACGGGGGTATGAATATGTTCGGTATCTTTAAGTTTTTTCATTTTCTGTTTCAAAATGTGCGCCAGCTTCTAGACCCAAATCTCAATCCTCTGCGCCACGCACCTGTATATGTTCGTTACATCGCCAGCATTCTGTTGTTCTGTTTTTGGTGTTTAGCTTTCGGGCTTTATATAGGCGATCCACTCTCTATCCCATACAACATGCTTGGGCATATAGCGGTGATCAGCATGGCATTCATCACGTGGGCTGTATTTAAGCAATCTACTAGAATCTATGGCCCCAGAGCCGGCACACAAGATTGGCTGCGCAGTCCAGATCGAAGCAGTCGTTGCGATGAAATGACTGATGAGCAAAGAGACGCAAGGGCTAAAGAGCTAAATAAGTAATTTGCCGGTCAAAAAATAGTCAGCTAATGTCGTTTTGATTATTGCTAGAAAAATTTGTGCTTGTATAGCGGATGATAAAGATAGCGATCGCTATCGCTAGGGTTGTGGCTCCGACCGCTAGCATCTCGTTGATGTTGATGGGAACGTGACTCATGATATCAACCATGTGTCGGGTGAGTGCAGTGATAGCGATGTACAACAAGAATCTAACGGGCATGTGGTTTGTCTTAAAATAAATGCCAACCATCGCGCCTATTTCTAAATATATAAACAACAGCAAAAGATCTTGAATTGAGGCATGATGTTTTTGAAAAAGTTCAAAAAATGTCCACCCAGCTGCCCACATTGTGGCGGCTCCGATGCCGAAAAGTGCAATTCTATGAAATATACCAACGCAAACATTTCCTAATTGGTCTAGATCTTTTAGTTGCTTGTTCACTGTGTTTATCCTTCGTGAGAGTTATCTTGATGTAGACCGTTAAACGCGATTGAGTTCAGTTCTGTCCATGCATAGCCTCACCCCAAGGGCCCCAAAGCCGTTGAGAGCTGGTTGTTTTCTCAGGCTGATTTCTAGCGATTGGATTTCGGCATGTGCAGCACAGGCTTTGACGATACGTGTGATGAGCCGCTCTTGCGTTTCGTAATGTTTATCCGCAGCAAGTCGTTGAATTTCAAGCAAGAGAGGATCGTAGTCAAATACCTTTTGCATCGAGTCTACGTCGATCAGAACAAGTGTTGAATCGATACAGAGTGCGAGGCTGAGTAGGTGCTCATTGGGCGCCGCCGAGCCCGGTGCATAGGTTCCGATCTTTGTATCTATTTTGATGTCATGCAGTTCAATGAATGCTTGTCGCGTCATTGCTAAGTGATCCGGTTCGCTAACTGATAACGCTAGTGTAACGGTTGCACGTTGAAAAAAAGTTATGCGCCTTGATAGGGGGCGAAGATGGTTCAGATACCTTGCTCTCCCGCATTGGGAAAGTTATTCAGCGTAAATGGGTGTTTTATTGGGTTGCCACAGCCGGTAGGCAAAAAAATACCAACCCCCGAAGGGTTGGTATGTGCGGTAGTGGTGGCGGGGTGAGAGCAAACTTATCATTACGTGGTTTCTGAACCATCACCAGAAGCCTCGATATGTTTGAGCACCCGGTCAAAATCACTCTGAAAAAGCCGATCCTGCACGATGCGGTATTTTTCGAATTCGCTATCGGCGTGTGTTCTGGCCATTTCAGTGCTTACAGTGCCGGCATCTTGCAGGACCTCGCGATCAGTGAACTCAAGAAATACATCCAGTCGCTTGGCCCAGTCTTCCATGGTCATAGGGATTTTGCGCTGTGCCCGTTCTTCGGCGAGGTCGAGGTAGGCGTTGACAATGCGACCCAAGGACTCTAGTTCTTCTCGGCTTAGGTAATTTTTTGCCACAACCACGTCGGTTCTCAGAATCTTACCTTCAGGGGCATTCTCCCAACTGCTCAACCCCATCTTTGGCTGCGTGGCATCGGCGCGGCGAATGATCAATTCAGCTGCCGTGTGGCCGTGGATAGCGAAATGTAACTTATTTTGTACCTTGGCGAAGAAGACTTTGGTGGTTGGCGCATCGCGGTTGTAGTCCACCGCCATGGAGTAGATGTCGGTGATTTTTTGGTAGAACTTACGCTCAGAAATCCGTATTTCGCGAATTCCCGCAACACACCCGTCGCCCACTGCCGAAACTGTGTAGCCCGTACTGAATTGACCCGGTAGCCGACCGAGATGATGGCGTCTAAGTTATAAAAATCGATATTACGCGCCACTTCCCGGTGACCCTCGGTTTGAACTGTCCGGAATTTCCGGAGAGTTGCCGCCCGCTCCAATTCGTCAGATTCGTAGATGTTTTTCAGATGCTCGCTGACCGTACGTACATCAACGGCAAACAATTCCGCCAACAGCTTCTGCGTCAGCCAGACGGTTTCCTGCTCGTAGCGCGCCTCGATACTCTGCTCACCTGCTTGGCCAGTGAAAATCAGAAACTCGGCAGTGCTGTTGCGGATGAGTTTGGTGCTCGTGCTCATTTATCCCATCTCCACACTAGAACTGAATTTTAACGACATTTGTGAAGGGCCATAAAGGCGAAACAAAAATGTACTTGCGCACTTTGCATTGTCCCCCCCAAAACTCTAATAAACCCAAACCTGCGACTAAAAAAAAGACCACCCTCGAAAGGATGGTCTTGTGCGGTAATGGTGGAGCCGGGGGGAATTGAACCCCCGTCCGCGAGCCCTCTGCAGGCAGTTCTACATGCGTAGTCGTTTCATTTTGAATTTAACCTTGGACTTTGCCAAACGACAGGCCGGACCTTGGCGATTCACTTGGATTTAAGAAGTTGACGAGTGACCCGCCAACCGCCGATTCTTTGTAAATGACGCTGCTGTAGATTTCTCTACCTGACCCAAAGACAAATCAGTGCAGCGGCTCTACCGCTTAAGCGGCCAGAGCGAAACGCTCGTCGTTGGCGTTTATAGTGTTTCCAGTGGATTTACGAGCGAACTGGGGCTCGGCATGCCCTGCACTGTTTCGCGACCCACGTCGAATCCGGATCGGCCCCAGTACTGCAATTGTAGACGAACAACCGTCACAATCAGACAATAAATGTGTAAAAGAGTGCGGCCAGTGTTAACTGATGTAAATGTTCTTGCCCTGGATCACTTTTCTTGGATGGCGAGCGGCGTGCCAAGCTTCCAACAACTGGTTGAGCGATCGGGCATATGCTTTGGTCTGACCGCTTAACGCATTAATTGCTTGATAGCAGGCCACATCTCCCGCGCCGAGTACGCGCAATGATCAGCCTGCCAAGTTTCGGGCGGGTGCTCAGGCCCACAATAGCCGTAAGCGGCAGCAATCGAAGGCATACCGGCAGCCTGTGCGGCTTGTATGTCTCGCAGGTCATCACCCACGTACAGGCAACGCTCAACGTCATAACCAGCTTGCTGTGCGGCATGTAAGAGAGGAAGAGGGTGAGGCTTAGAATGTGCCGTCGTGTCGCCACAAACCAGCACTGCACAATCTTGTGCCAGACCTAAGGCCGCAACAATCGGTGTAGCTAAATAGGTAGCCTTATTGGTCACAATCCCCCAAGCCATCCCTTCATCTTTAATTTGCGCCAGTAGCTCGGGCACGCCATCAAACAAACAGGTGTCAACCGTCATGGCGGCTTCGTAGTCTTTTAAAAACTGCACGCGATGCGCTTCGTAGGTCTCATCAGTCGGCATCAAATTTAACGCGCAACGTAATAACCCGCGTGCACCAGCTGAAGAGTAGGGGCGCAATACTTCAAGTGGCAATGGTTCAAGTCCTGCACGCGTGCGCTGGCGGTTTGCTGCTGCCCCCAGATCGGGGGCAGTGTCGGCTAAGGTGCCGTCAAAATCAAACAAAATCAAGGCAGTCATTTTTTGGTGGCCATCAGGTAATTGACGCTAGTGTCGTGGTTAAGCGAGTAGTGCTCTGTGAAAGGGTTATAGGTCATACCCATGAGTTGCTGTGTGGTGAGCCCGGCCGCACGTGCAGAAGCAGACAGTTCACTGGGGCGCACAAAACTGCGCCAGCTATGCGTGCCGCGTGGCAATAAGCGCAGCACATACTCGGCGCCAATAATGGCAAACAGAAACGATTTTGGATTGCGGTTAAGCGTTGAAAAAAATACCCAACCACCAGGTTTGACCAAGGTCGAGCAAGCCCGCACGATTGACCCTGGATCAGGCACGTGCTCGAGCATTTCCATACACGTGACGATATCAAATTGCGCAGGTTGCTCAGCGGCCATGTCCTCGGCGCTGATGCTGCGATAGGTGACAGGTACGCCAGACTCTAGGCCATGCAGCTGCGCCACTTTTAGTGATTTGTCGGCCAGGTCAATCCCTGTGACTTCAGCACCAGCCACAGCCATACTTTCAGCCAAGATCCCACCACCACAACCCACATCGAGTATTTTTTTACCCTCTAGGCCGCCCACGAGCTCTTTAATCCAGTTCAGCCTTAAGGGGTTAATGGCATGCAGCGGTTTGAATTCGCTATTTGGATCCCACCAGCGCGAAGCTAAAGCGCTAAATTTGTCGAGTTCAGCTTGATCGACGTTGCCAGATGGGGGAATGTGAGTGGTCATCTTGATATTTGCTCTAGAAACGTTCATGCCCTGCGTAAAGGGTCTTACTCTTAGGATACTTACCCGTATCGTCGCACGATAGCGTATTCATTGTGAGGTAAAACCCTTCTGGGCATAAAAAAAGGCCCCGCAAGCGAGGCCTTTCTAGTCAAAGCACACCGCACAAGGCGGTGATACTCAGCCAATGGTAGGGAGATTAACCCTTGCTACCAATGATTTCGACGTCTACGCGGCGGTTAGCTGCACGACCAGCTGCTGTCTTGTTGTCAGCAACAGGTTGTGATTTACCTTTACCAGAAGCAGTGATGCGGTTTGCATCGATGCCTTGGGTAACCAAGTAAGCTTTAACAGCAGCGGCGCGGCGCTCTGACAAGCCTTGGTTGTATGCATCTGAGCCGATCGAGTCAGTGTGACCGATAGCAATGATGGTTTCGAGTTTGATGGCTTTCTGCTGAGCGACAACTTGGTCGAGCAGTTTTCTGCCTTCAGGTTTAACGATAGCCTTGTCAAAGTCAAACAAAGACGTGGCTTTGATCGAAATTTTGTCGGCGACTGGATTGGCTTTTGGCTTACCGCAATCAACAGAAGCAGTTGCTGGGGTCCAGAAGTTATTCTGCCAGCAAAGTTCGTTGGTGCCGTTTTTCCAAGTTAATTCGTTGGTGCCATTACGCCAGTTGTCAACCGCTTGTGCGGAAACAACGCCTGAGGCGGTGACGGCTGCAAAGGCAAGTGCCAGAGCGATTTTAGAGGTCTTGTTCATAATTCTCCTCGATGAGCTTGTAGCTGGATAAGTGACTCGCAGCGAACCCCCGCCGCAAATAAATACATCAAAAAACTAAGTTAGTACAACAACGTTCAAACCACCCGAACATCACTAGCCCGATCTTTTGCGTGCTGTGTCGAATCTTAAGCTATTTGTTGAACTTTTGTGGGACTTCTTGAGTTCGGCTTGCTTTCATAGTCGGATTTCTACGTTTCTGTGAGGTTTCTTGTTGGTTTTTGGCAACAAGCGTGGTTTTTTCGTCAAAAAAGTCCCTTTTAGTTGCCTAAATCAGCGGGTTCAAGCGAGTGGCTCAGTGCCTGCCCCCGAGCGGTTGCGCTTGAATCAACCGGTCAATAAAAGCGAGTCTGAGCCAAGAGGCCTTGTTCAAAAGAGAGCCTGAGTGCAGAGGCGCTGTTTCGAGGCGTTGTTGACCCAAACAGATCATACAAGAGGCGGGCGGTGTAGAATCCAAGGTTTACCTTTAGCTAGTCTTGACGCCCCGTTTTCGGGTTTTGCCCTCCCTGTTTATCCACCATCAGCTTATGGATTCCTTCGCCAAGGAAACGCTTCCGATCTCACTGGAAGAAGAAATGCGCCGCAGTTATCTCGATTACGCAATGAGCGTGATCGTGGGGCGCGCCCTCCCGGATGTCCGGGATGGTCTCAAGCCTGTGCACCGCCGCGTCTTGTTTGCCATGCACGAGCTCAACAACGACTGGAACCGTGCCTACAAAAAGTCGGCTCGTATCGTCGGTGATGTGATTGGTAAATACCATCCGCATGGCGACCAGGCGGTCTATGACACGATCGTTCGTATGGCGCAAGATTTCTCACTACGCTATATGTTAGTGGATGGTCAGGGTAACTTTGGCTCGATTGATGGCGATAACGCCGCTGCGATGCGTTATACCGAAATTCGTCTGTCAAAAATTGCGCATGAGCTCTTGGCTGACATCGACCAAGAAACCGTTGATTTCGGCCCTAACTATGATGGCAGTGAAAACGAGCCGTTGCTCTTGCCTTCGCGCCTACCTAACTTATTAGTGAACGGCAGCTCGGGTATTGCGGTGGGTATGGCTACCAACATCCCTCCCCACAATCTGGCTGAGGTTGTAGACGGCTGCTTATATTGTTTGCGCAACCCTGAATGCACCATCGACGAACTGATTGAGCTGATCCCTGCGCCTGATTTTCCAACTGGCGGCATCATTTATGGCATCGTCGGCGTACGCGAAGGGTACCGTACGGGTCGCGGGCGTGTCATCATGCGCGCCAAAACACACTTTGAAGACTTTGCCACCAACCGCCAGTCGATCGTCGTCGACGCTTTGCCCTACCAGGTCAATAAAAAGACCTTGCAAGAGCGCATCGCCGAGCTCGTCAACGAAAAGAAAATCGAAGGCATCTCAGATATTCGCGACGAGTCCGATAAAGACGGTATGCGTCTGGTGATCGAGCTTAAGCGTGGTGAAGTCCCTGAGGTGGTGCTGAACAATCTCTATAAGCACACCCAGCTGCAAGATACCTTTGGTATGAACTTGGTGGCCTTAGTCGATGGCCAGCCGCGTCTGCTGAACTTAAAGCAGATGGTCGAGTACTTTTTATCGCACCGTCGCGAAGTGGTCACACGCCGTACCGTGTTTCAGTTGCGTAAGGCGCGCGAGCGTGGGCATGTGCTCGAGGGCTTGGCCGTCGCACTGGCAAATATTGACGAGTTCATTCGTATCATCAAGGCCGCGCCAACGCCACCGGTGGCGCGTCAGGATTTGATGGATAAATCTTGGGATTCGTCTTTGGTGCGCGAAATGCTGTCGCGTGCGGATACTGAAGCGGTTGGTGGGCGTGCTGCGTATCGCCCAGACAATTTGCCAGAGGCGTTTGGTTTGCAAGGCGATGGCTTGTATCGCTTAAGTGAAACACAGGCGCAAGAAATTTTGAACATGCGTCTGCAACGTTTGACCGGTCTTGAGCAAGACAAGATCGTCAGCGAGTACAAGGGCGTGATGGATACGATCTCTGACTTGCTCGATATCTTGGCGCGTCCTGAGCGTATCACTGTGATTATTAGTGAAGAACTACAGGCGATCAAAACTGAGTTCTCGATCAATGCCAAAGATTCGCGTCGTTCAGATATTGAATTGAATGCAACCGATCTTGATACTGAAGACTTGATCACGCCTGTTGATATGGTGGTGACACTGTCTAACAGTGGCTATATTAAAAGCCAGCCCTTGTCTGAATACCGTGCGCAACGCCGCGGTGGTCGTGGCAAGCGCGCTGCAGCCACCAAAGAAAACGACTGGATTGACCAGCTCTTTACGGCCAATACGCACGACTTCTTGTTGTGCTTCTCTGATCGCGGTCGCCTCTACTGGCTAAAGGTCTGGGAAGTCCCGCAAGGCACGTCAACGTCGCGCGGGCGCCCCATCGTCAATATGTTTCCGCTCGTTGACGGTGAAAAAATCACAGTCATCTTGCCGATCAAGGCGTTCAGCGATGACCAAACCATCTTTATGGCAACCTCGCGCGGTACGGTGAAAAAGACCTTGCTGTCTGATTTCTCAAATCCACGCAAGGCCGGCATTATTGCTGTTGACTTGGATGAAGGCGACTTCTTGATCGGGGCTGAACTCACCGACGGCAAGCACGATGTCATGCTGTTTGCCGATTCGGGCAAGGCGGTGCGCTTTGACGAAAACGACGTGCGTCCGATGGGGCGTAACGCTCGTGGTGTGCGCGGTATGCAGCTTGAAGAGGGTCAAGCCGTCATTGCCATGTTGGTCGCGGGCGACGAAACACAAACCGTGCTCACGGCCACGCAAAATGGCTTCGGTAAGCGCACCCCCATTGGCGAGTACACACGCCATGGCCGCGGTACCAAAGGCATGATCGCAATTTCAACATCTGCTCGCAATGGCAAGGTGGTGGGGGCGGTGTTAGCCAACGCCACTGACCAGATCATGTTGATCACAACAGGTGGCGTGTTAGTGCGTACACCCGTCGCAGGCATTCGTGAAATGGGTCGCGCCACTCAGGGTGTCACGTTGATTAGCGTTGACGATGGCAGTATGTTGTCGGGCGTCAGACGCGTGGTTGAAAGCGATGCAGATGACGATGGTGATGATCCCTCAGTTGACGGCACGACACCTGACGCAAATGCACCCGGTACAACCGACGAGGCAGGGTCAGAGTCTTAATATGGCACGCCCCTGGAATTTTGCCGCAGGCCCTTCGGTCATGCCCGAAGAGGTCTTGCAGCAAGCAGCTGCAGAGATGCTTGATTGGCACGGCAGTGGCATGTCTGTGATGGAAATGAGCCATCGCGGTAGCGAGTTCATACAGATTTATACCGAAGCCGAAGCTGATCTTCGTGAACTCTTGGGCGTACCGGCTGATTACGCGATCTTGTTTATGCAAGGCGGCGCGACCGCTGAAAACGCGATTGTGCCGTTGAACTTATTAGGGCGGATGGCCCAGCCTAAGGCTGATTTTGTGGTCACGGGGATTTGGTCGGTCAAATCCCACCAAGAATGTCAGCGCTACGGCGATGCCCATATTGCTGCAAGCAATGCTGCGCCTACGGTCATTGACGGCGTGCAACAACAACCGTTTACCTGGGTGCCTGCGCTTGATACCTGGCAGGTTCGTAAAGATGCTGCCTACCTACACCTGTGCAGCAACGAAACGATTGGTGGCGTTGAAACCATGGCTTGGCCTGACATGGCAAGCCTAGGGGCGCCTGAGGTGCCCTTGGTGGTGGATGCGTCTTCGCACTTTTTGTCGCGACCCTTTCGCGTTGAACAAACCGGCATGATCTTTGCAGGGGCGCAAAAAAACGCGGGCCCAGCCGGCCTGACAATTGTGATCGTGCGGCGTGATTTGATTGGCCATGCGTTACCGATCTGCCCTTCGGCGTTTGATTATGCCAATGTCGCAGCGCAACAGTCGATGTTCAATACACCGCCAACCTATGCCATTTACATGGCGGGCTTAGTGTTTAAATGGCTTAAAAAGCTGGGCGGTCTTGAAAAAATTGAGCAACTGAATATTGCTAAAGCCCAAGCGTTATACGGTTTTTTTGAGCAAAGCGAGTTTTATCGCTTGCCGGTACATGGTTCGGCGCGCTCTCGTATGAATGCGCCATTTTTTTTACCAAACGCAGCGCTTGACACAGACTTCTTGCAAGGTGCTCAGGCGCGTGGTCTGATGCAGTTAAAGGGGCACAAATCAGTTGGTGGCATGCGTGCTTCGATATATAACGCGATGCCGCTTGAGGGCGTGCTCACACTGATTGACTATCTAAAGGACTTTGAGACAGCGCATGGATGAGTCATTTCAAGCTAAGTTGTTGCCGCTACGTCAGCGGATTGATCAGATCGATGCCGAGATTCTTGATTTATTGAATCAGCGCGCACGCACGGCTCAAGACGTCGGTGAGCTCAAACACGCGTTTAATGCCCAAGGCCCTGTGTTGCGCCCCGAGCGCGAGGCGCAGGTGATTCGGCAACTGCAAACTTTAAATCGCGGGCCTCTGCCCACTGAGGCTGTGTCCTCGGTCTGGACTGAAATCATTTCAGCGTGTCGCGGTCTTGAACAATCGTTGACGGTCGCTTTTTTAGGGCCTGCAGGCTCATTTTCTGAGCAAGCTGCCTTTGAACATTTTGGGCATTCGGTCACCGGCATGCCCTGTGCCTCGTTCGATGAAGTGTTTCGTGCAGTTGAGGCTGGCGCTGCACAGGTTGGTATGGTGCCTGTTGAAAACTCGACTGAAGGCGCGGTCAATCGCACACTTGATTTATTGCTGGGGTCGTCTTTACGTATCTTAGGCGAGCGTTCGTTGTTGATTCGCCATTGTCTGCTGACAAAAAGTGGCGACATGACTGGCATCACGAAAATCATGGCGCACCCTCAGGCGTTAGCGCAGTGTCAAAGCTGGTTAAACCGTGAATACCCCGGTATCAAACGTGAACCCGTCTCGAGTAACTCTGAAGCCGCGCGCTTGGCGTCGCTCGATCCCTCTATCGCCGCAATCGCAAGCGACATCGCCGCGCGAGCCTGGGGCTTGCAAGTCTTGGCAGCAGGCATTCAAGACGACTCGCAAAATCGCACCCGCTTTTTGGCGATTGGTCAGCTGGCGATCCTGCCGAGTGGGCGCGATAAAACCAGTTTGATTCTTGCCGTCGCCAACCGAGCTGGTGCGGTCTATCAAATGCTAGCCCCCTTGTCGGCCAATGGCGTCTCTATGACGCGTTTCGAATCACGCCCTGCGCGCACAGGTCAGTGGGAATACTATTTTTACGTTGACCTTGAAGGGCATTGCGATGACGCGCCGGTGAAAAAGGCACTTGCTACCCTCGAACAGCAGTGTGCCTTTTACAAGTTGTTGGGTTCGTATCCAGCACAATAAACGGTGCGCGCTGTTGCAACGCGCTGTTGCAACGTTGTGCAAGCGTATGGTTCAAATTTTAGTACTACGATCGTAGTTCAGCAGTTCACTTTTTGATTTCTGTCGGTGTCAACCTTATGTCGTCTAAAGATTCGGTATTGATTGCTCCTCCCCATGTTGCTGCGATTGCGCCTTATCAGGCTGGCAAGCCAATCGAAGAGCTTGCACGCGAATTTGGTCTTGACCCAAAGCAGATCGTGAAGCTTGCTTCAAACGAAAATCCCTTGGGCATGCCTGAATCTGCGCGGTTGGCAATTGTGGCGGCTACGGCTCAGTTAGGGCGTTATCCTGATCCGGCCGGCTTTGAGTTGAAGCATGCTTTGTCTGCACGCTGGTCGGTGCCACAAAATTGGTTAACGCTGGGTAACGGGTCAAACGATATCCTTGAGCTCGTTGCCTCGGCCTTGCTCGAACCCGGTAGCTCAGTGGTGTATGCCCAGCACGCCTTCGTGGTGTATCGATTGGCCACGCAGGCACGTGGTGCACGTCATCTGGTCGTACCCGCTAAAGACTTTGGCCACGATTTGCCTGCAATGCTCGAGGCAATTGATGACACGACGCGTGTTGTCTTCATTGCTAATCCAAATAATCCAACCGGCACGTATCTGCCCAACGCACAGCTTGAGGCGTTTCTTGCGGCGGTGGCCCAACGTCACGGTACCCGCGTGACGGTTGTGCTCGATGAGGCTTACAACGAGTTTCTTGAGCCCGAACTGCGCGTCGACAGTGTGGGTTTAGTCAAACGTTACGCAAACTTGCTAGTGTCGCGCAGTTTTTCAAAAGCTTACGGTTTGGCCGGCTTGCGCGTTGGGTATGCGATTGCGCAGCCGACACTGACCGATTTGATGAACCGTGTGCGTCAACCGTTCAACGTAAATTCGTTGGCACAGGCAGCAGCGATTGCTGCCTTACAAGATACCGAGTTTTTAGCAAAAAGTTTTGCCGTCAATCGTGATGGCAAAGCGCAGCTGCAAGATGGCTTTGCAAAACTCGGTTTAACCTTTATCCCGAGCTACTCCAATTTTGTGTTGGTGAAAGTGGGCGATGCGCCTCACGTCAATCTTGAGTTGCTCAAGCGCGGCGTGATTGTGCGCCCGGTTGCAGGCGACGGCTTACCCGAGTGGTTGCGTGTCTCGATTGGTTTGCCACACGAAAATCAAACATTCCTAGACGCTTTGACAGCGATTGTGCAGGCTGACGCAAAATGACCGCAGTCACAAAGACCGAGCCTTTTCATATTTCAACCCTAGCGATTGTTGGTGTTGGTTTAATTGGTGGATCGTTTGCGGCAGCGTTGCGCCAAGCGGGTTGTGTCGGGCGCGTGTTGGGCGCTGGGCGTCGGCCCGAAACCTTGCAAGAGGCCGTGCGCCTGAGCTTAATTGATGAAGCGGTTAGCCTTGCAGAAGCCGCGCAACGCGCGGATTTTATTTTTGTTGCAGCCCCTGTGGGGGCGTTTGCTGCAATTTTTGCTGGGCTTAAACCGACACTTAACCCTAAGGCCGTGATGACCGATGGTGGCAGCACAAAGCAAAACGTCATCGAGGCTGCACGCGAGGGGCTGCAAGACCGTATTGCCCAGTTTGTACCCAGCCACCCGATGGCTGGTTCGCACGAAACTGGGCCCCAAGCGGCTCAAGCGCGCCTTTACCAAGGTAAGCGTGTCGTGCTCACCCCCTTGGTTGAAAATCATCCTCAGGATATTGCACGGGTGCAAGGCGCCTGGCAGGCCTGTGGGGCAAACCTAGTCATGCTGAACCCCGCGCAACACGACGCTGCGGTGGCTGCGATTAGTCACATGCCACATTGGGTCGCAGCGCTGTTCATGCAACATTTGACGCAAAGCGATGACGCAGCACTAAAGCTTGAGCTTGCTGGGTCTGGTTTTAGAGATTTCACACGCGTCGCGCAAGGTTCACCTGAAATGTGGCGCGATATTTTTGAGGCGAATCGTCAGTCTATGCAAACTGAGATCGCGACCTTTCGAAAAGTGCTTGAGCGCGCCGAACATGCCTTAAACACAGGTGATTACGCCTATTTGCAAGACATGCTCGAAGTGGCTTCGCAGGCGCGCCGCGACTGGGTGGGTCAGCAATCATGAGCGGTGTTGCGTATCTTGATTTGCCGCACGTCAAACATGTGCGAGGCGACGTCGAGCTGCCCGGCTCAAAAAGTATTTCAAATCGCGTGTTGCTGTTAGCGGCGCTGGCGCTGGGTTCTACACGTATTGATGGTTTGCTAGAGTCAGACGATACGGCGGTGATGCTCAACGCTTTGCAGCAGCTCGGTGTGCAAGTGACACGCCACACCGCCGATTCAGTGACGGTGCAAGGGGTATCGCGGTTTGCAGTCGATCAGGCTGATTTGTTTATGGGCAATGCCGGTACTGCGATTCGCCCGTTGACAGCGGTGCTTGCGCTAATGGGCGGGCATTATGGGTTGTCGGGTGTGCCGCGCATGCACGAGCGCCCGATCAGAGATTTAGTCGATGGGCTTCGCGACCTGGGTGCCAATCTCACCTACACGGGTCAAGAAGGCTATCCACCACTTCTGATTTCTCCGCCCGGTGCCTTGAGTGATCGCGTGCGCGTGCAGGGGTCGGTATCCAGTCAGTTTTTGACGGCGGTGTTGATGGCAGCGCCCTTGGCTGTTGCGCGTTCGGGGCGCCCGCTCGTGATTGAGGTACTTGGCGAACTGATTTCAAAGCCCTATATCGACATTACCTTAAACCTGATGGCGCGTTTTGGCGTGCAGGTCGAGCGTAACGGATGGCAGCAGTTCGTCGTTCCTGCACGAGCCGCGTACTCTTCCCCCGGCCAAATTTATGTTGAGGGCGATGCGTCTTCAGCCTCTTATTTTTTGGCGATGGGGGCGTTGGGGCTGGGGCCGTTGCGCGTGTTGGGCGTAGGTCAAGATAGTATTCAGGGAGATGTGGCGTTTGCCGACACGGTGCAAGCCATGGGCGCACACGTTAAGCGCGACGCCGCCTCGCTTGAGGTGTCGGGTATCGACTTAGCGAAAGGCCAGCGTCTCAACGCGTTTGACACAGACTTTAATTTGATCCCAGATGCCGCGATGACCGCGGCGATGTTGGCATTATTTGCCAACGGGCCGTGCACCTTGCGCAATATTGGTAGCTGGCGCGTCAAAGAAACAGATCGAATCTTTGCCATGCAAACCGAGTTGCAAAAGCTTGGTGCGCAAGTGCAAAGCGGCCCCGATTGGTTGCGCGTCTCGCCGATCGAGGCGGGCCAGTGGCGCGACGCGTCAATTGACACCTATGATGATCACCGCATGGCGATGTGCTTTTCTCTTGCGGCCTTTGGGCAGGCGAGAGTGCGCATTATGGATCCGGGCTGCGTCAGCAAAACGTTTCCGACCTATTTTGAGGTGTTTAAAGGGCTGTTGAGGTGAATGTGCTGAGCCCTGTGATTACCATTGATGGTCCAACCGCGTCGGGTAAAGGCACAGTCGCCCACCGAGTCGCGCAAGCCCTAGGGTGGGGCGTGCTCGATAGTGGGGCCTTATACCGCTTGACCGCTTTGTCGGTGTTGCAACAGGCGATCGATCCCGAAGACATACCAGCGGTCGCGCGGGCAGGGCAACAACTTGAGGTCAGCTTTCATCCCAAAGGCGTGATGCTGTTTGGTCATGAAGTGTCTGAACTCATCCGGCAAGAGCACGTGGGTAACCTTGCCTCGCGCCTGGCGCCTAACCCAGCCTTGCGTCAGGCGTTGCTTGAACGGCAAAGGGCGTTTCGCCAGCCGCCCGGCTTGGTGGCCGATGGTCGCGATATGGGGACAATCGTTTTCAAAGATGCTTCGCTAAAGATATTTTTAGTAGCCGACGCGCAGGCACGTGCCGAGCGTCGCTGTAAGCAGTTGATCGAAAAGGGAATTTCTGCTAATCTAGACGACCTTGTCGCTGATATGCGCGAGCGTGACGCACGTGATATTGAACGTGCGGTTGCGCCACTTCTACCAGCATCAGACGCACACGTGGTCGATTCGTCGCAACTGACGGTCGAGCAAACGGTGCAAAACGTCCTTGACCTGTGGTCAAGGGTTCTACCAACCCCACCCGCGCAGGCGTAGGGGCTGTTCGCCCGGCGAGCTTTGCTCGGGCACGCAGCAACTGCAATCTAAACGGCGTGTAACCCGGCCCCCAAGGCCACCTGGATCTCCTTCACATGTCAACTCAACAACTCTCAACCGATGCAGGCGAAAGCTTTGCAGCGATGTTTGCAGCAAGTATCGAAAAGCAAGATATGAAGTCCGGCGAGGTCATCTCTGCCGAAGTCGTGCGTATTGACCATAATTTTGTGGTGGTAAACGCCGGCCTGAAGTCTGAGGCACTGATTCCTCTTGAAGAATTCTTAAACGATCAGGGCGAGCTCGAAGTCAAACCAGGCGATTTTGTTTCTGTTGCCATTGATTCGCTCGAAAACGGCTACGGTGACACCGTGCTGTCTCGTGATCGCGCCAAGCGCCTGTCGGCCTGGCTGTCACTCGAAAAATCACTCGAGAAAAACGAACTGGTTACCGGCACCATCACCGGTAAAGTCAAAGGCGGCTTGACTGTCATGACTGCAGGCATTCGTGCCTTCTTGCCAGGCTCGCTGGTTGATCTGCGTCCTGTGAAAGACACAACGCCGTTCGAAGGCAAGACCATGGAGTTCAAGGTCATCAAGCTTGATCGCAAGCGCAACAACGTGGTGGTATCGCGTCGTGCTGTGCTCGAAGCCAGCATGGGCGAAGACCGCCAGAAGCTGCTCGAAAATCTGCAAGAAGGTTCGATCGTTAAAGGTGTGGTTAAAAACATCACCGATTACGGCGCATTCGTTGACCTGGGCGGCATCGATGGTCTGTTGCACATCACCGATATGGCCTGGCGTCGCGTGCGTCATCCGTCTGAAGTGTTGGCTGTTGGCCAAGAAGTCGAAGCAAAAGTTCTTAAGTTTGATCAAGAAAAAAGCCGTGTGTCATTGGGCGTCAAGCAGCTTGGCGAAGATCCATGGGTGGGTCTCGCACGTCGCTACCCACAGCACACACGTCTGTTCGGTAAAGTCACTAACCTCACCGACTACGGTTCATTCGTTGAAGTCGAAGCCGGCATTGAAGGCTTGGTACACGTGTCTGAAATGGATTGGACCAACAAAAACGTTGATCCACGCAAGGTTGTGACCTTGGGCGAAGAAGTCGAAGTCATGGTTCTTGAAATCGACGAAGACCGTCGCCGTATTTCGTTGGGCATGAAGCAATGCCGTCAAAACCCCTGGGAAGAGTTCGCCTCTAACTTCAAACGTGGCGATAAAGTTTCAGGCGCGATCAAGTCAATTACTGACTTCGGCGTGTTTGTTGGCTTGCCAGGCGGCATCGATGGTTTGGTGCATTTGTCTGATTTGTCCTGGACCGAAACCGGTGAAGAAGCCGTTCGTAACTTCAAGAAAGGCGACGAGCTGCATGCAACCGTGTTGGGTATCGACACTGACAAAGAGCGTATTTCGCTTGGCGTGAAACAGCTTGAAGGCGACCCCTTCAACAACTACGTGGCAACCTACGACAAGGGCGCTGTTGTACCTGGCACCGTTAAGTCTGTCGAAGCCAAGGGCGCTACCGTGACTCTGTCGCTCGAAGTTGAAGGTTACCTGCGTGCGTCTGAGATTTCGACAGGCCGCGTTGAAGACGCAACCACAGCGATTAAGGCTGGCGATAACATCGAAGCAATGATCATCAACGTCGATCGTAAGACGCGTCAGATTCAGTTGTCGATCAAAGCGCGCGATACAGCAGACACTGCAGAATCTATGCAGCGTATTTCAGAGTCGAGTGCATCGTCGGGCACAACCAATTTGGGCGCGTTGCTCAAGGCCAAGCTCGATCAGGCTCGCGACACTGAATAATCCCAGTGACTAAGTCTGAACTTATCGCTGCGCTGGCGGCCCGCTACACACAGCTGGCCGCTCGCGACACCGATTACGCTGTTAAAACGGTGCTCGATGCCATGACCGAGGCGTTAGCCGAAGGTCAACGCATCGAGATCCGTGGTTTTGGCAGCTTTTCGCTGTCTGAACGCGCACCACGCGTCGGGCGCAATCCCAAGTCGGGCGAACAAGTGTTGGTACCAGGTAAGCAGGTGCCACACTTCAAGGCCGGCAAAGAGTTGCGCGAACGTGTCGACTTGAATGGCGGTGCACCGAGCACCGACCCAACAAGTGCGACAGATCATTGATTTATTAGAAAAACCGCCGAAAGGCGGTTTTTTTATGCGCCGAAACGGCAGGACGCTTACAATCGACTTTTGCACTTTGGAGCATCAGCCATGCGCTACCTTGTCTGGGCTTTACGCTTAATTGTTTTTGTCGCCGTCTTAATGTTTGCCTTAAAAAACACTGACCCAGTGGGCGTGACGTTTTATGGCACGTGGGAGCTTCAAAGCGTTCCGCTGATTGTGGTGATGCTTTCGACCTTTGTGCTTGGCACCCTGTTTGGGCTCTTGCTGACAGTACCCGGTTCACTGCGTCGTCGCCGCGAGGTTGTGCGTCTTAAAAAAGACCTTGAGCGTATACAAGCTGCAGTCAACCCGCCGGGCTCAGCACCGCTTTCACCTGATGCCTTGGTGCCTTTGTCGCCGATTTGACGCTGGTATTTTTTGCCGCGTAAAGCTCAGCAGACTTTGCGCGCTTATTTTTTGACCTTAGGAACACTGCGTGGATTTTGAGTCTTGGTGGCTGATTTTTGTGCCGTTGTTGTTCGCGTTAGGGTGGATGGCTGCGCGTTTTGATATCCGGCAGATTTTGTCCGAAACGCGTAATCTGCCCGATTCGTATTTTCGTGGTTTAAATTTCTTGCTCAACGAAGAGCCTGATCGTGCCATCGACGCGTTCGTTGAGGTCGCCAAGCTTGATCCCGAAACGACCGAGCTTCACTTTGCCCTAGGTAGCTTGTTTCGGCGGCGTGGCGAAATGGAGCGCGCCATCCGCGTGCATCAAAGCTTATTGTCGCGTGCCGATTTACCAGTCGGTCAGCGCGAGCACGCGCAGCATGAACTCGCACAAGACTATCTCAAGGCGGGCATGCTTGATCGTGCCGAAGAGGCCTTTACAGTACTTAAAGATACAAGCTTTGGTTTAGCGGCGTTGCGCGCCTTGATTCGAATTTATGAATCCGAACACGACTGGACGCGCGCGATTCAAGCGGTTGAAAGCCTGAGAAAGTTGGTAGATGAGCCTGTGCCACAGTTGGTGCACTACTATTGTGAACTCGCTCAGGTTGCACTTGCGACTAAGCCCCCTTTGGTCGAGCAAGCGCAAGAGGCCTTGAAACAGGCAGAGCGCGCGGCAAAAGCACGCGATGCAGGCTCGGCTGCAGCCGCGAGTGTTCGCGTGACGATGATTCACGCCTCGATAGCAGGCTCTGCGCAACAAACGCTCTTACAACGGCAGTATTTTCAAGTGGTGCTCGACCAATCGCCCGAGTTTGCAGGGTTGGTTGCCGAGCAACTATTGCAAAATTTTTCTCAAACCCAAGAATCTGCTCAGGGCTTGGCGTTGTTGCTGTCGCATCACGAAAAATACCCGTCTCTGGATTTGTTTAACGTGGTCTTTCGAGCGTTGCGAGCCCAAGAGGGCGTTGACGTTGCATGGGCGTTTGCTCGGCAGGCCTTGCAAGCCAACCCCTCGTTACTCGGTCTTGATCGCTTGCTTGAAGCCGAACTGGCACATGCTGAGGCAAATCAAACACCGCTTGAGAGCCCCATCCCCGGTGCTGATTTGGCGTTGTTGCGTCGGTTGATTAACCAGCACAGCCAACGTCTTGATCGCTATACCTGCCGTAGCTGTGGGTTTCAGGCGCGGCGCTACTATTGGCAGTGCCCTGGTTGTAATGCGTGGGAAACTTATAAACCACGCCGGATGGAAGAACTTGCATGAAGACATTTCCTAAAGACGCGGTGACACGTGCCCGAGTATTGGTTGTTGGTGACGTGATGCTTGATCGTTATTGGTTTGGTGACGTTGAGCGCATCTCTCCTGAGGCGCCTGTGCCGGTGGTGCACGTGGCCCGCCGCGAAGATCGCTTGGGCGGTGCTGCCAACGTTGCGCGCAACGCCGTGGCTTTAGGTGCAAAAGTTACCTTGGTCGGTTTGGTTGGGGTAGACGAGGCCGCGACCCGGGTGCATGAACTGCTAGCAGAGGCCGGCGTCACCGCGCACTTGATCGCCGATGCCGCACACCCGACGACACTTAAAATGCGTGTGCTGGCGCGTCAACAACAAATGATGCGTATCGATTTCGAAGAAAAACCCACCGCGCAGTTGCTCGACACCTTACAGGCGCAAGTGGCGCCTTTGTTCGCCGAGCATGACGTGGTTGTTTTTTCTGACTACGCCAAGGGCGCGCTGGCGCATGTCGAGGCCTTAATTACCTTGGCCCGCCTGCAAGGGATTGCGGTCTTGGTTGACCCTAAGGGCAGTGATTATCAACGTTACCGCGGTGCCACCTTGGTCACCCCTAATCGTGGCGAGATGCAGCAGGCTGTGGGGCACTGGTCGAGCGAGACGGATTTGGCAGAACGCGCGCAAGGTTTACGCGATCAGCTCGAGCTCGAGGCGTTGCTAGTGACCCGCTCAGAGCAAGGTATGACGCTATTTACTGCGAACGGCAGTGATCATGTTGATGCCCAGGCGCATGAGGTGTTTGATGTCTCGGGGGCAGGCGACACCGTGTTAGCGACTCTTGCTGTGATGCGCGCAATCGGAGTCGATTGGCCTGAGGCGATGCGTTGGGCGAATCGCGCAGGTGGAATCGTTGTGGGTAAACTAGGAACATCGATCGTAACTGCCGGAGAACTTGCATGATTGTTGTCACAGGCGCGGCTGGCTTTATTGGCAGCAATATCATTCGCGGCTTAAATCGCCGTGGCATCACAAATATTTTGGCGGTCGACGATCTGACGGATGGCGATAAATTCGTGAATCTGGTGGGTGGTCAAATTAGCGATTACATGCACAAAGACGAGTTTCGTCGCGGCGTGCTTGAGGGCTTTTTACCTGGCGTGCGTGCGGTGTTTCATCAGGGTGCCTGTTCGGATACAACCGAGCGTAATGGCCAGTTTATGATGGACAACAACTATCGCGTCACCCTCGAGTTGTTTGAGTATTGCCAAACGCATAAAGTCCCGCTGATGTATGCGTCGTCGGCGGCGGTGTATGGCGCGGGCCCGCACTATGCTGAGTCTTTAGAAAATGAAAAGCCGTTAAACGTGTATGGCTATTCAAAATTTTTGTTTGATCAAGTGTTGCGCGCGCGCATGAGTTCGCTCACTGCGCAAGTCGTTGGTTTGCGCTATTTCAATGTGTATGGTCCGCAAGAGCAGCACAAAGGGCGCATGGCTTCGGTGGCGTTTCACAACATGAATCAGTTTATCGACGAGGGTCATGTCCGTTTGTTTGGTGGCTGGGATGGCTATGCCGATGGCGGGCAGTTGCGTGACTTTATTTCAGTGCACGATGTGGTCGATGTCAATTTGCATTTTCTCGATCACCCCAAAGTATCTGGTATCTTCAACTGCGGTACCGGGCGAGCCCAACCGTTTAACGATGTGGCCAGTACAGTCGTCAACACCATGCGCACGCTGCGCGGGCAAGCGCCCATGTCGCTTGAAGAACTGGTGCGGCACGGATCGCTGCGCTATACGGCGTTTCCTGAAGACCTGAAGGGTCGTTATCAAAGCTATACACAGGCTGATGTGTCGGCGCTGCGTGCCGCGGGTTACAAGTCTGAGATGCGCGACGTGCAAACGGGCGTGGCTGAGTATGTCCGCGCGCTGCACGAGGCAAGTGCTGGCGCGCAGTAAGCACGTTGAATTACGGGTGGATATTGCCTGGCTATCTGCCCCGTAAGCTCTACAAAAAACCTCAAGATGGCGCTGCGACAGTGTTGGCCTAGGCCACGCGCTGGTTCGCATCATCCTTTTTAGAGGTAGAGCCATGAACCCTTTTCTTGAGTCGACCGTTGCAGTGCCCTTGGCATCTGAACAATCGCTAGTCCAACCTCAGAAACAGATCGAACCGCCCAGAGGACGTTGGTCGTTTCCGTTCGCCCATCAAGCCGCCAATCGCTTGGCTCGACGTTCTCGCGTGGCGGTCATGTTGGCCGGAGTTGGAGTCGGGTTGTCGGCTCAGGCACTCGAATTGAACACGGCGACCGCTGAGCAACTCAGAGATTTGCGCGGGGTGGGGCCGCGTACCGCACAGATTATTGTGCAAGAGCGTAACCGCGCGGGCCCGTTTGAGTCGCTCGAAGACTTGTCAGACCGAGTCCGCGGAATCGGCCCTAAGCGGTTGCAAACCCTACAGGCAGCTGGCTTGCGCGTGTCAGAGGTGGGGCGCAGCGCTAGCGCCTTGTCGGGCAAGGTGCTGGGCACCTCTTCACAGGTGACAGGTTCTCGGGTTGCCGCCTCTGAGGCTACCGCTTCTCAGGCTGCGCGTGGTCGTGTCGCACCGTCTACAAGTGTTGCGATACCGTTGATTGAGACCTCGCCTCCTCACTAAAGGCGTGCGCGCGTGAGTCGCCGGCAGCTCGTTGTGCCTTTGGTATGATCATTGCTTTGATGCGCCCTCGTTCTGCAAAGCGAGGGGCTACCGAGGCAAAATGATGAAAACATATCCAAGCGTAGAACAGGCCGTGGGCAACACGCCACTCGTGCGTCTGCAGCGACTGCCCTCAAAGCTCGCCCAAGAGCGTGGCAACATTGTGTTGGGTAAGCTTGAGGGCAATAATCCCGCTGGTTCGGTCAAAGACCGCCCAGCGTTGGCCATGATTTTGGGGGCAGAGGCCCGCGGTGAAATCAAGCCAGGTGATACCTTGATCGAGGCCACCAGCGGTAACACAGGGATTGCGCTGGCAATGGCCGCTGCCATGCGTGGTTACAAGATGATTTTGATCATGCCCGACAATCTTTCGGTTGAGCGTCGCGCGTCAATGGCGGCCTACGGGGCTGAACTGATACTGACCCCTTCGAGCGGTGGTGGGATGGAGTTTGCGCGTGATTTAGCCACCAATATGCAAGCCGAAGGGCGCGGCAAGGTGCTGGATCAGTTCTCAAATCCTGACAACCCGTTAGCGCACTTCAAGACAACGGGCCCCGAGTTGTGGGATCAAACAGGCGGCGAAATCACGCACTTTGTGAGTGCCATGGGTACCACCGGTACGATCATGGGTGTGAGCCGTTATTTAAAGTCAAAAAATCCGGCCATCACGATTGTCGGTGCCCAGCCTGCCGAAGGCTCGCAGATCGCAGGTATCCGCAAATGGCCCGAGGCCTATCTGCCTGCCATTTATGATCCAAAGCTAGTGGATCAGTTTGAATCGATTGAGCAAAAAGACGCTGAAAACATGGCCAGACGCCTAGCCGCCGAAGAAGGAATCTGCGCCGGGGTCTCAGCAGCAGGCGCCTTAGTGGCCGCGCTGCGGGTGGCCGAAACCGCCCGCAATGCCACGATTGCCTTTATCGTTTGCGATCGTGGTGATCGTTACTTGTCGACAGGTTTATTTGACCCACAAGTTTAAGCAAATGCGCAGAAATCCTCCCTGCTAATGGGGAGGATGAATAGCGCGGGCATCGTAGGAGTCTCTTTTTGTCAATTATCAGCCAAGGCGCGGGCCAAATCCGCGACAGAGGCTGCGTAAAAATAGCTGCGGTTGTATAGGGTGATCGTAAAGAAGTTTTGGGTGGCCGTGCGAAACTCAACAGTCCCCGCACGTTCCTCGGGTAGGTCAATCACACCGAGCGCTGCGCGCATCCACGGCGCGTCTTTGGCGCCTGGGGCTAGTTTGGCACCAGCTGCCCGTAATTGAGGCCAGTCAAGGGTGGGCTTTAAGCCGCCATCGACAAGTTTGTCTGCAGAAGCGGGTAGGCTGACCGGAACAAAAGTCGGTAAGCCTCGTAGCCAGCCATGCTCAACCAAAAAGTTCGCCACTGAAACAATCGCATCGGCCATATTGGTGCTTAGGTTGATCTCTTGGGCGCCGCGCGCGCTCACGGCAAAACGTTTGATACTGCCAGGCATAAATTGTGGGATGCCGACGGCGCCCGCAAACGACCCCTTCAAGGTTCTGGCGTCGACACGACCCGCCAAGTCCAATTCGATCAGGTCTGCTAATTGACCGCGAAACATTTCGGCGCGATCTGGCCTTGAGGCATCGGGGTAGTCAAAGCCTAGCGTGGCCAACGAGTCAAGGACGCGAAAACTCCCTTGGTTTTTGCCGTATCCGGTTTCAACCCCAATAATGGCTGCAATGATATTTTGTGGTACGCCGTAGCGGGCAGTTGCGCGGTCTAACTCGGCCCCGTACTGTTTCATAAAGGCGTGACCTTGGGAGATCAGAATCGGTTCGACCACACGACCACGGTAGGTTGCCCAACTGCGTGGTGGGCGGATTTGGCCGGGGGCGACAGGCGCCACAATGCGGGCAACCGTAGGGTTATAGCGTGCCTCGTCAAGCAGCTTCAGTACCTTATCTTCGGGCAGTTTTCGCTCTGAGGCCAGTTCAACGCCAAAGCGTTGCATGGTTGCGCGACGAGCTGCTTCGGTTTGGGGACGAGAAACAGGATCAAAACGACTGTTCGCGCTTGCAGAGCCGCTCGCCTTTGTGCCCCCTGATCCCGCAGTGCCTGGGCCTGTCGTGCCGCCTGAGGTGGTGCTTGAAGTGGTGTTTGAAGTGGCGCCTGTTTTCGAGCTTGCGTCAGCCGTAGCTGTCTTGTCCGGCCCCGAAGGGGGCGTCGAACAGCCGCACAGTATGGCTGTCAGCAAACTCAATTGAAGCAGGCGTCGGGGGCAAGGCATAAATTTTTCCTTATGAAATCAGTCGATATCATACCGATTGCCTGAGCCTAGGCGCGAGTTCCGGTAGAATCAGAGGTTGATTGTCGGGCGTCAGACCCGATTGAGCTGTATTTTTAATATCTGGAGATCGCTGGATGAAAGTGCTTGTTCCTGTAAAGCGCGTCGTGGACTACAACGTGAAAGTGCGTGTGAAGTCTGATCACACGGGCGTTGATATTGCAAACGTGAAAATGTCGATGAACCCCTTTGACGAGATCGCGGTCGAAGAAGCGACTCGTTTAAAAGAAAAGGGTGCCGCCACAGAAGTGATCGCCGTGTCTTGCGGTGTCGCACAATGCCAAGAGACCTTGCGTACCGCGATGGCGATCGGGGCAGACCGTGGCATCTTGGTGCAAACCGATGTCGAACTTCAACCTTTAGCCGTTGCTAAGTTGCTCAAGGTCTTGGCCGAGAAAGAACAGCCCTCGCTGATCATCTTGGGCAAGCAAGCGATCGATGACGACTCTAATCAAACCGGCCAAATGCTTGCCGCGTTGTTGGGTTGGTCGCAAGCGACGTTTGCCAGCAAAATTGAACTGGGCGATGGCGTTGCGCGTGTCACACGTGAAGTCGACGGCGGGCTCGAAACCATTGAACTGAAGTTGCCGGCCATTGTCACCACCGATCTGCGCTTGAATGAGCCACGTTACGTGACCTTGCCTAACATCATGAAGGCCAAGAAAAAGCAGCTCGATACCGTTACGCCTGAGTCATTGGGTGTAGACGTGGCGCCTCGCCTAAAAACGCTGAAGGTCGTTGAGCCTGCATCGCGTTCGGCGGGCATTAAAGTGCAAGACGTTGCTGCATTAGTTGACAAACTCAAGAACGAAGCAAAGGTGGTGGTGTAAACATGTCAATACTAGTCATCGCTGAACACGATAATGTTCAATTAAAAGGTGCCACGCATAACGTCGTGGCGGCCGCTGCCGAAATTGGTGGCGATATTCACGTGCTGGTTGCCGGTGCCAATGCGCGCGCGGTTGCCGATCATGCTGCAAAAATCACGGGTGTTTCAAAGGTTTTACTCGCTGAGTCACCAGCCTTGGCTGATAGCTTGGCCGAAAACGTTGCCAAACAAGTCTTGGCTTTAGCCAGCGGCTACAGCCACATTCTGTTTGCGGCAACGGCCTCTGGTAAAAACGTGTCACCGCGTGTGGCTGCTAGCTTAGATGTTGCACAAATTTCAGAAATTCAAGCAGTCGATTCACCCGATACGTTTCAACGTGCAATCTATGCGGGTAATGCGATTGCAACCGTGCAGTCTAACGACCCCATCAAAGTGATTACGGTGCGTACGACTGGTTTTGATGCAGCTCCAGAAGGTGGCAGCGCGTCAGTCGAAACTGTTGCAGCTGCTGATTCAGCAGGCCTGTCGACCTTTGTTGGCCGCGAAGTCGCTAAAAACGATCGTCCAGAACTCGCAGGTGCGCGTGTCGTGGTGTCTGGCGGGCGCGGTATGGGCAGTGCTGAAAACTTCAAACTTCTTGATCCACTGGCTGACAAGCTTGGGGCCGCCATGGGCGCGTCTCGCGCCGCGGTTGACGCTGGTTATGCACCCAATGACTGGCAAGTTGGTCAAACGGGCAAAATCGTTGCGCCTCAGCTGTATGTGGCGATTGGAATCTCTGGTGCGATCCAACACTTGGCTGGCATGAAAGATTCAAAGGTCATTGTTGCGATTAACAAAGATACCGAAGCGCCAATCTTTGGCGTGGCCGATTATGGTTTGGTGGCTGATTTATTTCAGGCCGTTCCTGAACTCGTGACCACTCTGTAAGCTTCATTCAAGCATGACAGAGTATTCTGACCCCGTCCCCGTGACGGGGTTTTTATTTCGGTTTGTATCGAGGTTAGTGTGATGACGTATCGTGCCCCAGTTGATGATTTTCGTTTTGTGTTTGAGCATATTGCAGGCTTGCCCGAACTCTTAACGCTGCCAGCCTTTTCTGAGCTCGAGCCCGACTTGATCGAGGCGGTGCTTCAAGAGAACGCTAAGTTCGCCTCTGAAGTGGTGGCACCGACCAACTGGGATGGCGATCAGCATCCGCCGGTGCAGGCCAACGGTGTGGTGAAGATGCCTGCCTCGTATCACCATGCCTTTAAACAATTTGTAGCGGGTGGCTGGCAAGGCTTGCGTCACCCAGAACAATGGGGGGGTCAAGGCCTGCCCAGACTGTTGGGCTGTGCAGCAACCGAAAATTTAAACGCAGGCAATTTGGCGTTCTCGTTGTGCCCCTTGTTGACCGATGGCGTCATTGAGGCGTTGCTGTTGTCGGGCTCTGATAAGCAACAAAAACTGTACATCGAAGCGTTGGTTCAGGGTAAATGGACCGGCACCATGAACTTAACTGAGCCGCAGGCTGGTTCTGATTTGTCGTTGGTGAACACGCGTGCGGTCGCGCAAGCAGATGGTACCTATCGCCTGTTTGGTCAAAAAATTTACATTACCTTTGGCGAGCACGATCTCGCTGAAAATATCGTGCATCTGGTGTTGGCTCGCATGGCTGATGCGCCACCCGGTGTGAAAGGGCTGTCGCTCTTTGTTGTGCCTAAGGTACTGGTGAACGACGATGGCTCGTTGGGCGCGCGCAATGATGTCTGGTGCGCGTCGATCGAACACAAGTTAGGGATTCACGGCAGTCCGACCGCTGTGTTGCTGTTTGGCGATGAGAAAGGCGAGGTGGGTGCCGGTGCCATTGGTACGCTGGTTGGTCAAGAAAATCGTGGCCTTGAGTACATGTTTATCATGATGAATGCTGCGCGTTTTGGCGTGGGAATTCAGGGTATCGGAGTGAGTGAGGCGGCGACTCAAAAAGCGCGTGCGTATGCACGCGATCGTGTGCAAAGTCGTGCCATCGAGGGCTCTGCGGCTGCAGTGCCGATCGTGCAACACCCAGATGTACAACGTATGTTGTCGACCATGCGTGGTTTGACCGAAGCGGCGCGTTCGATTGCCTGCGTAGCCGCCGTCACCGACGATGTAAGCCTTGAGCATACTGATCCTGAAGTGCGTCGCACCAAGCAAGCGCTCTACGATTATTTAGTACCCGTCGTGAAAGGATTTTCAACCGAATGCGCGCTTGAAGTGACCTCGTTGGGTATACAGGTGCACGGTGGCATGGGTTTCATTGAAGAAACGGGGGCGGCTCAGTTTTATCGCGACGCCCGTATTTTGACGATCTATGAGGGCACTACAGCGATTCAAGCCAATGATTTGATCGGGCGTAAAACCTTGCGTGATGCAGGTGCCACCGCCTTGGGTTTAGCGCAAGCGATGCAACAAACGCTGCGTGCACTCAACACCGAAAGTGCGCTGGCACACGTCGAGAACGCGGCGGGGCTGAAGTTGATTCATGCCAATTTAACGCTAGCAGTCGAGGCGTATGAAAGCGCTGTGCACTTTGTGCTCGACCATGCCAAAACCGACATTCGCGCAGTCTACGCGGGCAGCGTGCCCTATTTGATGCTGACAGGCTATGTGCTGGGTGGTTGGCATCTGGCACGCGCTGCGTTGGTCTGCAGTGCAGCACAGCGTGAGTCGCGCACAACGCCTTTCATGCAAAATAAATTTGCCACCGCAGTGTTCTATGCTGGGTCGATCTTGCCGCGCGTGCAGGCACTGAACCTAGCGTTGTCTCAAGGTGCAGTGATGACAGAGGCGCTAACGCGTTCTGATCTGACGGTTTAGTTGGTGTTAGCTGATCTAGGCCTCAACGGGCGAGGCTTGATCAGACTTGAGGCAACATCGCATCTAAGCTCGTATTCACTTCAATCAGTATCGGCGCCTTCGCCTTGAAGGCCGCCTGTATCACGCCATCGATGTCGTCTTTGTGGGTGATGCGAGCAGATGCCATGCCAAAACTGCGTGCCATGTCATGGAAGTCAGGATTAAACAGCGAAGTGCCGCTCACGCGCCCTGGATAACCGCGCTCTTGGTGTAAGCGAATCGAGCCGTAGCTCGCGTTGTTTGAAACGATAAAGATAATCGGCAGCTTGCGCTCAACGGCCAAAATCATTTCGTTACCCGTCATTAAAAAGCCGCCATCCCCCACGATACAAACTGTTGTGCGAGAGGGTTCGCGCAGTGCACAAGCGACTGCTGCCGGTGTGCCATAGCCCATCGCGCCTGCCAGCGGCGCCATCAAGCGTTGACCTGTTTTGAAGGTGAAGTGACGATAGACAGGGGCGGCAAAGGTGCCAGCGTCTAAGCAGATAGTGGTATCAAGCGACGAGTGAGCCTCGAGTGCGCGCACGACTTCGGTAAAGTTCACACCCTGCTTGGCTTGACGCGATGGCCAGGCAGCCCAAGACTGAGAGTGCTCGCGCAGTGTACCTAGCCAACTCACCCGAGCGGCGCTCACAGTGGGGGCAGGGTCTTGCGTCAAGGCTTTTACCAAGCCAACTGGGTCGCAGACCAAGGGGTAGTCGGCCACAGTATCCCAGCTGACCACACGCGAATCGGGGTAGCAGTGCAGTAGCGTTTGTGGAGCCTGACCATAGGCCGGAAATTGATAGTTTTGTGTGGTGATGTCGCCCAAACGGGTGCCTAAGGCAAGGATGAAATCACTGGTTTGTAAGGTTGCCATCTGTGCAGCTGGGTTGGATAAGCCCAAGTCGCCCACAAAGAGCGCGTCATCGTTTGCAAAAATATCGTGACGTCTGAATGACACCATGGTGGGTAACTGCCAGTGGTGGACAAAGGCCGCTAACGCTTCACGTCCGCCTGGGCAATCGAAGCAGCCACCTGCGATCACGACTGGGCGTTGTGCGGCCTTGAGTTGCTCAACGATTTTTGCCATTGTGTCGGGCGCTGGTAAGCCAAAGACGTGTGGGTGTTGTTTGAACGTTGGCACAGGCACCGTTTGCTGCTGAATATCTTCAGGCAGCACCAACACGACTGGGCCGGGTACCCCCGAGGTTGCCATCCGAATGGCTTTGAAAGCAGCCTGAGCGATTTGTTCGGGGCCTGTGCACTCGAACACCCATTTTGCGATCGAGCCAAACATTTTTTGATAATCAATTTCTTGAAACGCTTCACGACGCAGATCGCGTGCAGCGATTTGACCAATCACAAGAATCATTGGCACAGCGTCTTGCTGCGCGGTGTGCACTGCAATCGCGGCGTTCGAGGCACCTGGGCCACGACTCACTAAGGCCAAGCCAGGGCGACGCGTCAGGCGACCGTCTGCGACCGCCATGTAGCCCGCCCCGCCTTCATGGCGACAGGTCACAACATCGATGGCCGGAAAATCGACCAAGGCATCGAGCAGGCCAAGATAGCTTTCGCCAGGCACAAGAAAAAGTCGATCCATCCCGTAGTCAGAGAACACTTTAAACAAGGCGTGGCTTGAGGTGAAGTTTGTCATGGTGCGAGTCTGGCAAAAAAGTTTTTGAGAAGATCGAAAATTAGCACAGCGCGGCCCTTTTCACCTAAGGCGCAGCCTGAGTTGGCTTTTTTGTGTTTTGTTGTAAAAAACATTCATTTTAAATAACTGTGTTTGCAAACAGTACTGTATGCGTGTACAGTACTGTTTATGGTCACTGACCAAACAGTTTTGCCGGTTCTAGGTCCCCGGCAACCATCCTGGGTCGCTACGGCGGTCGGGGGTGGTTACTTAAACGTAGTGCATTTCCAGTCTAAAGGAGCCACACCATGCGTCAATCTTCTGCACAGCAAGCCCCACGCGGCCAATTTGCTTCATCTTCTACACAGCAAACCCCACGCGGCCAATTTGCCTCATCTTCTTCACAGCAAGCCCCACGTGCCCCGTTTGCCCGATCTTTCGCAACGGCAGCCGCGCGCAATGATTCACCAAGCGTAAAAGGGATGTTGTCTGACATCCTCTTGCTATCTTTTTGGGTTGCCATGATCCCAGCTGTCCTCTTGATCGGTAACGCAGCCGGTTATTAAGGCTTTAGAAGGGGCTTAGCTGCTTGCCAGCAACACCACGCCTACGGCGATACCACCGCAGCCTACCAAGCGCCCCCAGCCGACAGGCTCACGTAGCAAGTAAAGTCCGGCAAGTGTCACCAACAACATTGACATTTCACGCGCGGGTGCCACTAAGCTAACTGGGGCGCCATCGCGTAACGCGTACAGCACCAAAATATATCCCATTGGGGATAACACCCCGATTGTCCACGCCAACGGCCAATATCCTTTCATCGCTGCCCAGGCCTGCCGGGGCTGCCTTGCTGTGTGTGGCAACAGTAGCAAGGTGCGGGTCGCGCAGGTGGCCCAATCGTACACAACGGGGGCAATCAAAAGAGTTTTGACGCCATAGGCATCCACCAAGGTATAGGCGGCGATCAACGCGCCAATCAAGGCTCCCCAACGGACTCCTACCATCGCTTCTGGTTGCAGCAGACGACGAAGCTGGCCTTGTGTCGCAATCAGCAACACTCCCGCCACCACGCACAGCATCCCGCTGATGCCACGTATCGTTGCAGGCTCGTCTAGCAGCAACAGAGCCCCTACAGTCGCAAGCAGCGGCCCTGTGCCGCGCGCGATCGGATACACGACTGATAAGTCGGCCAACTGGTAACCACGCTGCAGGCACAGGCTGTAGACTAGGTGCACGGTACCCGACAGCGCGATACAGCCAACGATTGGCCAACTCCACTCGTTTTGCTCAAAGACCAACACCCAGAGCACCCAGGGGGCGTACAAAATGGTGCAGCACAGGCCGTAGGCAAATACAAAGGTCGGTCCAACGTGTGCCGCGCGTTTGGCAAGCAGGTTCCACGAGGCATGCGCAACCGCCGCCGCAATGACAAAGAGTAGGGCGGTAGAACTCATTAAAATTTAGGATTCAAGGTAGGGCTCAGGCTAGAGTTCAAACTAGGATTCAACGTATTACCCAACCTAAGCTCCAAACTGGACTTCAACACAGGGCTCACACTAAGGTTCAGTCTTGGCTTTAGCCTAAGCTTTGTCCGGGGCAGTTCTTGTCACAAACTAGTCACAGCTAGCTTTGTAACATCAGGCGAGCCAAGCTACTGGCGTATCAACCCAAAAATGTTGTAGAATCAATGGCTTTGTTAACGCATCCTCTGCCCGGTAACGGCCCCTGAATAGGTCAGGCGCACGTCAAACAATACCGATCCAGGCTTGATTTGTTGTCAGCTTTTTGTAGCCGGCACCAATGACTGCACTGGTGAAACCACCGAGAGCAAGATGACTTGGAGTTCATATGAACCTAATTGCTATTCTTGAGCAAGAAGAAATTGCTCGCCTCACCGGCGGTAAACCCGTCACCGAATTCGCTCCTGGCGACACCGTGATTGTCAGCGTCAATGTGGTTGAAGGTGCACGTAAGCGCGCCCAGGCCTTTGAAGGCGTTGTGATTGCCCGTCGTAACCGTGGCCTGAACTCATCGTTCATCGTTCGCAAGATTTCTTCTGGCGAAGCTGTCGAGCGTACGTTCCAACTTTACTCAACTCAAATCGCCTCGATCGAAGTGAAGCGTCGTGGTGATGTGCGTCGCGCCAAGCTCTATTACCTGCGTGACCGCTCAGGCAAGTCAGCACGTATTAAAGAAAAACTCGTTCGTAAAACTGTTGTGGCCGCGTAAGC
>JARXAG010000143.1 GCA_029866055.1 Burkholderiaceae bacterium
TGCGACCGCGGCTCTGAATTCAGCGTCAGCCTGAGACAACTCGAGTCGCAAGGCACGCGACGCGTCAGACATCTCAGTGCGCAATTGACGTTGACTTTCAAGTTGCTCAGCACGTTGCGTACGCTCGACGCGCTCAAGTGTCGTCATAATTTGCCCAAGCAGAGGGTCAGACTGCTGCGCGCTTGTGGCGCGCACTTTTAACCAAGCCAACACTGCAAACACAGCAGCAATCGTCGCGCCTAGCGCCGCGACAATCAGCGGGACAATCATGTCTGTCATACGCTCTTCAATTTCTCTGTGTAACGCTTTTCGTTGAAACCAACTGACACCGAACCATCGGCATAGAGAGTGAGCGGTCGACGAATCAGAGCGGGGTACTGGGCAATCAACTCAAGCCATTGCACGTCGGTTTGCGGGTCTTTTAAGGCGTCGGCGAGTTGTCGCCAGGTCATTGAGGCGCGATTGACGAGCTTTTCAAACCCGCCTAGTGCTTGAGCCCATTTTTTTAAGTCAGCCGGGCCAATAGGATGCGCGCGGTAGTCAATGAACTGATGAGCAAGCGCATGCTGGTCAAGCCAAGCCCGCGCCTTGACGCAGGTGCTGCATTGGGTCAGGCCGTATAAGGTTAAAGCCATCACAGTTGTTTCCAAAATAGATTATGCATCGTTGAACGCCGCTTGGTAGCCTTGTTTAAACACGTGCCAACACGTCGACTCGAGTTTAGGTGCAACCTTTCTGACTGAACGCAACAAGCGAGACAAATTTTCAGCACGCTGCGTGGCTGTCAGCGCTTTGCGGTGGCCACGATCCAGATCAATGATCCACACTTTGTCTTGTGCATCCACCAGCAGATTAAAGACATTTAAGTCAGCATGCCACACATCAAACTGATGCATCTGCGCAATGACACGACCCGCCTCGAACCAAACCTGAGGTTCGGTGCACTGCCCCAAGGGCCGAGCCTCATGGATACGCTGGGTGAGCAAGGCTGCCCGATAGGTCAAGCGCCCGCGCCAGACTGCGGCCCCCAGCGGGCGCGGCACGGGTAAACCTGCTTGCCACATGACGCGCAACAAATCGAATTCGGCAAAAGAGCGCGCGCGCTCTAGGCCTAGCCACAGATAGTGTTCTTGCACCAAGCGTGCCATCAACCCACCCCGCTTGAAGTGCCTGAGCACTGCCTCAACAGACGCCAGTTGCACAAACCAGGCCGCGGCACGCCCCCCTGAGGCAACAACTTGTGCCTGCGAAGGCAAATAGTCGGGATCAAAGCATGGCAAGGCGGGATCGGGCATTAACGGATCGAGCCGCAGGTGAATCGTTTGCCCGTCTTGTTCAAGCACGACAGATGCAATGTCGCTGCTGAGGCCTTGCGCTTGGACGCCAGACGGGTTTGTTTGACTCAGCGTCATACTCAGGTCTGCCGCAAAATATTGAGTGGCGGAGTCTGCAAGACACCGCGCAAGGCCAGTGCGCCGGCAAGCCACGCACCAAACATGCAAAGCGTCACCCCCAATACCCAAGGCAGCAGGGTAAAACGCATATTGAACTCAAAGAGCCAAGTCGATAACGCCCAGGCTGCCAGAGTCGCGCCACCGGCGGCTAACAGGCCAGCTAACGCACCAACCGCCAACAGTTCAATACGCTGTGCTGTGGCCAATTGTCGCCTTGAAGCCCCGAGCGCGCGCATCAAGGCGGCCTCGCGCACGCGTTCATCGCGCGTGGCTGACAGAGCCGCGGCTAACACAAGCGCACCGGCTAAAAGCGAAAACACAAAGAGCCCTTGCACTGCCACTGAAACTTTATCCAAGATACTTTGCAATTGGCCCAGAATCGCACCCACATCAAACACAGTCAGATTGGGAAACTCTTGTACGAGCTTTTGCAACTGCCCAGCTTGATCAGGTCGCAAATGAAAGGCTGTCATAAACGTTTGCGGTGCACTGCTCAACGCCGCTGGCGTCAAGATGGCAAAAAAGTTTGCCCGCATCGAATCCCAGTCAACGCGACGCAGACTCGTGACGGTCACGTTGATCATTTGGCCGGCGATGTCAAATTCTAAAACATCGCCAAGTGCAAGCGATAGCGTTTTTGCCAAGCTGGTTTCAAGCGACACCTCAAAAGCCTCACTCATAAGGTCTCGCCCGGCGACGATTTGTCCCGGCTCGGGCAACTGTGGGGCATAAGACAGATTGAACTCGCGTTCAATTAAACGCTGAGCGCGCTCTTGCGTGTAATCGTTGGCGCTTAACGCCTGCCCGTTACGAGAGAGTAGTCGACCTCTCACCATCGGCGACATGACTGCCTGAGGGATCCCAGCTTGCTGCAAAGCCTGCCGGACGCCCGGCACTTGATCAGACTGCACATTGATTAAAAACCGATTCGGGGCATCGGGGGGCAACGTGCGTTGCCAGCCCGCCAGTAAATCAGTACGCACAATCGTCAATAGCAACAGTGCCATCATCCCGATCGCCAAGGCACTGATTTGCGCAATGGTGGCTGCGCGCCTGCGCACGACTCCACTAATCGCAAAACGCAACATTGGGAAGGCATCCAGGCGCCCACGTAACAACGCTAGCAATCCTAAGCCTAACGCGCTAACACCTCCGAACAAAAGTGCCGCAACCAAAAAACCCAACGCCACGCCAGCGCCTAACTTGAGATCCTTGGCCACCCACCACATCAAAACCGTGAACCCTGCCAAACCCAGTACATAGCCCAACAAGCTTGCCCTAGGCATGCGCGGGTGGGCCGCTCGAAAGATTTGCGATGGTGCGACATCGCGCAAGGCCTGAATGGGTGGCCAGGCAAAGGCGAGTAACAACCAAAGCCCGGCAAACAGGCCCTGCAGCGCGGGTAGCCACGAGGCTGAGGGCAGGTCTGTTCCGATCAGCTCACCAAGTGCGATGATCATCAAAAATTGCGCACACCAGCCCAGCAGCATGCCGGCAAGCGACCCCAGCACGCCTACCAAGACGAACTCGCCCACCACAATCTGAGAGACCGCAGACTGCGTCGCCCCTAAGCAACGCATCAACGCGATGCTTGGTCGATGGCGCTGACCAAAGCGCCTAGCGGCGAGCGCCACGGCGACCGCGGCAATTAACACGGCCAGCATCGCCACCAACGACAAAAACTGCTGCGCCCGATCAAGGGCACGACGGATTTCAGGCCGTCCGGCCTCGACCGTGAGAATTTTTTGACCCGGTTTAAGTTGACTCTCGAGCCAGCTTCGATAAGACTCTACCTCAGCGCCCGCGCCCGCCACAAGCAAAGCATAACGCACGCGACTGCCAGGTGCGATCAACCCGGTTCGCGGCAAGTCTTCAGCGCGAAACATCACGCGTGGCGCCAAATTGACGAACTGTGGGCCACGGTCAGGCTCATACGTGATAACCCGCGTAATCGTCAGGCTAATGTCACCCACATTAAGTTGCTGACCAATTTGCTGGCTGGTCTGACCTAAAATTTGCGCATCGACCCAGACTTCGCCCACCGCCGGTGCAGTTTTTGTCACCTGATCCGAACCTGCGATACTGGTGCTGGTGCGCAGACTGCCGCGCAGCGGATAGCCGCCTTCAACGGCTTTTATCGAAGACAGTACAAGGTTCGCATTTGAACCAACCATCGAGGGAAACTGCCAAGTGAGTGCGGTAGTTAACCCGCGCTGCCGTGCCTGTCGCAAAAACTCTTCTGGAACCGACGTATCGTCTTCAAAGACTAAATCTGCGCCTAGCATTTGCGCAGCGTCACGCTCGAGGGCTCTGCCGACGCGATCAGCCAAAAACCCCACACTGGTGATGGCGGCCACCGCCACAACCACAGCGAGCAGCAGCAAACGCAGGTCACCGGCGCGCGCGTCGCGCCATGCTTGTTTAAAGGCGAGTTTAAGGTTTGTCATGAGGGCCAATAGAGTCAGCGTAAGCGGTCAAGAGCATCTTGCAAGCGATCAACCGCCCAGACGTCTAAGCCTTCAATCGGCTGACGCGGCGCATTGGCCTTGGGGATTATCGCCACCGAAAAACCTAGTTTTGCGGCTTCGCGCAGGCGCTCTTGTCCGCGCGGTGCCGGCCTGACCTCGCCAGCCAAACCCACCTCACCAAAGGCGATCAGCCCCTTAGGTAAAGGTCGATCGCGCAGCGACGAGATAATCGCTAACAAGACAGCCAAGTCAGCGGCCGGCTCAGTAATGCGCACGCCACCTACAGCATTGACAAAGACATCTTGATCAAACGTTGAGACGCCTGCATGCCGATGCAGCACCGCCAACAACATGGCCAGGCGATTGCCTTCAAGCCCCACCGACAGGCGCCGTGGATTTGGTACATGGGCGGTATCCACGAGGGCTTGAATTTCGACTAGAAGTGGACGCGTGCCCTCTTGGGTCGCCATCACGCAAGAGCCCGACACTTCGTTAGTGTGCTGCGACAAGAACAGCGCAGACGGATTAGACACCCCGCGCAAACCGCGATCAGTCATCGCAAAAACACCCAACTCGTTGACCGCACCGAAGCGATTTTTAAAAGCGCGCACCAACCGAAACGACGAGTGCGTGTCACCCTCAAAATACAACACGGTATCGACAATGTGCTCAAGCACCCGAGGCCCGGCCAACGTGCCGTCTTTGGTGACGTGCCCAATCATCACAATGGGGATCCCCGCCTGTTTGGCAAGCCGTGTCAGTTGGGCCGCGCACTCTTTGACCTGCGAGACCGACCCGGGTGCCGCGCTAAGTTCGCTCGAATAAATCGTTTGAATCGAATCAATCACCGCAACCGCCGGCTTTTGTTCAAGTAAGGCGTGTTGAATCGCCTCAAGACGGATCTCAGCGAATAGATCGACCGAGCCGCCGATTAAGCCCAAACGCCGTGCGCGCAACGCGACTTGCTCAGCAGACTCTTCGCCAGTGACATACAACACACGCGCCTGACCTGACATGGCCACCAGCGCTTGTAATAACAGCGTTGATTTTCCGATGCCAGGATCGCCGCCGATCAGTACGACGGCCCCCGCCACCAAGCCGCCCCCCAGCACACGGTCGAACTCGGAGATGCCTGTCGAAATACGTGGCAATTCAAGCGCTTCAACATCCGACAGGCTACGCAGCGGTGCTGAGGCGGTCAGCGGCGCATAACGATGCTCGGCCTGCCCGCCAGCGTGCGGCGCTTCGCGCGATTCTTCGAGGGTGTTCCAGGCGTTGCAATGCGGGCACTGACCCAGCCATTTTGGGCTGACGCCGCCACACTCTGTGCAAGTGAAAATCGTTTTAATTTTTGCCATGTGCTAGTTTAACAAGGCTGGGGGGCACCATCGGCCAAGTCCCTTGAACCAAACTGCTCAAGACGCTTGGCTGCGTTCTAAGAGGCGGTACTTCCTAAGCTGCCGCCGCCATCAATCCCGATAATCTGACCGGTGATAAACCCGGCATCGGCTGACAACAAAAAGCTGATCAACGCAGCGACTTCATTTGCGGTGCCTAAACGCCCCATGGGCACCATTGAGGCCGCAGCGCTGGCGACATCCGCGGCAGGCATCGCGTTCATGAAGAGTTCGGTATCAATGGCCCCTGGAGCGACTGCATTCACGGTAATGCCATATTCAGCTAAATCTAAGGCCCAAGTGCGCGTGCAGCCAATGATGGCGCTTTTAGCGGCAGCATAGCTTGTGGCTTCGCGCGCGCCGCGCACTGCAAGACTGCACAAGTTGATAATGCGACCGCTGCGACGCACTTTCATAGATTCGACAAACGCTTGGGTGACCTGGACCGCAGTGCGCACATTCATGTCAAAGGTTTCGTAGAGCGCTGAGAGTTCGACCGAGCCAAGCGGCTGCGAAATCGCCGAACCCACGTTATTGACCACTGCGTCAACCGGAAACTTGTCGCGTATGACTTGCAGCACATCTTGCGTTTGACCCGCGTCTGACAAATCACATTCGTACAAGTAGCCAGGAAAATCAATTTCGGCGGTATTGCGCGCGATGCCAACCACATGGCAACCCATATCCGCTAAACGCTGAGTGAGCGCCCAACCGATGCCTTTGGTGGCGCCAGTAATTAATACGCAACTGTCTTTCAACCTGATCTCCGAGCACGCACACACGAGCGCTTATGAGTGGTAGTCTACCGCAGCCCACATTGAGCTTATCTTAATATACTTGGGGCATTTATGAATAAATCAAGTATGTCTTGGTAAAAGATGCCACCGTGACACAACGCTTAACGATTTAGACGTCAATCTTTGCACTTTTGGGCTATCGATTCAGTCAAGCCAACAAAATTATGTCAGCCAATCACTACGAGAATTTTCCGGTTGCTTCGTTTTTATTGCCCAGGCGTTTGCGTCAGGCCGTACTGAATATCTATCGTTTTGCACGTAGCGCCGACGACATCGCCGACGAGGGTGACGCCAGTAACGCCGAGCGCCTGCAAGCCTTACAAACCTATCGTGACGGGCTTAACGCCTGCGTAACGCCGCCCCCTGAGCGAACTGTCACGTTACACCCAACGCTTGACGCGATCTTCATCCCGCTTGGTCAAACCATTGTTGAGCACCAACTGCCACTTCAGCCTTTTGAAGATCTGCTCTCGGCTTTCGAACAAGATATCGTACAAAAGCGTTACGTCGATCAAGCCGCGCTTGATCACTATTGCGCACGTTCAGCCAACCCCGTCGGTCGCCTAATGCTGCACCTTTATGGTGCGATCGCTCAAGACACACTAGATCAGTCAGATGCAATCTGCACAGCCTTGCAACGACTAAACTTCTTGCAAGATGTCGCGATCGACTGGCAAAAGAATCGAATTTATCTACCTCAGCAAGAGCTCAGTCGCTTTGGCGTGACCGAAGAGACGATTGCAAACGGGCAAACTAGCGCCGCCTGGAAAGCCCTGATGCAAGAACAAGTCACGGCGTGTAGAGCCTTGTTACACTTTGGCCAGCCACTGGGCCGACGGCTACCCGGGCGTATCGGGCTTGAGCTCAGACTCATCGTGCAAGGTGGCCTGCGAATTTTAGAAAAACTCGAACACGTTGAATTTGATGTGTTTCGACATCGACCAACCCTAGGCGCGTATGACTGGGCACTCATGCTCACGCGCGCTCTTCGAACCTGAACGCATGACGCCACAAGAATACTGTCAGGATAAAGCAGCCAAGAGCGGCTCAAGCTTCTATTACGCCTTTCTGTTTTTACCACCGGCACGCCGTCAGGCGATCACAGCACTCTATGCCTTTTGTCGCGAGGTCGATGATGTTGTGGACGAGTGCACCGACACGTCACTTGCGCGTATCAAACTTGCGTGGTGGCGCACACAAGTGGATGCACTTTTTGAAGGTAAAGCCGAGCACTTGGTCATGAAGGCGCTGCTGCCCTGCCTGAACCCGTTTGACATCACGCGTGAGCGTCTGTTGGCGGTGATTGATGGCATGGAGATGGACTTAGACCAGACCCGTTACCTTGACTGGCCAGCGCTGCAAACGTATTGCTGGCATGCGGCCGGTGTCGTGGGTGAACTGTCTGCGAGCATCTTTGGCTATACCGATGCGTCGACGCTGCAATACGCCACCAAGTTAGGTCTGGCGTTTCAGCTCACCAATATCATTCGCGATGTGGGTGACGATGCACGTCGCGGCCGCATCTACTTGCCCATCAGCGATATGCAACAGTTTGGTGTGCGTGCCTCAGATATTTTGAATGGCAACTATTCTGAAAAATTTTCTGCACTGATGGCCTTTGAAGCTGCGCGCGCACGCTCGCTGTACGCCGAGGCCATCGCAGCCTTACCACGACAGGATCAACGCGCCCAACGCCCGGGCTTAATGATGGCAGCGATTTATTACGCCCTGCTCACAGAAATCGAACATGAGCAATGGCAGGTCTTACACCAGCGGATTTCGCTCACGCCCGTTCGCAAGCTCTGGTTGGCCTGGAAAAACTTTATCGGCGAAGGCGCAAGCGTGATTCGTCAAATTCAGCGAGCGAGTCGAGTCTGATGAAACTTGCCGTGGTCGGCGCGGGATGGGCCGGCTTGGCGGCTGCGGTTGCACTGAAAGCGGCGGGGGCAACCGTCACTGTGTTTGAGGCGGCACCGCTTGCAGGTGGGCGAGCGCGGCGCGTCGATGACTTGAATATGGGGGCAATCGACAACGGCCAACATTTGCTATTGGGTGCGTATACCGAAACGCTAGCCTTACTCAAACAGTTGCATCCCGAACGTGCTGTGAGCGACTTGCTGCAGAAAACGCCCCTGCACCTTGAAAGCGCCGACGGAACCTTTCGCCTGAAAGCGGCCAACCTACCCTCGCCGTTTCATACCCTTTGGGCGTTACTCACCGCACGTGGTTTGTCGTGGCACGAGCGCTGGCTTGCCACTCTGATGATTGTTTCACTCAAGCAAAAGCACTGGCAAGCGCCTGAGCGACTGAGCGTTGCACAGTTGCTTGAGCAACACCACCAATCTGCTGAGTTGTGCCGCCAACTCTGGATCCCTCTCTGCCTGGCGAGTTTAAATACGGCAAGCGACCAAGCCTGTGCTCAATTGTTTTTAAATGTGTTGCGCGATAGTCTAGATGCCCCGCGGGCACACTCTGACATGCTGATCCCACGCGTAGACTTAACCGAACTTTGGCCTCAGGCAGCCGCTGAGACAGTCACCATGCGCTATCGGCACATCGTGCGAGACGTTTGCCCCACACCCACCGCTGTGACCATTGATGGTGAAGCTTTCGAGGGCTGCGTCTTAGCGACCCCGCCCTATGCCTGCGCACGCATCTTAAAACCCAGCGAAAACAGCCGCGCAAGTGAGACCTTAATGGCCCAATTAGAGGCCTTTGAGTATCGCGCGATTGCTACACTCACCTTGCAATTAGACGCAGCTTGGCACCCACCGCACTCCGTCCTACTGCTTGATGAAAATCCCTCGCGTGGTCACCTCGGACAATGGCTCTTTAAACGTCCGCAGGCAAACGACCAAGTCACTGTGGTCGTGAGCGATGCTGCTGATTTTTTAAAGCATGACCGCGCAAGCTTTGTTGACAAGATTGCAACGCAAATTCGCGAGCAAGTGCAACGCCATCCAAACTCGCGTGGCCATTCACAGTTAACGATGCCTGCCGTGAAAGCCCATCGCCTGATTGTTGAAAAACGCGCAACCTTTGCTGCGGTGCCTGGCCTGCAGCGCCCTCACAATCAAAGCCCTTGGGCACGCTTGAGTTTGGCCGGTGACTGGACTGACACCGGGTACCCTGCGGTGCTTGAAGGAGCCGTACGTAGCGGCAAGCAGGCGGCCAAGACCCTGCTCGAAGCGTTACGCGGTGTTAGCGCTTAGTTCAGAAACCTAGCGAAACTGCACGAAGCGGTAATTGTCTGGTTCAGTGCGTAGCGGCACAGACTGCGCCGTGATCGTTTCGCTAACTGTTGAACGCACGCGCCGTGTACAAGCCCAGCAACGTTAACGCCAGCGAGCCAGCAAGGCTAACTGCAGAATACATCGCCGCCATCGCCAGACGCCCTTCTTCAAGAAAGGCAACCGTTTCAGCCGAAAACGTTGAAAATGTGGTGAGCCCGCCCAAAAATCCTGTGACAATAAACAGGCGCCAAAAGGGTGGCCACTCTGGGTGCGCAGCAACGACACCAACCACTAAGCCGATCAGATAACCGCCAATCATATTGGCAGAAAACGTGCCCCAAGGGATCGCATCCGCGTGGCGGTTAAGCCACAGGCCCAGCAGCCAACGCAACCAAGCACCCAACGCTGCACCAACCGCAATTGCAACAAAATGAAAGGGTGTAAACAGCGCCATCGCTAGAGGCTCGCGTGCTCGGCGATATACGCCCTCACGCTAGCCACATCGCAAGGCAATACGGTCACTTTTTGCGGTAACGACTCAAGATTTTCAAGGCCAAGCGGCACAGGCGCGGGGCGACCGAGCGCCTCTTGAATCACCTCTGAGAACTTTGCCGGCAAGGCCGTTTCTAACACGAGCATGGGCACACCCTTTTCAACAAAGGGTGCAGCCACCTTCACACCATCAGCAGTATGCGGATCAATCAAAATACCTGTGCGATCCATGACCTGTCGAATCGTCGACAGACGATCTTGATGCGAACTGCTGCCGGACACAAACCCATATCGCTCATTGAACTCTGGCAGGTAGGCCGACAAATCAAATGACCCTTTGGCCGCCAGTTCTTGCCAAAGTTTGGCGACTCGCTCAGCATCACGTCCAACCAGGTCAAACACAAAGCGCTCAAAGTTTGAGGCACGTGAGATATCCATTGAAGGGCTTGAGGTTAAAAACGTTTGTGCCGCAGAGCGAGGCCGGTAAATACCCGTGCGAAAGAATTCATCCAACACATTATTTTCGTTGGTGGCGAGTACCAG
>JARXAG010000110.1 GCA_029866055.1 Burkholderiaceae bacterium
CCACCTGATAACTGAGCTGGCTTGCGAGGCAGTAACGCTTCAATACCAAGCGTCGCGGCAACCTCGTGGATATCTTGACGAATCTCTCGTTCGATTTTTTGTTGCAGACGACTAAACAGACGCACACCGGGCAGCCGTTGCCAGGCATTCAGGCGGCGCATACGCAGTGGCACAGCAATATTGTCGTAGACACTCAAATGTGGATAGAGCGCGTAAGACTGAAACACCATTGCAAGGTCTCGGTCTTTAGGCAGCAGACGCGTCACATCGTGATGACCCACCACAATCGAGCCTCGCTCAGCGACATCCAGCCCTGCGATCAAACGCAATAGCGTTGATTTACCACACCCCGAGGGGCCAAGCAAAGAAACAAACTCACCATCTTTGATCGTCAGCGATATGTCTTGTAAGACAGACGTAGCACCAAATGACTTTGATATTTTTTGAATGACGATTGCAGACACGTTGCACACCTAAAATTCACAGTGTGCAAACCATAACAAGCCCACGTGACCAAGACGTTGCACCGCAACATATTTTTGCTCACAGTGCTGTCACAACGATGTCACTAAGCGCAAGCCATCAAACCCGTATTAAGTGAGAGCCTCACCCCGAAACAAATAGGTTGTACGCCAAGCATGCCTAAACCGCTAAACCATGTTCAAGCGACGAATACGCTGGGCGACGACTGCGGCGACAAGAGCCTTGAGCAAATCGCCTGGCACAAAAACCACCATTGCCCAACAAGCTTTTGCAAAATCCATTTTTGTCACAAACACAAGCCACGGGATTCCGATGGCGTACACCAACACCAACCCACCCACCACCGCAGCCAAGGCGTAATGCGCAATTTGCCATACTGGAGTTTGGTTGGTTTTGGTCGCATGAAGCGAACTTGAGTCTGCCTTGAACGGCTCAGTGCGACTGAAGAAGGTCGCCAACCAACCGGTGACAACAGCGCCGGGAATCATGCCCAATAAAAAACCTGCAGTCGGGCCTGCCAAAACCGCCAACCCAGCCCGACCCCCGGGCAATACCGGCAAGCCTAGCAAGGCGATCGTGACATACAGCAGCAACACGAGACCCGCGCGCGCAGGCCCCAAGATTAAGCCCGCCAACATCACACCAAAGGTTTGTAACGTAAGGGGTACCGGCACAAGCGGCATTGGGATCGGCGGCACCAAGCCCAAAGCAATAATGAGCGCAGTGAACAGCGCAATCAGGACAATATCTTTTGTTTTCAAAGCAATCTCTACTTGTTATTAGCGTATCTTTTTTAAAACCAATTTCACCGCGTTGACGTATCTTTTTTTAGACCGTCAGCTGCCTATTATCCCCGCGCATCAATCGCCTCAGCAATCTCATCCGCACGCCTTAGTGTACGCAACAACATGGGAACACCCATCGTCAATGGGCTAGGCGTTAAACCTCTGGCGAGTTGCGCCTCGCGAATATCTTGCCACTGCACACCCAGCTCGGGGATCAAACGCAGTGTGAGGCCAACGCCGAGTGCAACCTTGTCGGCATCCACCCAGCCTAAACGTTGAAAGGGCCACAGCAACCAGACAACGACTTGCATCATCTTGGTGAGTGGCGTGGTCATCGATACGACCAATGCCGCAAGCACCAGTGTCAACAACCGCAAAACCATTTCAAGCGCTTGCAACACGCCATGCGACCACACAGACAAACCACCCAACACAAACAACAACCACACTAGCGGACGCAACTGCTGCCAAACGTGCTGCACCGACGCACCCGCCCAACGCACGGACAAACACACCAACACGCACGCAACTAGCAAGACACTTGGCGAGTGCACCCACATGAGTGCGGTGCTACCGACTGCCAACACCGCTAACTTCAGGCCAGCAGGTGAGCGATGCAACCAAGTGTTACCCGGCAAGTAGAGTGATCCAATCATTATCTAGGCGCAATGCTCTTGATACCAAGCCAACGCCTCAGTTGGCGCGCCATCAAACGCTAAACGCCCTTGATCGATCACCAGCACACGATGCATTTGCTGCATCAGTGCCAGGTCATGACTCACCACCAACGCTGGCTGAGGCAACTCGGCTAAATGCCGTTCAAACCGATTGCGTAAACGCAAATCAAGTTGCGTGGTCGGCTCGTCAAACACCAAAATCTCGGGCTCGGTGGCAAGCACCGCTGCTAAGGCCACTAACTGACGCTCACCGCCCGACAGGGTATGCACGCTACGTTCGATCAAATGACCGACGCCAAGACGCTCAAGCGCGGCCCGGGCGCGCAAAGCGCGCCGCTTAGGATCGGGCTCGCGCTGTTTAAGCCCAAATTCAATGTCTTCATGCACCACTGGAAACACAATTTGGTTATCGGGGTTCTGAAACACAAACCCAACTTTACGGCGCACTGCCACGACCTCTTTTGCGGTGTCTAACCCGTCAACCCAGACTTGACCCGTTTTTGGCAAAAGCAGGCCGTTGATCAACCTCACTAAAGAGCTTTTACCCGAGCCATTAGGCCCAACCAACCCAATCCGCTGCTCAGACAGCGTCAAGCTCAGGTCGGTTAACACCAGCCGGAGCTCGCGTTCAACAGAGACGTTTTTAAACTCGATTAACATGGTGATCGATTATGCCCGATAACCCTCGGAAAACACGCATTGCGTCGTAAAATGCGCAGTAGCCCCTCGGCTGCAATCCGCAGACTGACAGGTTTGGTCGGTTCACCCCAAACTTTTGTCAATTTGCCAAGAACTTTTTTAAACATTTGCACTCGAATGATCAATATGAAAAAAATCATCAAAACTGATGCTGAATGGAAAGCCCAGCTCTCGGCTGAAGAATATTATGTCGCCCGCCAAAAAGGCACTGAGCGGGCGTTTACGGGGCGTTACTGGAATCACACCGAACACGGCGTCTATCGCTGCGTGGGCTGTGGCACCGCGCTCTTCGCCTCTGACACCAAGTTTGATGCGGGCTGTGGCTGGCCAAGCTATTTTGTGGCCATCGACGGTGACAATGTGCGTGAAGAAACCGACCGCACCCACGGCATGCTCCGTACCGAAGTCTTGTGTAATGTCTGCGACAGCCACTTAGGTCACGTGTTTCCTGATGGCCCTCCTCCAACGGGCTTGCGCTATTGCATCAACTCACTTTCACTGACTTTTGAGCCACTCAAGCCGTAAGGTCAGCCTCGCCCAGAGTGGCGAGGCTTTACAGAGCTAACAATGAAAAAATTTCTCTTTGATCTATTTCCACTGATTCTGTTTTTTGCGGCGTACAAGTTTGCCGATATTTATATCGCCACAGGTGTTGCGATGGCAGCAGCCATCGTGCAAATTCTATGGATCAAACTGTCTGGCAAACCGATCGAAGGCATGCATTGGATCAATCTTGGCGTGATTGTCGTATTCGGCGGCGCGACGCTTTGGTTTAAAGACGACGCCTTCATCAAATGGAAACCCACCATGCTCTACTGGCTTTTTGGTGGGGTCTTGTTAGGCAGTCAGCTATTTTTAGGCCGCAATCTGATGCAAAAGCTGTTAGGTGAAAAAATCTCGATGGCCGCGACGGCCTGGCACCGTCTGAACCTCAGCTGGGCGTTGTTCTTTATCGCCGCGGGCGCGATCAATCTTTTTGTTGCGTTTTCCGGCTACTTCACTACAGACCAATGGGTCAACTTTAAGGTATTTGGGCTGATGGGCTTATTGATTGCCTTCGTCATCGGACAGTCGGTTTGGCTTGGCAAACACATGGAAACCAAAGACGGCGAGCCCAAGCTATGACCCCTTCATCGCCCGGCGCTGACACCAACCCAGTCAATCCGCATTTGACGCTCTTACAAGAGCGCCTGACTGCGCTCAAGGCCAGCGAACTCACCATTCATGATGAGTCTCACCTGCACGCTGGCCATGCTGGCAATCAAGGCGGGGCTAGTCATTTTCGGGCCACAATTGTGGCTGAATGCTTTTCTAACCGGCCGATGGTTGCGCAACATCGGCTGGTGTATGATCTTTTGCGCGATTTAATCCCATACCCGATTCACGCTCTTGCGCTAACGACTCGGGCGCCCTCCAAAGGAAATCCATGAAACGTATCATTATGCTCGCCGCTTCGTTGGCGCTTGCTGCCCCGCTCTATGCACAAAATGTAGCGACCGTAAACGGCAAACCCATCACACAAGAAAGCGTCGATCAATTTGTCAAACTGCTGGTTAGTCAGGGCCAGGGCGCAACCGATACCCCCCAGTTGCGCGAGCAGGTGAAAGAAGAGCTAATTAACCGCCAAATCATGGTGCAAGCCGCTGAAAAAGCCGGCATCGCCAAAGATCCGACTGTGGCAATTCAACTTGAGTTAAGCCGCCAAGGGATTCTGGCTCAGGCTCTGATGGCCGACTATGTCAAAAAGAATCCAATCACCGACGCCATCGCTAAAGCCGAATACGATAAGCTCAAAAAGGCTGAAGACGGCAAGTTTGAATACAACGTGCGCCATATTTTGGTAGATGACGAGAAACTTGCAAACGACATGCAAGCCAAACTCAAGGCCAAATCAGCCAAGTTTGCAGACCTCGCTAAACAGTCGAAAGACACCGGTTCGGCTGAAAAAGGCGGCGATCTTGGCTGGGCACCCAACACCAACTATGTGGAGCCCTTTGCGAAAGCCGTAGCTGCGACCAAGAAGGGTCAACTGGCCAGCGCACCAGTCCAATCGCAATACGGCTGGCATGTGATTGAAGTCATCGACGTGCGTCCAATTGAGTTTCCTCCGTTCGAACAAGTTCGCCCACAGCTCGAAGAAATGATGAAGCAAACCGCACTGACGACCTTTCAGGCTGAACTTCGCGGTAGCGCAACGATTAAGTAAGTTCAAGCGACTATCAAGCGGCACTGAGGGCGTCTTTCAAAGACGCCCTTATTCTTGTGCCAACAACGCGCGCAACCCATCTTCGTCTAGCACCGCCACACCGAGCTCGCGGGCCTTTTCAAGTTTGCTGCCAGCATCGGCGCCCGCAATCACAAACGATGTTTTTCTTGAGACTGAGCCGGTGACTTTTCCGCCGGCTGCCACAATGAAACTTGAGGCGTCTTCGCGCGACCAGACTGGTAGCGTACCCGTCAAAACAAAGGTTTTGCCCGACAAGCCCGCACTGCGCGCAGCCACCTCTGCCTGCGGCTCAACGCCTTGCTGGCGAAGGGCAACCACAATCTCTTGATTGTGCGCTTCAGCAAAAAACCGTGCAAGCGACCCCGCCACCACGGGCCCGACGTCGTTGACACCCAATAATTCATCCACACTTGCCGCCATCAAGCTCTCAATCGAGCCAAAATGTAGCGCAAGATCACGCGCTGTGGTTTCACCTACATGGCGAATCCCCAAGGCAAAAATGAGTCGCCCAAGAGGTGGTTGTTTAGCTTGCTGGATGGCGGCAATCAAATTGTCTGCTGATTTTTGCCCCATCCGCTCAAAGCCTGCAAGCTCAGCGGCTTGCAAGGTAAAAATATCGGCGAGTGAATGAATGCGCTTGCGATCCACCAGTTGCTCAACAAGTTTTTCTCCTAAGCCTTCGATATCAAGTGCCTTGCGTCCTGCTGCGTGAATCAAGCTTTGTTTACGCTGGGCAGCACAAAACAAGCCGCCGGTGCAACGAGCGATTGCTTCGTCTTCAAGCCGCTCAATCGCAGAACCGCAAATCGGGCAGGCGGTCACCATCACAAATTGGGGCGCAAACGCTGGGCGCTTTTCAAGTACTGGGCCCACCACTTCGGGGATCACGTCGCCGGCACGACGCACGATCACTGTATCCCCCACGCGTACATCTTTACGACGAATTTCATCTTCGTTGTGCAAGGTGGCATTGGTGACTGTCACGCCCCCAACAAACACAGGAGCCAAACGCGCCACTGGCGTAATTGCTCCGGTACGACCCACCTGCACTTCAATATCAAGCAAGGTGGTAAACGCTTCTTGCGCCGGAAATTTATGCGCGATGGCAAAGCGTGGTGCGCGAGCGACAAAACCTAAGATACGCTGCGCATCAAGATCATTGACCTTATAGACGACGCCATCGATATCGTAGGGTAGGCTCGCACGACGCGCACCCACTTGCTCGTAATAGCGCAGCAGATCAGAGGCCCCTTGCGCCACGACATGCTGCGTGACATTGACCGGCAA
>JARXAG010000147.1 GCA_029866055.1 Burkholderiaceae bacterium
GTAGGCATGTTTCATCCAATTGCGCGGTAAGCAGCCTGAATCGCCGGCACGAGCGAAGCATGCAACGTACCTAGATTGGGTATCTGTCCCTGGGGTGCCGCAGGTGGCACCGAGAACCAGTCCGTGTTGTAAGGCAGATCGATCGCTTGCTTCAAATTGAATTTGGTGTCGTAACTCAACCCGGCTGTTTGATAAGCCGTTGCATTACGTTCACGCAAAATCGAAAACTCACCACTATACTGAGTGGTGGTCCGCTGGCTCGTACCGTACGCAACGTTCACGTGAAATTGCGGCGCCTCGTCATCAAATACTTTGAGAATAAGTGCAGGCCGAGGTTTAGGTCGGGGATTGATATTGTCAGGAAAATGGCACCAAACGATTTCACCGGCCGTTGGCTCTGGCCACCAGGCCACCGTCATGCAGCCTCGCTATCAAACAGGCTGGAGCGTACCGAACGCTTAACGCCTTGCGGCACACGCTTTTTGATTTGGCGAAGCTGAGTGCTTGTCAACGGACCATCATCGGCTTCGTACTGGGGCAGGATTTTTACAGCAAGATCATGTAAGGCCCTGTGGATTGCCTGCGTTTCATCAACGCCAAGTTGCTCGGCGAGGCGCTTAGCTGTTTCACGCGTAATGCCTGTGGCGCTATCTATGCTGCGATAGCGAAAGGCGATTTGGTTGGTCATGGTTCGTGCTGTCATAAGATCCCCACTATTAGATATCTTTAAGATATCCATTTATTTTATATCTGTCAAGTGTCAATGCACAGATTCATCCACCTCGTACCACGCAAAAATGTCGGCATCAATAAAAACGGCCCACATCGCTGTGAGCCGCTTCAATACTGGTGCCCCCCCCGTGAGTCGAACACGGCACCAACGGATTATGAGTCCGCTGCTCTAACCAAGCATGAGCTAGGGGGGCTAACTTTTAGGCTTTACTGGCCTTCAAGAAAACTCTTTAACTTGTCTGCCCGGCTGGGGTGGCGCAACTTGCGTAGCGCTTTAGCCTCTATTTGACGTATGCGCTCGCGCGTGACGTCAAACTGTTTGCCCACTTCTTCAAGTGTTTGATCGGTGTTCATTTCGATACCAAAACGCATACGCAATACTTTTGCTTCGCGTGGTGTTAACGAATCAAGCACCTCTTTCACAACATCACGCATCGAACCATGTAACGCTGCTTCGGCCGGAGCCAAGGTTGCGTTGTCTTCGATAAAGTCGCCCAAGTGTGAATCATCATCATCACCGATTGGGGTTTCCATCGAGATTGGTTCTTTGGCGATTTTCAAGATCTTGCGAATCTTGTCTTCTGGCATATCCATTTTTGAAGCCAGTGTTGCAGGATCAGGCTCGGCACCGGTCTCTTGCAAAATCTGACGACTAATACGATTCATTTTGTTGATCGTTTCAATCATGTGCACAGGGATACGAATCGTACGGGCCTGATCCGCGATTGAACGCGTAATCGCCTGACGAATCCACCATGTGGCATAGGTTGAAAACTTGTAACCACGGCGATATTCAAACTTGTCTACCGCTTTCATCAAACCGATATTGCCCTCTTGGATCAGATCCAAGAATTGCAAGCCACGGTTGGTGTATTTTTTGGCGATCGAGATCACCAAGCGCAAGTTGGCTTCGGTCATTTCGCGTTTGGCTTTGCGTGCCTTGGCTTCACCGGTCGCCATCTTTTTGTTGACGTCTTTCAAATCTTTAAGTGGCAAGACCACGCGCACTTGCAGATCGATTAACTTTTGCTGTAACTCTTGCACAGCGGGTACGTGACGTGTCAGCGTCACTGCATAATCGGCACCACTGGCGACTTCGCCCAACACCCACTCAAGGTTTGTTTCGTTACCCGGAAACACCTTGATAAAGTGCGCGCGCGGCATACCGGCGCGTTCAACGCAGGTGTGCAGCACAGCGCGCTCAATTTTGCGCACTTCTTCAACCTGTTGACGCAAGGTATCGGCCAAACGCTCAACCATTTTGGCGGTAAAGCGAATACCCATGAGCTCGTTTTGAATGAGCTCTTGTGCAGCCATGTAAGGCTTAGAACGATAGCCATCTTTTTCGTAGGCGGCGCGCATTTTGGTAAATTGCACCCCGACGATCTCAAACTTGGCCATGCCTTTGATACGAAGGTCTTCAACTTGCTTGCTGCTCATGCCACCGGCTGGGCCGTCTTCTTCGGCCTCGTCGGCAACGCCAGCGCCCGCGTATTCTTCACCGTCATCATCCACCAGGCCATCGATCACTTCATCGATTTGGGCTTGCGCATCGCGTACACGCTGCACGTGATTCAAGATTTCGTTGATGGTGGTGGGGCATGCTGAAATCGCTTTCACCATATCTTTCAAGCCACCCTCGATACGCTTGGCGATTTCGATTTCGCCTTCGCGGGTCAAGAGTTCAACCGTACCCATTTCGCGCATGTACATACGCACAGGGTCGGTAGTGCGACCAAAGTCTGAATCAACGGTGGTGAGCGCGGCTTCGGCTTCGTCTTCAACGTCGTCATCTGAGGTCGCAACCGGTGCGTTTTCACCGAGTAGCAACGATTCAGCATCAGGGGCCTGGTCATAGACGGCAATGCCCATATCGCTAAACGTGCTGATAATGCCATCGATCGCCTCGGCGTCAACCAAGTCATCGGGAAGATGATCGTTGATTTCGCCATAAGTGAGATAGCCGCGATCTTTACCGAGCTTAATCAATAACTTCAGGCGATTGCGACGTGCTTCGTATTCTTCAGGTGTCACGGGGCCGCGAGCGATCAGGTCTTTGCCCTCGCCTTTGACGCGCTTGCCACGCTTAACCGGTTTTAAATCAGGTAAAACTTCAGCTTCGTGCTCGCCATCGCCTGAATCACCAAACTCGCTGTCGCTGTTGTTATTTGGATTTTTTGAGGGGCGACCGGGGCGCCGACCGGTACCACCGGGTGGACGGCCAGACACTTTTTTAGGCGGGCCATCACCATCATCTTCGGGCGGTGGCGGCTTAGAGACATCGACCTTACCCGGCGCTTTGGCTGAAACCGGTGCGGGTGGTGGTGCTTTAGCTAGCACGGGCTTGGGAGCCGCTGGCGCCTTGCCCGACGCAGCTTTTGCGGGGGCAGCTTTAGTGGCTGAGTTTGCTGCTGTTTTAGGTGTAGCGCCTTTCGCTGCAGCGTCTTTCGTGCTTGCGGCCTTGGCAGACACGCCAGCCGCTTTGTCAGCGGGTTTAGCAGCAACCTTTGTTACGGGTTTGGCAGCGGTTTTTGCGGGGGTTGCCGATGCGGGTACTTTTGATTTGCTAGGTGAAGCCGACTTCATTGATTCCTTGACTGATTGAGCTGCAGTGTTTGCTGCGGATTTTGAAACAGACTTAACCACAGCAGGCTTACCAGAAGCCGGCCCCGCCTTGACGGGTGGTTTAGCCGCAGGTTTACTATTTTTAGCCGATGCGGGTGCCGCTTGAGCCACAGCTTTGACCGGCGTTTTAGCGGAAGGCTTAGCTGCCGGCTTAGCGGTTGACTTGGACACGGGCTTAGCACTTGCCTTGACCGATACTGAGGCAGACTTAGAGCTAGATTTGGCCGTTGGCTGAACAGCAGCTTTAGGTTTGGGCGATGCGGCTGCCATGGTTTTTTTGATGCCGACGGATCGAGTCATTAGTGTGCTCTTTTGTATGGAATGTGCCTGCCGGCACGAGCTTGCCCAACAAACGCTTGGGCTGCGTAAACCTAGATTTTAACCTGATCAGCGTGCTTTGCTGGTTTCGATTACCCTAATTAGACGGGTGATGCGGGAAGAAAGTTCCCGATAATTTTGCTGCGATTGCAAATTATTTAATCCCTCTGCAATCAGTGCCTCTTGCTCACTTTTTAAGCTCTCGAGTTCAATTCGACGTAAAGCGTCTTCCCACTCACCTTGCGGATTTGGCAAAGGCTCTTGGGCCATCAAATCCTCAGCAACCGACGCCATCAAGACGCCTAGGTCTGCACCCGGGTCAGCCGCCTGAATCAACGCCCCGACGTGTCGGGCACCGCTAGCTTGGGCAAGCACGATCAACTCTCTCACCATTTCAAGATGGGGGCCACGTTCAAGAAGTTCAAGTTGCTGCTCACCCATGACGTCAACCAACTCAGGATGCGTCAACAGCAATCTCAGTAAACGCTTGGCCATTGGGGCCACAGCACGGCGATCGACCCGGGCTGCCGGCTGACGCCCGGCCATACGCCCAGCACTGCGACCAAACTCAAACCCGCCACCCGTTGCATCGGAATACCCCTGAAACGACTGCTCATCACCAGAAAACTCTTCGCTGGCAGGCCCTGATGGTGAGAATGAAGCATCACCACCCTTTGCACCCCGGCCCTGTGCAGCGCGACCCGACGCGCCGCCTGCTGCGGCACCCGCAGCCCGGCCTGCACCTAGCTGACCCGCAGCTGGCAAACCCATTAAGGCTGGGGTCACTTCTTTTTCGAGTAAAGCGGTTAACTCTTCGGGTGTTAGCTGAGCTAAGCGGGCAAACTCATTTTGCAGCTGTATCTTAAGCGTGATTTGCGGGATCAAGGCAAGTAAGGGTCGGGCCTCGTGCACTAAGGCAGAACGCCCCTCGACTTCTTTTAACGCATGACGCGAACCGAGCTCATTTAAGAAAAAGGTCGACAAGGCATCAGACTCAGCCAAGCAGGCTCGAAACGCCTCTTCGCCAAATTGCCGGATATAGCTATCAGGGTCGTGCTCTGTCGGTAAGAATAAAAACCGGATAGAAATATCATCGCGTAACAAAGGCAGGCACGATTGCAAGGCCCGCCAGGCCGCACGACGCCCTGCGCCATCACCATCAAAGCTAAAAATAATCTTGTCACTTGACCGCAGTAGCTTTTGAATATGAACCGGCGTTGTGGCGGTACCAAGAGTCGCGACAGCGTTGCGCACCCCCAACTGAGCCAACCCGACCACATCCATATAGCCTTCAACGACGATCACACAACCTTCAGCGCGAATCGCCGTACGAGCCTCAAACAAGCCATACAGTTCGTTACCCTTTGAAAAAACAGGGGTTTCGGGCGAATTTAAGTACTTGGGCTCACCTTTGCCGATAATTCGACCACCAAAACCAACAATCTCGCCTTTGACGTTTCGAATCGGAAACATCACCCGTTCGCGAAAGCGGTCGTAACGCCGACCGTCTTCAGACTCAATCACCAGGCCAGATTCAACCAACAGCGCATCGTCGTAGCGGGTAAAGACTTTTGCTAACGCCTGCCGATCAGAACCGGCCCAACCTAACCCAAATTCTTTGGCGATTTCACCCGTCAGCCCACGCTGCTTTAAATAGCGAATCGCGGCTGGGGTTTCGCGCAACTGAGCTAAGTAATGGGTTTGAGCCGTTTCAAGCACCTTGGTGTGTGCAGAGACCTCTTCGCGGCGGCGCGCCGTAGCTGCCTTTTGCCCGGGTGAGCGGTTTTCTTCGGGGACAGACATCCCAACGGCAGAGGCAAGAGTGCGGACTGCCTCGGGGAAACTTGCCCCAGTATGCTCAATCAGGAAGGTAATCGCGCTGCCATGAGCACCACAACCAAAGCAGTGATAAAACTGTTTTGTCGGGCTGACAGTAAAGGAAGGAGATTTTTCGTTATGAAAGGGGCATAACCCGAGCAGGTTAATGCCACCTTTTTTTAACTGTACGTAGCGCCCAACAACGTCTGCCACGTCAACACGGGCAAGGAGATCCTGGATAAATGAATCTGGGATCAACGCTTAGGCCATACGCATGCAGCGCATCAGACGATGCGCCACAGGTTAAAACATGCGCGGAGGCAATTGCTGGCTACGGATGCGCTTGTAATGGCGCTTAACGGCAGCAGCCTGCTTGCGCTTACGCTCAGCAGTGGGTTTTTCATAGAATTCGCGGGCGCGCAACTCGGTCAACAGGCCGGTTTTTTCAATTGTGCGCTTGAAGCGACGCAGTGCGGCTTCAAAGGGCTCGTTTTCTTTCAGACGAACGATAGGCATAGGGTGCGTGACGTAAAAAAGTGAGTTAAACAGCGAATGAGATTAGTTTTTCAAGCAATGTGAAGCGTTGTAAAAGCCGTTAATCAGCCTACGGAAAGGCCAAGGGCAAGCAACACTCTCTTTTCACAGCCTTCGATAATAGCACAAATACGCTATTTGTTGGGTACCACAGACCACTTTTCGACCAACTCAGGCAGCTTGACAGTGTCGTAACGCTCGAACGGCTGGTGGATCCAGGGGTTCGTTGATAGCACCGTCACAACATAGTCAGGCTTGACTGTTGAGCTAGCTTTTTGCCAAAGAACCGCCGTTTTAAGCGCTTTGATCAAGGGAAAGGCGACCAACAAGTGCTCGCAGACCGAGGCAAAGGTCACCCCAGAGTCGACCAAATCATCAACCAGCAAAATGTTGCCAGAAAGTGGCCCTGCGGCAGAGGTGACCTGTTGGGCAATGTATAGCGCCCCTTGCTCTGTGCCCTGGATACTGCGATAACTGCTAGTGGCCAAAATCGCTAAGGGCACGTTAAACACCCTAGACAACACATCACCGATACGCATACCACCGCGGGCCAGACACAGAATCTGATCAAACTGAAAGCCAGAC
>JARXAG010000002.1 GCA_029866055.1 Burkholderiaceae bacterium
AAAGGCCGAAAAGCTCAATGAGCAGGCTGAAAAGCTAAATAAAAAGACTGAAAAGTTAAAGTAAAAGACTGAAAACCTCAACTAGTGATTGACCCTTCGTATATGGGGTCAATGCAAGTTCAGCCGACGTAACAAGCCAAACTAGTGCTAATCCAGCCAAAATAGTGCTAATTGCAGCTCAAACAATATCACTCTCATGACTTCACCTTCTTGTTTTGAATCCCTGGTTAAAGCCAATACGTTTGCAAGCTTACCCTCAGATTTTTATACACGTTTGCCCACGACGCCGCTCACGGCGCCTCGCTTGGTGCATGCAAGCGCCGAGGTGGCTGCGGTATTAGGGTTGCCCAGTGAGGCACTAGACACCCAAGAGTTTCTTGATGTGGTGAGCGGTACTCAGCCAATGCCCGGTGGCGACACCATGGCGGCTGTTTACAGTGGGCACCAATTTGGCGTGTGGGCCGGTCAGTTAGGCGACGGGCGCGCTCACCTGTTGGGCGAAATCCAGGGGCCAGACGGTAGTTTTGAAGTGCAACTGAAGGGTGCGGGCATGACGCCATACTCTCGTATGGGCGATGGCCGGGCGGTCTTGCGCTCTTCGGTGCGCGAGTATTTAGCGAGTCACGCGATGCGCGGGCTTGGCATCCCGACCACGCAGGCACTGTCGCTGGTCTCTGCCCGTAATCCTGTCAGACGCGAAACCCTTGAAACGGCGGCGGTCGTAGCGCGAGTGGCACCCAGTTTTATTCGCTTTGGTTCGTTTGAGCATTGGGCTGCGCGCAGGCGACCTGACTTGCTGCGCGTGCTAGCCGATTATGTGATTGACCGGTTTTACCCCGAGTGCCGCGACGAGAGCGCTCGCACAGCTTCTGTCAGTGACAGCAAGACAAGCCACGTTAGCGCTTCGGCCACGCTCACTCAGGTCGTGAACACCAGCGTTTCAGAGGCTGGCAGCCCCCGAAAAGACTACGAGCCTTATGTGCAGTTGTTACGTGCCGTGGTGCGGCGCACCGCAACGCTTATGGCAAGTTGGCAAGTCGTGGGTTTTTGTCATGGGGTGATGAATACCGACAACATGTCGATTTTGGGGCTCACACTTGACTACGGCCCATATGGTTTCATGGATGGCTTTGATGCCAAACATATCTGTAATCACACTGATAGCGGCGGTCGCTACGCCTGGCACGCTCAACCCGCGGTGGCGCACTGGAATCTCTATCAACTCGCGAACAGCCTGCACGAAATCGTTCCTGAAGCCGAGCCTTTGAAGGCGGCGCTTGATGAATATGAAGCGTGTTTTCTGGGCGCCATGCAGGCTCGTATGAGCCAAAAGTTAGGCTTAAGCGCTTGGCAGGCTGGTGATGAAACGCTGATCGACGATCTCTGGAGCCTGATGCAAGCCAGCCACGCTGACTTCACGCTGACCTTTAGGCAACTGGCTTACGCTCCGGGTCTGACGCAAGCCTCGCAAGCGCAAATTGAGCTTGATCTGGGCGGCACGGTGAACGCGAACCTGTTGCCGTTTGTGGATTTATTTGTAGATCGGGCGGGCGCACAAGCTTGGCTTAGCCGCTACAGTGCTCGACTAGGCTCGGACCCCACCCAACATTGGCAAGAGCGGGTTGCTGGCATGCTGGCGGTGAACCCTCTTTATGTGCTGCGTAATCACATTGCACAGCAGGCGATTGAAGCCGCCGAAAAGGGCGACTTTAGCGAAGTGCAGCGCCAAATGCAGCTCTTGAGCGACCCATTTAGCGCTCGGGCGGGCCTAGAGGCGTATGCCGCTGCGCCACCAGCTGGGGCACCGCATCTAGAGGTGAGTTGCTCTTCGTGAGTCACTGACGTGGGCAAGGGCTAAAGCCGTTGCGCCTACCTCAGAAACTCTGCATTTAGTGGTGAGTTGCTCTTCAATATGCAGTGACGTGGGCAAAGGGGCCCAAGCCGCTGCGCCTCTGGCAGAGGCTCGGCGTTTAGAGGTCAATTGCTCTGAGTGATGCAATAATGTGCTTTTGAAGGTTGCTATGCCATTTTTTAAAGGGCAAGCGTGACCTGACTCTGTTCATTTTTTCGGTACTTGTCGCTTATGTCTGGTAATACGCTCGGTACGCTATTTTGTGTGACTAACTTTGGTGAGTCGCATGGCCCCGCGATTGGCTGTGTGGTCGATGGGTGCCCACCCGGTTTGGCACTTTGTGAACAAGATATTCAAGTTGAACTTGATCGTCGTCGCCCCGGCACCTCGCGCCACGTGACGCAGCGCCAAGAGGCTGATCAGGTTGAGATTTTGTCTGGGGTCTATGAAGGCAAAACTACCGGTACACCGATCGCGCTGTTGATTCGTAACGTGGATGCACGCAGTAAAGACTACAGCGCCATTGCCGATACGTTTAGGCCGGGGCATGCTGATTTCACTTATTTCAATAAGTACGGCGCGCGTGACCCGCGTGGTGGTGGCCGTTCGTCGGCCCGGTTAACGGCACCCACAGTGGCTGCCGGAGCCATCGCAAAAAAATGGCTGTCTGAGCACGTTGGGATCAAGGTGCGAGGCTATATGAGCCAGTTAGGCCCGATCGCGATGCCTTTTGTTAGTTGGGATCACATCCCGAATAATCCGTTTTATGCGGCCAATGACACCAGCACGCCTGAACTCGAGGCCTATATGGACCAGTTGCGTCGCGATGGGGATTCTGTGGGCGCTCGTATCGAAGTGGTCGCCGAAGGCTTGCCCGCGGGTTGGGGCGAGCCCATCTATGACCGCCTCGATGCAGACATTGCTTACGCCATGATGGGTTTGAACGCCGTCAAAGGCGTTGAGATTGGCGCTGGCTTCAAAAGCGTTGAGCAGCGCGGCTCTGAGCACGGCGACGAGATTACGCCTGAGGGCTTTTTGACGAACAATGCCGGCGGTGTACTGGGTGGAATCTCGACGGGGCAGCCGATTACGGTGAGCCTGGCGATTAAGCCAACCTCAAGTATCCGGACCGAACGCCGCTCAATTGACCGGGCCGGCAACCCAGTCATGGTGCAAACCCTAGGTCGACACGATCCGTGTGTGGGGATTCGGGCGACACCGATCGCCGAGGCCTTACTTGCTCTGATTTTGATCGATCATGCCTTGCGCCATCGTGCGCAGTGCGGCTAGGCCCTGACCCCGCTATGGCATAATCAAGGGCTACCCTTTTACAACGTGTGTTTGGCAGATCCGACGTCATGAAAAAAACTCTATACGACAAGCTTTGGGACGCCCATGTGGTTCACGAAGAATCAGATGGCACCGCAATTTTGTACATCGACCGTCACTTGCTGCACGAGGTCACAAGCCCACAGGCTTTTGAGGGCCTTGACTTGGCCGGTCGCCCGCTTTGGCGTCTGAATGCCAACTTGGCGGTGGCAGATCACAACGTGCCGACTGTCGCGCGTGATCGTGCCCAAGGCATCACTGACCCAATATCAAAATTGCAGGTCGATACGCTTGACGCAAACTGCGTCAAGCACAACGTGATTGAATTTCGCATGAACGATTTGCGTCAGGGCATTGTTCACGTGATCGGCCCTGAGCAAGGCGCAACGCTACCGGGCATGACCGTAGTGTGCGGCGACTCGCATACCAGCACGCATGGCGCATTTGGTGCCTTGGCCTTTGGTATCGGCACCTCAGAAGTCGAGCATGTCATGGCGACGCAAACGCTGCAAGCTAAGAAAAATAAAAACATGTTGGTGCGTGTTGAAGGTACCTTGCCGATTGGCTGTACCGCGAAAGACGTGATTCTGTATGTGATTGGTCAAATTGGTACAGCTGGTGGCACGGGTCACGCGATTGAGTTTTCTGGCAGCACGATTCGTGGCTTGTCGATGGAAGGCCGCATGACCTTATGCAACATGGCGATTGAAGCCGGTGCACGTTCAGGCATGGTGGCAGTTGACCAAAAAACGATTGATTACTGTGCGGGTCGTCCGTTTTCACCGAGTGGCGCTTTGTGGGATGCTGCTGTCGCTTACTGGAAAACACTTCACTCAGACGAAGGCGCTTTTTTCGATCGCGTCGTCGAGATTGATGCACGCCAGATTGTTCCTCAAGTCACTTGGGGAACGTCACCCGAGATGGTCTTACCCGTGACCGGACGTGTACCTGATCCTGATCGCGAAAAAGATGACATGCGCCGTGAAGGGATGGAGCGTGCCCTCGTGTACATGGGCTTGAAACCAAATACTTTGATCGAAGACATTAAGATCGATCGCGTGTTTATTGGGTCTTGCACCAACTCTCGTATTGAAGATTTGCGTGCGGCTGCAGTCGTTGCGCGCGGCCGTAAGGTTGCCAGCAATGTGCGTCAGGCGCTTGTGGTGGCCGGCTCTGGCCTGGTCAAAGCACAAGCCGAACGCGAAGGCTTAGACAAGATTTTTATCGAGGCAGGTTTTGAATGGCGTGAGCCAGGCTGCTCAATGTGCTTGGCCATGAACGCCGATCGCATTGAACCCGGCGAGCGTTGTGCCTCGACTTCAAACCGAAATTTTGAAGGTCGCCAAGGGCAGGGTGGTCGCACCCATCTCGTGAGTCCGGCCATGGCAGCAGCTGCCGCCGTGTCGGGTCATTTTGTTGACGTACGTAACCTCCGGTAAACATCATGGATTCATTCATCACGCATCAAGGCTTGGTCGCTCCGCTCGATCGCGAAAACGTCGATACCGATCTGATCATTCCAAAGCAGTTTTTGAAATCAATTAAGCGCACAGGCTTTGGCCCAAACTTGTTTGACGAGATCCGTTATCTGGATCATGGCGAACCTGGGATGGACAACTCTAAGCGTCCGCTAAACCCCGAATTTATTTTGAATCATTCTCGTTATCAGGGTGCTTCGATTTTATTGGGGCGCAAAAACTTTGGCTGCGGTTCAAGCCGCGAGCATGCCCCTTGGGCGCTGGCGCAATACGGCTTTCGGGCAGTGATTGCACCGTCGTTTGCCGACATCTTTTTTAACAATAGCTACAAGACTGGTTTCTTGCCGATCGTGTTGTCTGAGTTGCAAATCTCGCGCCTGTTTGACGAGGTACGTGGCTTTGTTGGCTACAAGCTAACAATCGATCTTGAAAAACAAGTCGTGATCGCACCTGACGGTCGTGCGATGGATTTTGATATCACTGCACATCGTAAATATTGCATGATCAATGGTTTAGATGAAATTGGTTTGACTCTGCGTCAGGCCGATAAGATTCGAACCTTTGAGGCTGAGCGGCTCGCCCGCCATCCTTGGTTAGATGTTCAACCAATCGGTGCACGTTAATTAATTTAGACGTTGGGCCGGTTTACCGGCCCATTACTTTTGGATCAAAGCAACATGACAAAGAAAATTGCAGTCTTGCCAGGTGATGGGATTGGCTCCGAAATTATGGAACAAGCGGTTCGCGTGCTGGGTGCGCTCAAGTTGCCTCTTGAAATCAGCCACGCACCGGTTGGCGGCACTGCCTATGACCTGCACGGTCATCCCTTGCCCCCTGCGACCTTAAAGCTTGCGCAAGAGTCAAGCGCCGTGCTGTTTGGTGCGGTCGGTGATTGGAAATACGACAAGCTACCTCGTGAGCATCGCCCTGAACAAGCGATTTTAGGCTTACGCAAAGCCTTGGGTTTGTTTGCAAATTTTCGTCCAGCAATCTTGTACCCTGAGTTAGCCAATGCCTCATCCTTAAAGCCCGAGATTGTGTCTGGGCTTGATATTTTGATTTTGCGTGAACTGACCGGCGATATTTATTTCGGTTCGCCACGCGGTGTGCGTGTGGCCCCTGATGGCCCGTTCGCAGGTGAGCGTGAAGGCTTTGACACGATGCGTTATGCAGAGCCCGAGATTCGTCGCATTGCGCATTTGGGTTTTCAGGCTGCGCTCAAGCGTCAACGTCGTTTGTGTAGCGTCGATAAGGCCAACGTGCTTGAAACCTCGCAACTGTGGCGCGATATCGTGACAGAGATTGGCAAAGAATATCCGGATGTCGCGCTATCGCACATGTATGTCGACAATGCCGCGATGCAGTTGGTGCGCGCGCCTCGTGACTTTGATGTGATTGTGACGGGTAATCTGTTTGGTGACATTTTGTCTGATGAAGCGTCGATGTTGACCGGTTCAATTGGCATGCTGCCGTCGGCTTCGCTCAATTCCTCTGGACAGGGCTTGTATGAGACAACCCATGGCTCAGCACCTGATATCGCAGGCAAAGGCGTTGCAAACCCCTTGGCCACGATTTTGTCTGCAGCGATGATGTTGCGCTACTCTTTAAATGAAGCGGCTCAAGCGGATCGCATTGAGCAAGCAGTTCGTAAAGTCTTGCAACAAGGGCTTCGCACCGCCGATATTTACGAGCAAGGCACGACCAAAGTTGGCACAGCAGCGATGGGCGATGCTGTGTTGAAAGCTTTAGGCTAATCGGGTTGCTAAGGATTTCGCTCGACAAGTAGGGCGTGGCAGGCGAGTGGTCTGCACGATTGACGAGCGCCACTTGCGGGCACGCGTAAG
>JARXAG010000047.1 GCA_029866055.1 Burkholderiaceae bacterium
CATGCCTGCTTATCCTATTTTGGCTGGTCAGCATGCCGACTTTTTGGCTCACGCCTTGAAGGCCTACCAACGTGGTGCTACAGGCGCACCTGCCTCGGCCAATGTGCGTAAAAATGCCGTGATGGGTGCTTTTGCTGTACAAATGTCTAAGCAAGATGTTGAAAACGTTGCCGCTTGGCTGGCTTCGCAGCCTGGTCCGTTGGCGGTACGCAAGTAAACACCGCCGTTTTTTAATGCCTTACCACCAATGCGGTGCATCGCTATTAATCGCGACTAGCCCGTTGCCTAATTAATTCGATATAAGTATCGCTGTCTAGGGGGGTGCCTAAGCGCTGGGATTCCCAGACGACCTGTCCCAGGCATTCCATGATCTGATGCACCGCATCGTGCCCGTTCGAGGCTCGGGCCATGGTTTCGAACGCTTGTTTGATGCCGCGTGGGTGGTCAATCGAAAGTTGCTCGGCGATCGCTAAATGCATTGAAAGGTGTAAAAAGGGGTTGCTGCGGCCTTCTTCAACGTTGAACTCTTGCGTCAGGGCCCCAGAGCTTTCAAGGGCCTCATGGTATTCGGGGTGTTGTTTGATCCAGTCTAAAGCGATCGCTTCAAGCGGGGTTAAGAGTTCTTGGGCGCGGTCTTTTCGCCAAGTGTTGACAAAAAATTCTCGGACTTGCTCGCGCGACGGGTTAAACATGTGGCTCCGTGACAGAAAATCGTGTGCAAGCGCACAATTTTGTCCATATAGTGAAACAGCAGATCAGAAACGCCCAAATATAGGGCATACCCCAATGTAACAATACCCTCGACGGTGCAGAATCTTTCTCATGCAGGTGAGGGGACAAGGCTCTGCATGAGCAAGCTGGCAGCATCGGCTCTATTATAAAAATAAGCAGGACTCTAATAAAAAAAATCGCGCAACGGCTGGCACTTTGGTGTCGGCCGTTGTCGCTTATCCCCACCAAGCTGTATATTTTAGGCGATCATGCGCACCGCTCCAGCCTACTCCCGAACCCGTTACTGGCGTCACAATATCTTGCTGATTGTGGGCCTGTTGTGCCTTTGGTGGTTGGTGACCTTTGTGCCAGCTTATTTCGCGCTTGAATTAAGCCAGTATTTTATTTTCGGTTGGCCGTTTTCGTATTGGATGGCGGCCTTCGGTGCGCCACTCTTTTTTCTGTCGATCGTTGGGTTCTATGCGTGGTGGATGGGTCGCCGCGACCAACGCGCTCGGCGCGCCTCTCAAACGGGCGACTGAGTGTCTCAAGATCCCCTCTCGCAACGCAGCTTGAATGCCCAACTGTTTCGCGGCTATGCCGCGTACACCTTTGGATTTTGTTTGCTGGTGTTGTTACTAGCCCTGTGTGAAATCATGGGGTTGGCGCGGCAATGGATCGGCTATGCCTTTTTGCTTGTGACCGTGGCGTTGTATGCAGGCATTGGCATTATGTGTCGCACCTCGGATCCGGTTGAATACTACGTCGCGGGTCGGCGAGTACCTGCTGTCTTTAACGGGATGGCAACTGCTGCGGACTGGATGTCGGTTGCCTCGTTTATTGGTATTGCCGGCACCTTGTACCTCACGGGCTATAACGGGCTAGCTTACATTTTGGGTTGGACCGGCGGTTACGTGTTGGTTGCGCTTTTTTTAGCACCCTATTTGCGAAAGTTTGGGCGCTATACCATCCCAGATTTTTTAGGTGCTCGTTTTGGCGGCAACTGGCCCAGATTACTGGGGGTGCTGTGCGCGGTACTGTGTTCGTTTACCTATCTAGTCGCCCAAATTTACGGGGTCGGGATCATCACCACGCGTATGACCGGGATCTCGTTTGAGCTTGGGATTTTCATCGCCCTGGGTGGCGTATTGGTGTGTTCTTTTTTGGGTGGTATGCGCGCAGTGACCTGGACGCAAGTCGGCCAGTACATCATTTTGTTGATCGCTTACTTGGTGCCCGTCGTATGGCTTGCTGTGAAGCAAACAGGCGAACCGTTACCGCAAGTGGCGGCAAGTTCTGTCTTGCAGCAAGTCAGCGAGCGCGAGCACGAACTGACTCACGACCAAAGCGAGCTTGCGGTTCGTGCCTTGTGGCAGGCTCGCGCTGAAATGATGCAGACGCGAGTCTCTGGCTTGCCCGAGACCTACGAAACAGAACAACAAAAACTTCGCCTTCAATTGTTGCGCGCGCGGGCCAATGATGCCCCGATGGGAGAGGTGCGTAACCTTGAGCGCGAGTTAGCGGCTTACCCTAAATCGGTTGAGGGCGCTCGCATGGCTTGGTCTAAAGCGCGCGACGATTACGCCGTGCGCGCGACCGCGCCTCAACCCCATGCTGAGCCCTTTGCGAGCCGAACCTTCGAGTTAACTGACGCTGTGAGAAATAATTTTCTGGCGATCGTGTTGTGTCTGATGATGGGGACAGCGGGCTTGCCCCATATTTTGATGCGTTCGTTTACGACACCCTCGGTCGATGCCGCGCGTAAGTCGGTTTTTTGGTCTTTGTTTTTTATTTTGCTGCTGTATCTGACGGCGCCGGCGTTGGCCATCTTGGTCAAGTTCGAAATTTATACGGATTTAGTTGGGAGTCGGTTTGCGGATTTGCCGGCTTGGGTGCATGCCTGGTCGGCAGTTGATCGCTCGTTACTCAACATCGTAGATCTAAACCGCGATGGCATCGTGCAGTTAGCTGAGATTCACTTGGGAGCAGATGTCGTCGTGTTGGCCGGTCCTGAAATTGGCGGCTTACCTTATGTCGTCTCAGGGCTTGTGGCCGCTGGAGCGTTGGCCGCAGCCTTGTCAACGGCTGATGGTCTGTTGTTGACCCTATCGAGCGCACTATCGCATGACACGGTGTTTAGAGTGATGTCACCCAAGATGGGTCCGGGGCGGCGCGTGCTGTTATCCAAAATATTATTGCTGATCGTTGCCTTTGCTGCGGCCTGGGCCGCGACACGAACGCCAGCTGATATTTTATTTTTAGTCGGTGCAGCGTTTTCGTTTGCAGCGTCGACCTTTTTTCCGGTACTCGTGTTGGGGATTTTTTGGAAAGGCGCAAATAAGTGGGGTGCCTGCTGCGGGATGCTGACGGGTTTGTGTGTCACTGTCGTCTATATGATCCAAGCCCAGCCCTGGTTACGTCATTGGATCTTGGGGATATCAACCAGCGAGCCCGTTACGTTGTGGTGGGACATTCAACCGATCGCAGCCGGCGTCTTCGGCGCACCCGCGGCGTTTGCGGCCATCGTACTGGTGTCATTGCTGACTCGACGAATTAATCCTGTGACGGACGCGTTGGTTGACGATTTACGACAGCCTGAGTAGAGCAAGCAGGGCACCCGCGCCGCCATGGGCTTTAGGAGCCTGTGCGAAAGCACTGACCGCAGGAAGCTGTTTGAGCCATTGTCTGACCCGAACGGGCAAAACCGGTTGGCCGTTTGCAGATCCGTAGCCCACACCGTGAATAATGCACACGCAGCGGGTGGCGTGGTTTTGGCTATTTTCAATAAAGGTGACTAAGGCGGCACGTGCTTGATCGCTGTTCAGGCCGTGTAAGTCAAGGCGCGCTCCGATCGGCCAAAAAGCTCGCGTGAGTTGACGTAAGACCGATGGGCCAATGCCTGCCGCTGCCCAGGCGAGCTCGAGTTCAGCGTCGTTGGGTAGCCCCGCGCCATCGGATAAGGGCTCAGGCTGGGTACGCGTGTCTCCGACCGCGCGTTGGCGACGTTCAGTAAACTGCTCGGCCTCGGCTGGGTCAGCGCTAGACCTGAGTAAGAGTCGTGTCTGCCTCTTGTTCAGCGGTTGAACCGCGCGAACCGCTTGCGCAAAGAGCTTGTCGCGAGCGATAGGGGGGGCTGGTTGCCCTAGCTCTGACGAGCCCTTGCCCACCTGAACTTGAGGCGATTTTTGTTGCGGGTTGGCACTCGCTTCAGGTTGGCGCGATTCTTTTTTGGGGTTGGCGCTAGCCTGAGCTTGTTCGCGAGCGCGAGCGGTCGCTTCGCTCAGGCGCTTCAGGTCAGCTAGCCCCGCTTTAGGACTGCGCATTCTCCAGCCAGCGTTGTGCGTCAAGTGCAGCCATGCAACCGGTGCCCGCGCTAGTAATGGCTTGTCGGTAGACATGATCTTGCACGTCGCCTGCCGCAAAGACGCCCGGAACAGAGGTCATCGTGGCTAAACCAGATAAGCCACTTTTGGTCACAATGTAACCATTAGCCATCTCAAGTTTGTCTTTGAAAATGCCGGTATTTGGCTCGTGACCGATTGCGATAAACACTCCGGTCACCGCAAAATCCTCAGTTTTTTTCGTATCTGTGGCCCGCAAACGGACTCCGGTGACGCCCGAGGCATCGCCCAGCACCTCATCAAGCTCGCGAAAGGCCGCGATTTTCATGTTGCCATTGGCGACCTTATCCATCATCTTATCGATCATGATGGGTTCGGCTCGAAACTTGTCGCGACGGTGAACGACCGTCACACTGCGGCAGATATTTGACAGGTACAGGGCTTCTTCGACCGCGGTGTTGCCACCGCCCACCACCACAACATCTTGGTTTTTGTAAAAGAACCCGTCACAGGTGGCGCAGCCCGAGACGCCGCGACCCATGAACGCCTCTTCTGAGGGCAGCCCGAGATATTTTGCCGAGGCGCCCGTTGCGATAATGAGGGCGTCGCAGGTGTATTCGGTGCCGCCATCGCCGGTTAAGCGAAACGGACGCGATGAAAAGTCGACGTTTGAGATATGATCAAACACCATCTCGGTGTTAAATCGCTCGGCGTGTTCGGCGAAGCGCTGCATCAGTTCGGGGCCTTGGACCCCGGCGGCGTCGGCAGGCCAATTATCAACTTCGGTGGTTGTCATGAGCTGGCCGCCTTGTGCGTGACCGGTAATCATGACGGGATTAAGATTGGCACGTGCTGCATACACGGCTGCTGTATAGCCGGCAGGACCTGATCCTAGAATTAGAACTTTGGCATGTTTTGGCGTTGTCATCAGGATTTCCCTCGAGTTTAAGCAGCAAATTATAATGTTCTCTATGCCTAGACCTTCTGCTGCCACGACTAGCGCCCCGCGCGCCACCCGAAACACCCGAAATGGGCCGTCAGTCTTTCAGACTAAATTGCTCTCGCTGCTTCGAGAAGCGCGTTGGATTTTGTTTGCGGTGATGGCCGCTTGGTTAACGTTAGTGCTTTCTACCTGGAGCCTGACCGACCCCGCCTGGTCTCATTCGATGGGGCGCGATACCGAGGTATTGCAGAATCGTGGGGGTTGGGTTGGGGCGTACACCGCTGATATTCTGTTGTATCTCTTTGGCTACTCAGCGTGGTGGTGGGTGGTGTTGTTGTTGCATCGTGTGCACGCGGGGTATTTACGCTTGGCGACCCAAATCCGAACCCGTGGCGAGCCCGAGGCGCTGGCTCGAGTTCGCTGGGAGCAAGGCATCGGTTTTGCGATGGCCTTGCTCGGTTCGGTGGGGCTCGAGGCCTATCGCCTAAGCTCTTGGGGGATGCAGTTGCCTGGGCGCACAGATGTAACGAGCGGCGCGGGCGGAGTCATTGGTAGTACTTGGTCGGGGTTTTTGTCGCAGGCTGTCGGATTTTCGGGCAGTACGGTGATTTTGATTGCCTTGATTGCCTTAGGAACCAGCTTATTTTTTGGGTTTTCCTGGCTCACGGTGGCCGAAAAAATCGGACAGTGTTTTGAGTGGTTTGTGTTCAAGATCAAAAATGTGCGAACTGCAAGGCAAGATCGTCAGGTAGGGCAGGTCGCACAAGCCGTGCGTCACGAGCAGGTTGAGGCCAAGCAAGAAAAAACTGTGCACGAGCATACGATTCGGATCGAACCGGCGATTGTCACAGTTGCCAAATCCGTTCAGGTACAAAAAGAGAGGCAACACTCGTTATTTGCCGAACCGGCTACCGCCGGAAGCTTGCCGGCGCTAAGCTTGCTCGACCCGGCCCCAGAAGCTTTTGAAACTGTTTCTGACGAAACCATTGAATTCACTTCGCGATTGATCGAAAAGAAACTGGCCGATTTTGGTGTCGAGGTGCACGTAGTCGCCGCTCAGGCTGGCCCAGTGATTACGCGTTATGAAATCGAGCCTGCAACGGGCGTCAAGGGTAGTCAGATCGTCAACTTGGCAAAGGATTTGGCGCGTGCCTTAAGCCTTGTGAGTATTCGCGTCGTCGAAACGATTCCTGGTAAGAACTTGATGGGGTTTGAGTTGCCAAACCCGCGCCGGCAGATGGTCAAGCTTTCTGAGATTTTAGGTTCGCAAACGTATTACTCGAGCCACTCTGTGGTCACGATGGCGTTGGGTAAGGACATCGCTGGCAACCCTGTGGTCGCGGATCTTGCCAAAATGCCGCATTTGCTGGTGGCCGGAACAACAGGCTCGGGTAAGTCGGTTGGCATTAATGCCATGATCTTGTCTTTGCTCTACAAGGCAGATGCGTCACAAACGCGCCTCATTTTGATCGATCCCAAAATGCTTGAAATGAGCGTTTACGAGGGGATCCCACATCTGCTGGCACCGGTGGTGACCGACATGCGGCAGGCGGCTAACGCCTTGAACTGGTGTGTGGGCGAAATGGAGAAGCGTTACCGCTTAATGAGCAAACTTGGTGTGCGTAATCTCACTGGCTTTAACACCAAAGTGCGGGATGCGATCAAACGTGAAGAGCCCATCCCAAATCCGTTTTCTCTGACGCCAGATGCGCCAGAGCCGCTGAAAGAATTGCCCACGATCGTAGTGGTGATTGACGAACTCGCCGATCTGATGATGGTGGTCGGTAAAAAAATTGAAGAGCTCATTGCCCGTCTGGCTCAAAAGGCGAGGGCCGCCGGCATTCATTTAATTCTGGCCACTCAGCGGCCAAGCGTCGATGTCATCACCGGTCTGATTAAGGCCAATATTCCAACCCGCATTTCGTTTCAGGTGTCTTCGAAAATTGATTCACGAACCATCTTGGATCAGATGGGGGCCGAGGCGCTGCTCGGTCAGGGCGACATGTTGTATATGCCGTCTGGGACGGGTTTGCCGGTGCGTGTGCATGGCGCCTTTGTGTCTGACGAAGAAGTGCACCGTGTGGTTGAATCCTTAAAGGCCCAAGGCGAGCCTGACTACGTCGATGGTTTGCTTGAGGGTGGTGTTGAAGGCGAGACGGGTGATGGCGTGGGTAGCGTCACAGGCTTTGCCGATGCTGAGACAGATCCAATGTACGATCAAGCCGTAGAAATTGTGCTCAAGCACAAGCGCGCGTCAATTTCACTGGTGCAGCGCCATTTGCGAATTGGCTATAACCGTGCAGCGCGCTTGTTAGAACAAATGGAAAACAGCGGCATGGTCTCAACCATGCAGTCCAATGGTAATCGCGAAATTCTAGTGCCCACCACCAACAAAGAGGATTAACAATCATGCTTTTTAGCACTTGGACAAAAAGCTTGTTGAGTTCGGTGCTATGCGCGATGTGCCTGCTAATGAGCGAGGCCAAGGCCGCCTCGGCGCAAGAGCAATTGCAAGGTTTTGTCTCGAAGGTGCAAGCGGCAACGGGTAATTTTTCGCAATACACGGTGGGCACGCAGGGGCAAACCAAACCGGCGCAAAGCGGGCAGTTTGCTTTTCAACGACCCGGTCGGTTTAAGTGGGATGTTGTTAAACCCTATGCGCAACAAATCGTCTCTGACGGACAGCAATTGTTTCAGTTTGACCCTGATCTCAATCAGGTGACGGTACGTAAGGTTGACCAAGCTATTGGTTCTTCGCCGGCGGCAATTCTATTTGGCTCAGGGTCGCTCGAACAGTCGTTTACAGTCACTGTATTGCCAGACAAAGAGGGTCTGTCGTGGTTGCGTGCCAAGCCACGCAATGGTGAGGCAGGGTTCGTGCATGTCGATCTCGGATTCTCGGGTGGTTTGCCTGCGCGAATCATCTTGCTAGACGCCTTCGGCCAACATACCCATATTGAGCTGTCTGGTCTAGTGCCGAACCCAAAGGTGGCCGCCGAGGCCTTTCGCTTTGTGCCTCCGCCTGGTGCTGATGTCGTGCGCATGCAGTGAGCATGCGCGATGACTGATCTTTTCAAAACCTCTCCTTTGCCACCACTTGCCGAGGCCTTGCGCCCGAGCACGCTTGATGAGGTGATCGGTCAACGCCACTTGCTCGGCCCCGGTAAGCCGCTGCGCGTGGCGTTTGAATCTGGGCGGCCGCACTCGATGATCTTGTGGGGGCCACCCGGTGTGGGTAAAACAACCCTAGCCCGGCTAACCGCCAATGCGTTTGATTGTGCCTTTATCGCGCTGTCTGCCGTATTTGCTGGTGTCAAAGAGATTCGTGCAGCGATGGAGTCTGCGCAACTGACTCTTGATCAACATCAGCAGCGCACGTTGTTGTTTGTGGACGAGATTCATCGATTTAACAAGTCGCAGCAAGACGCTTTGTTGCCGTTTGTTGAGTCGGGCTTGGTGACTTTCATCGGCGCGACCACTGAAAACCCATCTTTCGAAGTGAATTCTGCGTTGCTGTCGCGTGCGCAAGTCTATGTGCTTGAGTCGTTAAACGATGCTGAACTGCACGAATTACTGCTGCGCGCGCAACAAACGGTATTGAGTGAGCTTAGCTTTGAAGAGGCGGCCGTCAATACCTTGATTGGTTATGCCGATGGTGATGCGCGTCGGTTTTTAAATTTGCTTGAGCAGGCGGCAACGGCCGCACACAATGCTCAGGCAACTTGTATCGATTCGTCGCTGGTGCAAAACGCCCTAAGTATGAACGCGCGCCGGTTCGATAAAGGCGGTGATAATTTTTATGATCAGATTTCAGCCCTGCACAAGTCGGTGCGTGGCTCGAATCCCGATGCGGCGCTTTACTGGTTGACACGCATGCTAGACGGCGGCGCTGATCCTAAGTATTTGGCGCGACGCATTGTTAGGATGGCTTGGGAAGACATCGGTTTGGCGGATCCGCGGGCGATGCAAATCGCCAACGACGCCGCGCAAACCTTCGAGCGCCTAGGTTCACCTGAAGGCGAGTTGGCACTCGCGCAGGCTACTATTTACTTAGCGGTAGCGGCAAAAAGTAATGCGGGTTATAACGCCTACAACCAAGCGATGGCGTTTGTGAAACACGATCAATCCCGCCCGGTGCCTGTGCACCTGCGCAATGCGCCTACCAAGCTGATGAAAGAGCTTGGGTATGGTCACGCTTACCGCTATGCGCACGATGAGCCCGAAGCCTATGCCGCCGGCGAAACGTATTTGCCCGACGGTATACCTGACCCCGATTGGTATCAACCCGTTGCCCGCGGTCTTGAAACCAAGATCGCTGAAAAAATGGCGCACCTGCGCGAGCTTGACCGACAGGCAAAAAAAAGTAAAGGATGAATTTGATGGACTGGCTCGATGCACTCACACTGGCACGAATCCAATTCGCGTTTACCGTCAGTTTTCATATTATTTTTCCGGCCTTCTCGATTGGCTTGGCCAGTTACCTCGCGGTGCTCAACGGCTTGCACTTAGCAACGGGGCGCGCGGTTTATTTAGATCTGTTTAATTACTGGAAAAAAATCTTCGCGTTGGCCTTCGGGATGGGTGTGGTGTCGGGCCTGGTGATGAGCTACGAGTTTGGCACCAACTGGAGTGTCTTCGCCGATAAAACGGGCCCGGTGCTTGGGCCCCTGATGGGCTATGAAGTGATGTCTGCGTTTTTTCTTGAGGCAGGCTTTTTAGGTGTCATGTTGTTTGGGCGCGAGCGTGTGGGTCCACGGCTGCATTTTTTTGCCACGGCGATGGTGGCGCTCGGTACCTTCATGTCTGCATTTTGGATATTGTCGGTCAATAGCTGGATGCAAACCCCTGCGGGCTTTAGTCAAAATGCAGAAGGGCAGTTTGTGGTTGAGAGCTGGCTAGAGGTGATTTTTAATCCCTCGTTCCCTTATCGCCTAGTGCACATGCTCTTGGCGGCGTACCTGACAACGGCCTTTGTTGTCGGCGGGGTTGCCGCGTTTCACTTGTTAAAAATGCGTTTGCAAACAGTCGCGCTCGCCACGCCCGAGCGCTTAGCCTCACAGTTGGCCGTGCGTACGATGTTCTCAATGGCAATGTGGATGGCTGCCTGCGTGGCCCCGCTACAAATTTTGGCCGGCGATCAACATGGGTTAAATACCTTCGAGTACCAGCCACGCAAAATCGCTGCCATCGAAGGGCATTACGAAACCCAGGCGCGCGCGCCGCTTATTTTGTTTGGCATCCCCAACAGCAAAGAAGAGCGGATGGACTATGTCATCGAGATCCCCTACCTGGGTAGTTTGATTTTGACCCACAGCTTAGACGGTGTGATTCAAGGCATGAAAGAATGGCCACCCTCCGAGCGCCCTCCGATGGGTATCGTGTTTTATGCTTTTCGAGTGATGGTGGGTATCGGCATGCTGATGCTCGGTGTGGGCCTCTGGAGCCTATGGCTGCGGCGTCGGGGCAAGCTCTATGACACGGTGTGGATGCTTCGCGCGGCGCTATGGATGGGACCTTCTGGTTTTATCGCGGTACTGGCAGGTTGGGTGGTCACCGAGGTCGGGCGTCAGCCGTACACGGTCTATAACCTGTTACGCACGGCTGACTCAGCCGCGCCAATTCATGCGGCAGCTGTGGCCGGTTCGTTGATTGCCTTTGTCGTGGTGTATTTTGCACTTTTCGGCGCGGGTACGGTGTACATCTTGCGGCTCATGCGCCAGGCACCTGATGCCGGGCACGCTGAGCTGTCTGTCAACGAACCTGTTCGCGCAGGCGGAATTGTGTCGCCCTCTGGCCTGATAGGTGCTTCAGGTGCGGATACGTTAAAGGGGCAGCCATGACAATCGACTATGCCTTGATTTGGGCCGGCTTGATTGCGTTTGCGGTCTTGGCCTATATCGTGCTCGATGGCTTTGACCTCGGCGTCGGAATTTTGTTTCCGTGGGTCAAGGGGCAAGAGCATCGCGATCAGATGATGAACTCGGTTGTGCCGGTATGGGATGGCAACGAGACCTGGCTGGTGTTAGGCGGGGGC
>JARXAG010000105.1 GCA_029866055.1 Burkholderiaceae bacterium
CAATGCCAAGGCATCAATCAAAATTGATTTGCCCGCGCCGGTTTCTCCTGAAAAAACGGTAAAACCCGCGTCAAAACTGATATCGGCTTCAGTGACGATGACGAAGTCTCGGATGTGCAAGCCACGTAGCATGGGCTATTCTGCCTCAGTGCCCGAGCGGGGCATGCGGTTCCAGTCGAGTTTGCGGCGCAGCGTTGAGAAAAAACTATAGCCTGCAGGATGTAAAAACCGAATGTTATGCGGGGCACGCTTAACCACAATCCGATCGCCTGGCATCAGGTCAGACCAGGTTTGCATATCAAAATGTACACTCGCGCCCCCTTCACTGCGGCCCATGGCGGTGAGTGTCATGTTCAACACCCCGTCGGCTGGGATCACAATCGGGCGGTTCGATAGAGTTTGCGGGGCCACAGGCACCAAGACGATGGCGCTGACTTCGGGGTGCAAGATTGGCCCAGCCGAAGACAAGGCATAGGCAGTTGAGCCCGTCGGGGTGGCCACAATCAAGCCGTCGGCGCGTTGTGAATACATGAAGGTGTTGTTGACTTCGACACGCACTTCAATCATGCCGCCGCGCCCCGAGCGGTTTAGCACCACGTCATTGAGAGCGGTTGCGGCAAACATTTGCTCGGTGCCGCGCCAAACCGTTGCACTGAGAAGCATGCGTGTTTCGGTTTCGTAGCGGCCTTGTAGTAAGTCAGTTAGTGCCTCAGTCGAATGTTGCAGCGGAATATCAGTGATAAAGCCCAGGCGTCCGTGATTGATCCCAACCACAGGCACGTCAAAGGGTGCTAAATGGCGCGCTGCCCCCAACATGGTGCCGTCGCCCCCCATCACAATGGCAAGGCTGGCCTGCTGTCCGATTTCGGCAAAGCTAGCGGCGGGGTACTCGGTCACACCCGTTTGGCGAGCAGTATCTGCTTCGACTAAGACTTGCGAGCCTTCTCGCACCAACAGCTTTGCCAAGGCGCGCAGCGGCGCGTGCAGGTCTGAATCCTGATAGCGGCCAACTAGAGCAATAATAGGAAAATGCATAGGTTTCATAATCCGCGAAAATCTAACCGATTATAGGGTCGACAAAGGTAAAATAGGGCAATGATGGATGATCGTGCGCGCGCGCTGCTCAAAGCGCTTATTGAACGTTATATCGACGATGGCCAACCGGTCGGCTCGCGCACGCTCTCAAAAATGTTTGAATTATCGCCGGCGACCATCCGTAACGTTATGGCCGATCTCGAAGAGCTCGGCCTGATACACAGCCCGCATACTTCGGCGGGTCGCATACCCACCCCGCGCGGCTACCGGGTATTTGTTGATACCATGCTCACGGCTCAGCCGGTTGATCTGCATCCGGTGTCGACCGTGCGAGATTTGCAAAGCGGCTCTGACCCTGCCCGTGCCGTGCAGGCTGCGGCGGCAATGTTGTCAAGCTTGAGCCAGTTCGCAGGGGTGGTGTTATCGCCGCGTCGCGCTCAAGTGTTTCATCAGATTGAGTTCATCCGTCTCTCTGAAAAACGCATCTTGCTCATTATTGTGACGCCTGATGGCGATGTACAAAACCGTATTTTGCTGACACCGCGCGATTACACAGCCACGTCACTCATTGAGGCCGCCAACTTTTTCAATCACAATTTTGCCGGCAAATCGTTTGCCGCCGTTCGGCAAACACTGGCCCACGATTTGGCCCGGCTGCAAATTGATATGTCGCGCTTGATGCAGGCTGCCGTTGAGGCCGGAGCTCAAGCTGCCGACGAGGTTGAAACCGTGGTGATTTCAGGCGAGCGCAAGCTGCTTGATGTTAACGAGCTGGCCTCTGATATGGATCGCTTGCGTAAAACCTTCTCCATGTTTGAGAAAAAAACCGATTTGTTGCAGTTGCTCGAAGTTTCGAGTCAGGCCCAAGGCGTACAGATTTATATTGGTGGCGATTCGCAATTGGTGCCCACCGAAGATTTGTCTGTTGTCACAGCGCCTTACAGCATTGATGGCCATGTGATCGGCACGCTTGGCGTGATTGGCCCCACCCGAATGGCCTACGAGCGTGTGATTCCTATTGTCGACATTACGGCGCGCTTGCTTTCAAGCGCGCTTAGCCACCCCCCTTACGAGCGTTAACAGCATGCGTTTTTGGCCCGAACCCAAGCGCGATCTTGATCGCACCTCCCGTTTCATCTCTTGGCCTAAGCCCTTTAAAACGGGCGGTGTTGGGGTCATTCTTGTCAATCTTGGTACGCCTGACGAGCCCACCGCGCCAGCGATCCGCAGGTATTTGCGCGAGTTTTTGTCCGATCCGCGAGTCATTGAAATCCCCAAGTTACTGTGGTGGCCGATCTTAAATGGTCCGATTTTGATGGCGCGGCCGCGCAAGTTGGTGCCGCGCTACAAAAGCGTTTGGATGGAAGGTGGCTCGCCTTTGATGGTGTACACCCAGCGCCAAACTGAGGGGCTGCGCAAGTTATTTGCGCAGCGCGGGCTGGCCATCGAGGTTGAAACGGGTATGCGCTATGGTCAGCCTTCTATCAAAGATGCCATGCTGCGTTTGCGCGAGCGTGGCTGTGAACACTTACTCGTGGTGCCGCTTTATCCGCAGTACGCCTCAAGCACCACAGCGACTGTGGTCGATGAAGTCGCTCGGGTCGCCGGCCATATGCGTGATCAGCCCGCGTTGCGTTTCATCAAGCGTTTTCATACCGATCCAGCCTTTATTCGCCCGCTGGGCGATAAGATTTCGGCCTTTTGGCAACAGCACGGCAAACCACAAAAACTGGTCATGAGTTTTCATGGCTTGCCTAGGCAGTGCGTCGATATGGGTGATCCGTACTGCCGCGATTGCTACGAAACGGCACGTGCTTTAGCGCAGTATCTAGGCTTGTCAGATGACGCCTACCAGGTGACCTTTCAAAGCCGTTTTGGCCCAGCCAAATGGCTTGAGCCCTACACCGAGCCAACCTTGCAAAAGCTTGCCCAGCGAGGGGTAACTGAGATTGACGTGGTGTGTCCGGGCTTCTTGGCTGATTGTCTTGAGACGCTTGAAGAGATTCAGGTCGAGGTCTGCGAAACCTTTATGCACGCGGGCGGCAAGCGGTTTAGATACATCCCGGCGTTAAACGACGACCAAGCCTGGGTGACCTCATTGGCCGATATGGTGTTGAGTCACCTACAGGGCTGGCCGATCGAGCCTTAGTCAGACGTCTCTAGTTGCCTGGGTCGTGGCCGTTCTGTCGAGCCACGCCTTTTTTGGCAATTTATTGGTTTGGCTTCGACGCACAAGGCAAAATTCGGGGACTTTTTCGTGGTTAACCCTTGAATTATTGGATTTAGCCCCAATTGCTACTTCAGATTAAGCTTTTTTCTGGAGAAGTACATGGCAACCCCCCAAGACTCGACTGATGGCAACAAGCACGACCCCGCGATGTCCGAAGCACCCGCAGAGGGCGCAGCTGAGGCCGTTCAAGAAGAGGTTGTCCTAGACCCCATCGAGCAATTGCAGGCTGAACTCGCTGCCGCGCTGGCTCAAGTTGCCGAGCAAAAAGATCAAGCCTTGCGTGCGCACGCTGAGATGGAAAATGTTCGTCGTCGCGCCCAAGAAGAGGTCTCTAAGGCACGTAAGTTTGGCATTGAGTCATTTGCTGAAGGCTTAGTGCCGGTTAAAGATAGTTTAGAAGCCGCCCTAGCTCAGGCTGAACAAACCGCCGAAACCATGCGTACGGGTATTGAAGTGACTCTCAAACAACTGGTCAGCGCGTTCGACCGCAATCATCTTAAAGAAATTGCGCCTGAAGCCGGTGCCAAGTTTGATCCGCACCAACACCAGGCGATCGCGACGATTCCGGCAGAACAGGCAGCCAATACTGTGGTGCAAACATTGCAAAAGGGCTATCTGATTGCCGACCGCGTGTTGCGCCCAGCCCTAGTGACTGTGGCGGCTTAAAGCCAGAGTCCAAAGGACGATTGTGGCTTGACTCGGAGCCAATCAACGTTGCGGCTTAAGGCTCGGCAGAATATGAACCGAGTTTGGAAATTAAGTTTTTAGGTGTTGGGCAGTTTAAGTTTTTTTAGAATTTGGGCAATAAAAGAGGGTTTTAGTCTTGAAATCGCCCAATTCTCCCCCAATTACCACTCATCGAAGCAGTAACTCCTAATTCTGATTTTTTAAAAGGTAGTTTGACCATGAGCAAGATTATCGGTATCGACCTTGGCACCACCAATAGCTGCGTGGCAGTCATGGATGGCGGAAAAGTAAAAATTCTTGAAAACGCAGAAGGCACCCGCACGACGCCTTCAATCGTCGCTTACATGGAAGACGGTGAGACGCTCGTTGGCGCACCCGCCAAGCGCCAGGCTGTGACTAATCCGACTAATACCTTGTACGCCGTCAAGCGTCTGATCGGCCGTAAATTCACAGAAAACGCTGTGCAAAAAGACATCAATTTGATGCCTTACAAAATTGTCAAGGCTGACAACGGCGACGCTTGGGTTGAAGCACAAGGTAAAAAACTCGCGCCATCACAAGTTGCTGCAGACGTCTTGCGCAAAATGAAAAAGACGGCAGAAGACTTTTTGGGCGAGACTGTCACTGAGGCAGTCATTACCGTGCCTGCATACTTTAACGACAGCCAACGCCAGGCTACCAAAGACGCTGGCCGGATCGCTGGTTTGGATGTCAAGCGTATTATTAACGAGCCCACCGCTGCGGCGCTTGCGTTCGGCATGGACAAATCTGAAAAAGGTGATCGTAAGATCGCCGTGTTTGACCTGGGCGGTGGTACGTTTGATATCTCGATCATCGAGATTGCTGACGTTGACGGTGAAAAGCAATTTGAAGTGCTGTCAACCAATGGGGATACCTTTTTGGGTGGCGAAGACTTTGACCAACGCATCATTGAGTATGTGATCGCTGAGTTCAAGAAAGAGCAGGGCGTTGATCTGTCAAAAGATGTGTTGGCTTTGCAGCGCTTAAAAGAAGCTGCTGAAAAGGCCAAGATTGAACTGTCGTCTGCTCAGCAAACTGAAATCAATTTGCCTTACATCACTGCGGATGCCTCTGGCCCTAAGCACTTGAACCTGAAGATGACACGTGCAAAGCTCGAGTCATTGGTTGAAGAACTGATTGCTCGCACGATGGATCCTTGCAAAATCGCGATCAAAGACGCAGGCGTCAAGATTAGTGAAATTGACGATGTGATCTTGGTGGGCGGTATGACCCGTATGCCCAAGGTTCAAGAAAAGGTTAAAGAGTTGTTTGGTCGCGAGCCACGTAAAGACGTCAATCCAGATGAAGCGGTTGCAGCTGGTGCTGCCATCCAGGGCTCGGTGTTGTCGGGTGATCGTAAAGACGTGTTGCTGCTTGACGTGACCCCGTTGTCGCTGGGCATCGAGACGCTTGGTGGTGTGATGACCAAGATGATTACCAAGAACACGACCATCCCAACGCGTCACGCGCAAGTGTTTTCAACGGCTGATGACAATCAGCCAGCGGTCACCATTAAAGTGTTTCAGGGCGAGCGCGAAATCGCTGCGGGTAACAAAACCTTGGGTGAATTTAATCTTGAAGGGATCCCACCTGCAGCACGTGGTACGCCTCAGATTGAAGTGACGTTTGATATTGATGCCAATGGTATCGTTCACGTGTCTGCTAAAGACAAAGGGACTGGCAAAGAGAACAAAATCACGATTCAAGCAAACTCAGGCTTGACCGAAGAAGAAATTCAACGGATGGTGAAAGACGCCGAAGCGAACGCCGAGGAAGATCACCGTATGGCAGAGTTGGCCCTGGCTCGCAACAGTGCGGATGGCTTAGTGCATTCGACGCGTAAGTCAATGACCGAGTACGGGGATAAGCTTGAAGAGGCGGATAAGACAGCGATTGAAGCGGCGTTGAAAGATGTTGAAGACGCTTTGAAAGATAATGCCGATAAAGCCGCAATCGATGCCAAAGTCGAAGCCTTAGGAACTGCGTCGCAAAAGCTAGGCGAAAAGATGTATGCCGAAGCACAAGCAGCACAAGCGGCGACCGGTGCTGGCGCTGATGGTGCAGGCGCAGGTGCGGCAGGCGGCAGCAAGCCAGCCGATGATAATGTGGTTGACGCCGACTTCAAAGAAGTTAAGCGCGACGCAAAATGATCGCTGAGTAGTAAATCGTATCCGCCCGGAACGCTTTTTAGCCTTCCGGGCGTGTTGTTTAGTTTCACTTACTGAGCTTAGAGTATGGCAAAGCGCGACTTTTACGAAATCCTTGGCGTAGCCAAAAATGCGTCAGATGATGAGCTGAAAAAAGCTTATCGCAAACTTGCGATGAAATATCATCCTGATCGCAACCCCGATAGCAAAGAAGCCGAAGAAAAATTCAAGCAAGCCAAAGAGGCTTACGAGATTCTTTCTGATGACAGCAAGCGTGCCGCCTACGATCGTTATGGGCATGCGGGGGTGGATCCCAACGCTGCGGGCGCTGCAGGTGGTGCAGGTTTTGGCGACGCGTTTGGTGATATTTTTGGTGAGATCTTTGGTGGCGCACGGCGAGGCGGCGGCGGTGGCCCGCAGGTCTATCGCGGCGCTGACCTCAAGTACGCGATGGATATTACTCTTGAGCAAGCGGCTAACGGTTTTGACACCGAAATTCGTGTGCCAAGCTGGGAAAACTGTGAAGTGTGTAAAGGGTCAGGCGCCAAAGTCGGCACAAAGCCTAAAACCTGCCATACCTGCGGCGGCGCCGGCGCGGTACGGATGCAGCAGGGCTTTTTCAGCGTGCAGCAAACCTGCCCGACTTGTCATGGCAACGGTAAAGAAATCACTGACCCATGTGTATCGTGCGATGGTGTGGGTCGCACACGTCGCAACAAAACCTTGCAGGTCAAGATTCCTGCGGGGATCGACGACAGTATGCGGATTCGTTCGTCGGGTAACGGCGAACCTGGTATCAACGGTGGCCCGCCGGGCGACTTGTTCGTTGAGATCCACATCAAAGAGCACAAGATTTTTCAGCGTGATAACGATGACCTGCACTGCGAGCTGACGATTCCGTTTACCAGTGCAGCATTAGGGGGCGACATTCAAGTGCCAACCCTGAATGGCAAAGCTGAGATTTCGATCCCCGAGGGTACGCAGTCTGGCAAAACGTTCAGGCTGCGTGGTAAGGGTATCAAAGGCGTGCGTGCCTCTTATCCGGGCGACCTGTACTGCCACGTTGTGGTCGAAACACCTGTACGTTTAAGCGATGAGCAAAAAACCTTGTTGCGTCAGTTTGAGGCCTCTCTCGGCGAAGGTAGTGACAAGCACTCGCCACAAAGTAAGTCTTGGACCGATCGGGTGAAAGACTTCTTTTCTTGAGTTTGTTTCAACAACCAAAAAAAACAGCCCGCGTGAACTGCACCCCAAAAGTTGGACACCAATCCAACTCTTGGGCTGTTTTTTTTTAGTGGTTTATTTCTTTTTCTCAAAGTCACCCGCAGCGACGCTGCTGAACTGCGTGGGCTGCAAGTATTTGCGTATCGCGGCGTTCAGTTGCTCGGGGGTGAGGGCTGCGATTTTTTTATCTAAGTCTGCGGCCCAAGTAAAGCTACGCTCAGTTTCGAGATAACTGACCCAAGCCGAGGCTAGACTTCCTTGCTGTGCGCGCGAGAGCTTGCGGTAATTCAACAGCGCGGTGATTCCGTCTTTGACCTCGGTTGCCTCAAAACCGTCCTTCACGAGGCGATCGAGTTCTTGGCGGATCGCATCTTGAACTTTAGTGCGATTTTCGGGGGCGAAAATCGCGTAAAAGCCCCACGAACCACTAGGTTCAAATGACGAGACCGATAGGCGGCTGCGCACGTTATAAGACAGGCCTTCTTTTTCACGCACACGCATCCACAGTCGAGACGTTTCAGACGAGCCCAGCAGAAAGTTTGCCAAATACAGCGCAGGGTAATCTGGATCAGTGTCTTGTAGTTTTAACGCTAGGTTGGCAGTATAAAAAGCGTTGGCTTTGTCAGGCGTCAACGCCTGCATTTGCGCTGGCTTAACCTCGCGATAGGGGTTGCTGATGCGGGTATAAGGCGCGCCAGACCCCCAGGTGCTCAAGGACTTGGCTACGGTTTGCTCAAAGCTAGTCGGATTAAAGTGCCCGACGATGCCGATTGAGATCTGACTGGCACCGTAAAACGTCTGGTGAAACTTGACCAAGTCACTGCGCTTAAGGCTTGAGACTGCCGCTAAAGACTCTTCAAAACTAGGCATGTAGCGTATGTCGTCTTTTGCCCAAGGGTTGTCATGACGCATGAGCATGCGTGAGGCAATCGAGGTTGGCTCGGTCATCGAACTTTTGAGGCTTGTAGTGAGTTTGCTGATGTATTCGTCGAGTTGTTCTTGCGAAAAATTAGCCTGTTGCACCACCTCAAATACCAAACTGACGAGTGCATCGATATTGGCATGCGTGGTTGACAGGCTAATCGTCAAGTCAGTGCCTGAGCCCGAAATACCAACTTCTCCGCCGAGTGCGTCAATACGATCGCCGATTTGCTCGCGCGTCAGAGTCTTGGTACCTTTGAGCAGAAGATCTGCCGTCACGATCGCGTTTAAGCGTTGACCTTTCAACGCCTCGACGCTGCCAAACTGCAAGGCGATGGTGGCATTGACCCGATCGCCGCGCGCTTCTTTAGGCAGCATGGCGAGCTTGACCGAGCCGTTTGGCACTTTCAGCACTTTGCGTTGAGTCAGGGCATTGATATTTGCGGGGTCGGGGTCAAAGGCTTCAGCCTGTTTGAGTTGCGTGTTACCGACATAGTTGGCCAGGTCTTTTTTCAGGTCTGGAATGGCAATCAGGGGTGCGCGCGTTGGTTTATCGGTCGGGATGTATTGACCTTGGGTGCGGTTGGCCTGCGTTAAATACTCTTGGCCGACACGCTGCGCTTGCTCAAGCGTGACCGCACGAATTCGGTCGCGCGAGACAAACAACATGCGCCAGTCACCCACGGCGATCGCCTCAGAGAGCCCTGAACTGATTCGTTGTGCGTCACTAAACATCAGATCCCAACTTTTGAGCCACTGGTTGCGCACGCGCTCAAGCTCTTCAGAGGTGAACGGTTGTTTGGACAGCGATTCAATGGTGCTTGTGAGTGTGTCAAGAGCTTTCGGTTGATCCATGCCCGGTTCGAGCGAGGCGCCAAACATCACGATGCCCGGTGCATATTGGTCCATCGTGAAGCCCAAGACGCTTGCCGCTTGTTTGGTTGGGACCAAGGCCTTATACAGTCGGCCTGAGGGCGTATCCGCAATCATCATACTGGCGAGATCGAGCGCCGAGAAATCAATATGCGACGCAGGAGGCACGTGGTACATGGCGGCAACGAGTGGCGAGCCACCGGTGCGGCGCAGGGTGATCGCGCGCTCGCCATCTTGGACTGGCTCGACGGTGTATTCGGGTGGCAACTTGCGAGTTGGCTTCGGGATACCGCCAAAGGCACCGATGACATCCTTGAGCGCAGTTTGAGGATCGAATTTTCCGGCAATGATCAAGACCGCGTTATCGGGTTGATAGTGCGCACGATAGAACGCCTGCAACTGAGCGATGTCGACATTTTCAACATCAGAGCGAGCACCGATGGGGGTTTTGCCGTAGTTGTGCCACTGAAAGGCCATGCCTAGCATTTTTTGCCAAAGCATTCGAAAGGGATTGTTTTCACCGCTTTCCATTTCATTGCGTACCACCGTCATTTCGGTATCGAGGTCTTCGCGCTTGATCGTTGAGTTGATCATCGCATCGGCTTGCCAACCGACATACCATTTAAGGGTGTCAGGATTGGCAGCAAAGCTCGCGTAATAGTTAGTGCGGTCAGTCGAGGTTGAGCCGTTTGCTTGCAATCCGCGTTTTGAAAATTCACCTAGAGCGTTCGGCGTGTTTGGTGTGCCTTTAAAGAGCATGTGCTCAAGCAGATGTGCCATGCCGGTTTCGCCATAATTTTCATGACGCGAACCCACTAGATAGGTCATGTTGACGGTGGTGGTGGGTTTAGAGTCGTCTGGCGCCAACAAAATGCGCAAGCCGTTGGCCACAAGCCTATATTCGGTGATGCCCTCAACACTTGTGATCTGCGTGATTCCTGCGGGTGGGGTGAAAGCCATACTTTGGGTTGCCGCCATCAATAATAGAGAACCCAGTAAAGTGCACTTCAAGGCGCGGGTAAACAGCCACATAGGAAAAATCCAAAAAGATGTGAATGAACCAGTTTGAGCGCAATCGCCCGAAATGGTTCACTAGTAGAAAAAATATTCAGCAAACAGGTGAATCATCGCTTCGATGCACCAAGCGATTCAGAGCATAACTCGGTCGTCAGACCAGCACCGTGAAACGTTCGGATCATCGGCTCAGAATCCGGCCAAAGCGTCGGATCGTTCGGATCCTAAACGCCATGCGCCGCAGCGATTGGCTCCGCTATTTAGACAGCAGACGCATTGCCTGTTCAATACCCGACACGGTCACCGGAAACATCTTGTCCTGCACGATGTTGCGGATCAGCGCAATGGATTGCCGATATTGCCATGACGCTTGTGGTTCAGGATTGAGCCATACCGCCTTGGGCCAAGTTGTGATCATGCGCTGCAACCATTCGGCACCCGGTTCTTTGTTGTAGTGCTCGACCGAGCCGCCCGGCTGTAAGATTTCGTAAGGGCTCATCGTGGCGTCGCCTACAAAAATCAGTCGCCAGTCGGCGTTGAACTTGCGCAGCACATCTTGCGTTTCAAAACGTTCCATTTGCCTGCGCCGATTTGATTTCCAGAGGTGCTCGTAGGGGCAGTTATGAAAATAATAGACTTCAAGATGTTTGAATTCGCTGCTTGCCGCTGAGAATAACTCTTCGACGCGCGCGATGTGGTCATCCATACTGCCGCCCACATCAAGCAACATCAAGACCTTGACGTTGTTATGACGCTCGGGAACCATTTTGATGTCAAGGTAGCCCGCGTTTCGCGCAGTACTTGTGATGGTGTCGTCTAGATCGAGCTCAAAGTCTGAGCCCTCACGCGCAAAGCGACGCAAACGTCGCAAGGCGACTTTGAAATTGCGAGTGCCAAGTTCAATTGAATCGTCGTAGTCTCTAAAGTTGCGTTCGTCCCAAACTTTAACGGCCGTACGGTTGCCGCCAGAGGCGCCGCCCACTCGAATTCCTTCGGGGTTAAAGCCACCATTGCCAAACGGTGAAGTGCCACCGGTGCCGATCCATTTGCTACCACCTTCGTGGCGCTCTTTCTGTTCTTCGAGCCGCTCTTTAAACATTTCTAAAAGCTTATCGAGACCGTGTTTTTCAAGTTCGGCTTTTTGTTCGGGCGTAAGGTGTTTTTGCAGCTCTTTCACCAGCCAGTCGAGTGGAATTTTTTTGCCAGGCGGCAAAATTTGCTCAAGACTGCGGTAATAGCCAGCGAAGGCGCGATCAAAGCGATCAAAAAGGGTTTCGTCTTTGATGAGCGTGGTACGGGCTAAAAAATAAAAGTCTTCAAGCGTGGGCGGCATCAACGGGGTTGAAAGCGCCTCGAGCAAGGTCAAATACTCTTTGACAGAGACCTTGAGTTTTTGTGTCCGCAGGTGGTAGAAGAAATCAACGAGCATGGCGTTTGAGCTGATAGGTTAGGTGGTCGCGAACCTCAGGCCATTCGCCGGCGATCACGCTGTACATGACGGTGTCACGCACGGTGCCATCGCGGCGCAAGGCATGGTGGCGAATCGCACCGTCGCGTTTGGCCCCGAGTCTCTCGATGGCGCGTTGCGAGGCATGGTTAAAGTTGTCGGTACGCCAACCGACGACGCCTGCGCCCAGAATATCAAATGCGTGGGTGAGCAACAGCAGTTTGCAGGCGGTATTGACGTGCGTGCGTTGCAGGCTTTTGCCGTACCAGGTATAGCCGATTTCGAGACGCGCAACGGCAGCAATGATGTCGTGGTAACGGGTGGTGCCAAGGATTTTGCCAGAGGCTTCTTCCTTGACGACGAAGGGCAACATGTGCCCTGCTGCCAAACCGTCAAGCGCCGTCTGGATATAGTTAGACGTTTGGTCGGGCTCGGGTACTGAAGTCACCCGCAAGTTCCAGAGTTCTCCGTCGCGTGCCGCGGCCGTCAAGCCTTCGGCGTGCACTTGCGAGAGTGGCTCGAGGCGCACGCCCCAGCCTTGCAGGGTACAGGGCGAGGGGGCCCGCTGAAAGCCTTGATTTTTAACCATTGCTTGGGCCAGACGGACGACGAGTGCTGCTTCGGGTGACGGCAGCAAGGCGCTCGAGCAATTGCAAATCTTGTTCGTTTTTAAGCAGCGCACCGGCTAGCATTGGCACCGAGGTGGCTGCGTGAGCGTCAATCTCTGCGGGGCTGACGTCTTCAGCGATCAGTAGGCGTAACCAATCAAGAAACTCAGAGGTTGAGGGCTTTTTCTTTAAGCCGGGCGCCTCGCGTAGCGCAAAAAAAGTATCAAGTGCTGCGCGCAAGACTTCGGCGTGCAGGTTGGGGAAATGTACGTCGACGATGCTGCGTAAGGTATCGCGATCAGGAAAGCGAATGTAATGAAAGAAGCAGCGGCGCAGAAACGCGTCAGGCAGGTCTTTTTCGTTATTTGACGTGATGATCACGAGCGGGCGGTGCAGCGCGCTAATGGTTTCACGTGTCTCGTAGACGTGAAATTGCATTTGATCGAGTTCACGCAACAAGTCATTGGGAAACTCAATATCGGCTTTATCAATCTCGTCGATCAGAAGCACCACAGGGCTAGGTGCCGTAAAGGCCTGCCACAAAACGCCTTGCATAATGTAGTTGCGAATATCTTTGACTTTTTCTTCGCCGAGCTGCGAATCACGTAAACGCGACACCGCATCATATTCGTAGAGGCCTTGGTGCGCTTTGGTGGTGGATTTGATGTGCCATTGCAACAGGGGGCGATCGAGCGCCGCGGCAACCTCTTCGGCCAACATGGTCTTGCCAGTGCCGGGTTCGCCCTTAATGAGTAAGGGGCGCTGAAGTGTCAGGGCTGCATTGACCGCTAGTTTGAGGTCGTCGGTGGCGACGTAGCGCTCGGTACCGTCAAAACGTTTGGTTTGCTCGGGATTCGGGGTTGAAGAGGTCATGAAGGAGCCGCAAAGTAAAGGTTCAGTGGTAAAAGTTCGAGTGTAGAAATTTAATTTCGTCAATTATCGTACAATCTTAACGTTTTGCGGCCGAGAGTATTCTCGGGTTGTTGTTCTGGTGTAGCCAGAGCTCTTTTTAGATGAAGTTGTCCAAAATTATGTCTCCAAATCTGATGCGTTCGGGCAGTGCGTCGATTGCTCGACGACTCCCCCAAGTTTTTGCTGGCTTAGCGATGGCGGCTTCCTGTGCCTTTGCATCAACCGGCTTTGCTGCCGAGCCCGCTGTGGGTAACGCTGAGGCCGCTAAAGCGAAAGTCTCAATGTGCATTGGTTGCCACGGCATTCCTGGTTATCGTGCAAGTTTTCCTGAGGTGTACTCGGTGCCGATGATTGCGGGTCAAAACGCGGCTTATCTGCAGGTGGCCTTGCGCGCCTATGCCTCGGGCGAGCGAACCCATCCGACCATGGATGCGATCGCAAAAAGCCTTTCAGATCAAGATATTGCTGATCTGTCCGCCTACTATGCCAAACTTAAATAACCGGGGGCTTACATGAAATTTCTAAAGCTTGCCCTCTGCGGCGTTGTGGTGATGATGAGTTCGAGTCTGGCTCAAGCAGCCGATCTCAAGGCCGGCAAAGCCACCTGGGAAAAACTCAACTGTGCCTCTTGCCATGGCGCAGATGCTAAATCACCGATCATGCCTGCTTATCCTATTTTGGCTGGTCAGCATGCCGACTTTTTGGCTCACGCCTTGAAGGCCTACCAACGTGGTGCTACAGGCGCACCTGCCTCGGCCAATGTGCGTAAAAATGCCGTGATGGGTGCTTTTGCTGTACA
>JARXAG010000208.1 GCA_029866055.1 Burkholderiaceae bacterium
ATTCCCTTCGGATATGAAGCAATACGTGGGTCAAAAAGTTGGCAGCAGTGACTGGCTGACCATCGACCAAAAAAGGATCGATGACTTTGCCGCGGTCTCGGGTGACCATAATTGGATTCACATTGATCGCGAGCGTGCCAAGCAACAAATGCCCGATGGCAAAACGATCGCCCACGGCATGCTCACGCTTTCGCTCGTGACCTTTCTGGCAAGTCAAATCGTGCGGATTAAGCAGCGCTCGCGCGGTGTCAATTATGGCCAGAACAAGGTTCGCTTCGTGAGCCCCGTGCAATGCGGCGCACGCATTCGTTTACACCGTACCCTCGAAAAATACGACGAGATCGAGGGCGGTGCGCGGTTGACGTACAGCAACACCGTTGAAATTGAAGGCGTTGCAAAGCCGGCACTCGTGGCAGAAACGCTCACTGTTGTGTATCAATAGCAGACCGCGCGACAACACTCAAACAATGCACAGCAGCCTGCAGGCTACTGTGCTACGTCCAACCAACCCTCACGACCCAGGCCACGATTAGCTCGCGTCTTGCATCGCTTTCTGCACAAACTGCTCAAGCGACGGCGCAGGCAATGCTCCACTCACGCGTGTGAGTTCTTTCCCTTTTGAATACGCAGCCAACGTCGGGATTGAGCGAATACTTAATCTTTGCGACAGCGCTTGATTGTCTTCGGTATTGATCTTGACGTGCAGGGCTTCATTGGTGTGCTTAAGCGCACTGGCCTGAAAGGTTGGCGCAAACATCTTGCAAGGCCCGCACCACGAGGCCCAAAAGTCGGCAATGACTGGCAGTGGCGACTGAGCCGTTAATTCTTCAAACAATTGCTCATCAACCTCAAGCGGGGCTGACAGTAAATCCTTTTTACACGCCCCACAAATTGGCTGGCTCGCTAGTCGCTCAATCGCAAGCTGGTTGGTCTTGTGGCAATGAGGGCATGGGATTTTCATGAGATGGCTCGCAAGGTTAAAGGGTGCTTTGAGGATAAAGGCCAGAAATAAAGTGTAGCGCTGCACAAAAGCTTATCATTGCACCGCGTAAGAACTTATGATTAGGCCTCATACAAACTCACTGATTAGATGGTGCTAAAACACCAAATTTCAAGCCTTCGTTTGCGTAAGATCAAGCCCTTGCACCGCAATGGCTTCGTACCGTTAAGGACCAGACCGATTGACCAAGTACTTTCGAAGACCTAGGTCTTCTAGTTTTGCTGACTGCGTCGCCTGAAGATCACGCATGAGTTTTGCGATGAAGGTAGCATTCAAATGATGTGAGTCGCTGATAAAAGGCACACCTTGCGCTTCGGTCGGACACCCCGTTTTATCTTGATGGCAAGTTAAGCCGATCAGGTCGACGTAGGCAAACTTAAGGTCGTGCGGATAAAGTGGCAAGCTTTCTCGATTGGTTTGTTTTTTTGGATAATCCGCCAGCTCCAAACATAGGTCAGCTCGGCGACCGGTTCTGTACATCAACTTTTCACAACTCGAATACTGCTCAGGATCGAGTTGAAAGTAATTTCCAAAGACAAATAAATCAAACTGACTATTTTTTTTCTTTAGCTCTCGAAGCACGTCAAACCTGAATTTATTGACCTCATACTCAAAGGGCCGATAGCTGACTAACATCACAACGGCGAGCCTGCGGATCACACTTGGATCGTTGATCCACCTTTCAAAGGGTTGGCAGTAGCGTTCAAATTTCTGTTCTCTGGCGATTGCGCTGATTTTTTCGGCTGTCACGTTCACCTTACAACCAAGATACGAAACCGAAACAATATCGTATTGCTTGGTATCGATCACAGTACTGAGCCCAACAGACCAGTTGGGGTTGTACGAATCACCAATAATTAAGACCACGGGCTTGCTTGAGTGGCCAGGCTCGCCCCCAGCGTAGTTGCGATAACTAGCAACCAAGTTGGCTTCAATATTATGTGCCTCAGTGGTGTACAACGCATCGGCTAGTTGTACGTTTTTGCGAAACGGAAATCCCCTTTCATAATACGTACCCAAACCGACTCCTCCAAGGATAAGCATCAACACAACGAGAAGGCATACCTTTAGACCACCGTGTTTTCCAAAACGAATCGGCCGCTCGATCAACCGATAAGTGAGCCAGGCCAGCGCAATCGAAAGCAAAATTAAGCCTAAGCGGGTAGAGGCGCTTGGCGGACTTGCCTCAACAATCCAGGCAAAACTAAGAAGCGGCCAGTGCCAAAGATACAGTGGGTAGCTAATCAGGCCGAACCACACCAAAACTTTGTTAGACAAGATCTTTGTGTTGAGCCATGTAAAAGGCCCAGCGGCCACGATAAAGGCGGTACCCAAGACCGGTATCAATGCCCACTTACCCGGAAACTGAAGATCTCGGTTAAAGCGAATGAGGCTATAGATCAAAAGAATAAAGCCCAGGCAAGAAAGAATATTCGCCATCCGTGTATAAACACGCACTGGGTCGGCAACAGTTTTATGGCGCCAGACGCACTTGTCGATTGATATTACAACGTCGGCTAAGGCATCTTTTTTATACACCGCGCACCACGCTAAGCCACTGCCAATCAGAAGCTCCCAAATACGTGTTTGCGGTGAGTAGAACGTAGCCACCGCGTCACTTTTGATTCCAGTGACGTTCATATAAAACGAGAGAGCTGCAAGGATCAGGGTTAGCGCAAAGAGTGAAAATCTTAACTTTGATGCCAACCACAACAGCAACGGCCACACAATGTAGAACTGCTCTTCAATGCCTAAACTCCACAAATGGAGCAGAGGCTTGGTGTGAGCCGAATTGTCGAAGTAACCAGCCTCGCCCCACAAAACAAAGTTTGAGATGAATGCAGCGCCAGCGGCAATGTGCTGACCTAATTGTCCATATTCATCAGCAAGCAGCGTGAACCACCCCGCTATGTAGACAGCGACCAAGACTATCAGTAAGGCTGGAAAAATTCTTTTAATTCGACGAGCATAAAAATCAAAAAATTTAAACGTATCTTGATTCAACTGCTCAAAAATAATACGACTGATCAGGTAGCCAGACAGCACAAAAAAGACGTCCACACCGATGAAGCCGCCTCTGAATGTCTGTGGAAAACCATGAAACAGCACGACCGCTAATACCGCGATGGCGCGCAGTCCGTCGATGTCTGGCCGATAGGTTGAGTGCGTAGGGCTTGAGGGCATGGCGTGCAAAATAGATATCAGAGGGCGCGTTAGCGCATCGTTCCCGCGCGCCCAGCGAGCTGTATGCCAAACGTTGAAGACAGGGCATCGAGTTGTGTTGGCTTGAATGCCCCCACCAGTGTTGGGTAACTTGAGCCATGCAGGATGTGGCGATACATCACGTGGTAAGCCGCATCTTTATCATGCAAATTTCTGGCATCTTTTTTGTCGTAAAAAAAGGGCAACAGCTCACGGTGAAGGCGGTCACGTAAATTGCTCGTGTAACGCATATCCACTGCATACAGATAAGGAAATACGCCGCGAAGATAATCAAAAAAATCTGGTACCGAGGTTCGCTGAAACGCATTCAGACACCAGTGATTCAGCTCAAGCGCGACAATAGGCTGATCACGCGCAATGGTCGCTGCGAGCCCTTCGATGACGCTCTGCTCAAATCCCTCGACATCGATCTTAATAAAATCGACTTTAGCGATCTGGCGCTCGCGGATGAAGTCATCACCTTTTGTTATGGTGATTGTCTCAACTTGATGCCCTTCAGAAGCGCTCGTCAAATTAGAGACAAAACCGCCAGAGCGGTTATTTGGCGCAAAGGTCAGTTCAAAGGTACCAGCGTCTTTACCCAGACCCAGATTGATAGGTTCAACATTGTTCAGCTTGGCTCTCTGCACGTTTTGAACAAGCCAGTGGTACGTCGTAGGCGATGGCTCAAAGCTGTAAACCTTGCTAGCAAGATCACCAAACAATAGCGAGGTACAGCCAATATTTGCGCCAATATCCAAGACCGTGTCGGTCGGTTGAAGCAATGATTGAAAGAGTGACACCATTTCGGGCTCGAACTCTCCCTCAATATGATCGAGGTAATCATCGTCAGACGAGATGCTGTAGGATTTTCCGTTAATTTTCGTACGGACAAGGCGTTCTTCTGCTGAGCGTCTGGCGGCACTCGGGCGTAACAGAGAAATAACCTTAGCAAGGCGTTTCATGCTTATTTCACTAGATGTGATAGATGTTGTCGCAAGCTTAACCGATGCTGTCATGCTGAGCATGACGAAGGACTATTGAGCCCCCCCTTCGCTCGCTCGAGAGGCTGGCGAACTCATCAAACTTTCCAAGTAGTTTGAAGTTGGTTGCAAAAATCGCTGCGGTAACCGTTTAACGTTGACTATTGTGGTTGTTAGAAACTCTTTGGTCGCTTCAGCGAAGATATCCACTACATTCATAAGGTTTTAATTACAGCCCGCAAAACACGTGATAATCTAATCGCGCTAGAAGGGGAGTAGCCTTAGCGCCAAGGGCCGTCAATACGAGCCGATGTCTTCAACATCGCTCCGGTCCGGTGAGCAATCTTAAACAAAGATTGCGGCAAGACCTTCGATTCGCGATGCGCCAACCGGCCATCGAATTAACGTTTCGGAGAGTCAACATGGAATCAATTGGTAGCTGGTGGATGTGGGCAAGCTTTGCGGTGTTCGTCGTAATCGCTTGCGCAGTCGATTTACTCGTCCTGCAAAAAAAAGGAGACGATCGTGTCTCAATCGGTCAGGCACTCAGATGGTCAGCACTCTGGGTTGCGCTCGCACTGGTGTTCAACGCCCTATTGTGGTGGCATCTCGACGGAGAAGCCGGGCGTGAGGTCGCGAACGCAAAAGCTGCACAGTTTTTTACCGGCTACCTGATTGAAAAGTCTCTGGCGGTAGACAACATTTTCGTCTTTCTGATGTTGTTCACCTACTTTGCCGTGCCTGCAAAACTGCAGAAACGGGTCTTGATACTAGGCGTGATTGGCGCGATTGTCTTGCGTGCCGCCATGATTCTGGTGGGCGCTTGGCTGATCAAAGAATTTCACTGGGTGCTTTATCTCTTCGGTGTTTTTCTCTTGGTCACCGGCATCAAAATGCTGATATTTGCCAACGCCAATTCTGATCTCGAAAAGAATCCCATTCTGAAATGGATGCGCAGACACATGAATTTGACATCAGATTTTGATGGTGAAAAATTCTGGGTAACGCGCCAAAACGTCAGGTTTTATACGCCCTTGTTCGTGGTCATGATTCTGATCGGTATCACTGATGTGGTTTTTGCGGTCGACAGTATTCCTGCGATTTTTGCAATCACAGATGACCCGTTTATCGTGATGACCTCGAATATTTTCGCGATTCTTGGTTTACGCGCAATGTACTTTCTGCTTGCCGATCTGAAGGATCGCTTCCATTTACTGACCTATGGTCTGGGCGTGATTCTTGTTTTTGTTGGCACCAAGATGCTAATTGTTGACTGGATCAAGATCCCTGTCGGAATTTCACTAGGCGTGGTAGGGGCCATTCTTGTACTGTCAATGATCGCTAGTTTTCTAACGAAACCAAAAGAGGCGAGTTAAACCTGTCAGCGCCGAAGGGCATAGCAAAGCTATGCTTCTTCATCCGACCTTGGCTTGCGTTTTACAACGCTTGCCCCACCTCTTGGGGCATTGCTGCGCCGCCATATTTCTGCCTACGGAGGAGCAAAAAAACTCTAGCAGCAATGCGATAGGCTTGTTACCGTCAGGCCATCGCTAAAGAGCGATCCGCTTGTAGCGGTATAGCCATTACTACAACGCTTGTTTACCAATAATTGCAAAGCGGATTTTTGAGCAAAAGAAGTCAATCAACGCTACGGTGACCAAAATCATCAGGATCACGCACGACAGTTGTTGTAATTCCATGGTCCGAATTTGTTCCGATAGAATGAGTCCGATCCCGCCTGCGCCGACAATGCCGATAATTGACGCGCTCCGGGTATTCGACTCAAAGGCGTACAAGACCTGGCTGAGCAAAATCGGCATGACTTGCGGCAAAATGCCGAAGCGTACAGAAGTGGCGTGTGTGCCCCCAGTAGACAAAACCCCTTCAACCGGCTTTTTGTCTGCCGCCTCAATGGCTTCTGAAAATAATTTCCCAAAAATCCCCAGGTCAGACATAAACAGAGCCAATACCCCAGCGAAGGGGCCCAGTCCAACAACATTGATCCAAATCAATGCCCAAATCAGAATATCGATCCCGCGAAGCGTATCAAAACTACGTCGCGCAAAAAAATGTACGACTCGGTTTATTGTCGTGTTGCGTGCAGCTAAAAACCCGAGTGGAAACGCGACCACTGCAGCGGAAAGTGTTCCTAACAAAGCAATGGCTAAGGTTTCAGCGATCGCGTAAAGATAGATATTGAACTGCTTCGCATCAGGTGGAAACATGCGCATGACCATCAACGCAAGTTCGCCGAGTCCAAAGAATATCTTCGAAGGCGACACGCCTAACGTAAGAACCCCGTATAAAAACAGCAGCGCTGCTAAGGCAAGACCGCTCAGTGCTTTCCAATGTTTTTCATAAAAGGGCACAAACAGTGTCGGGTAACGGCTCAGCAATAACACTTGGCGCTCGCCGCCCACAGATCTGTCATGCGCTGAAGGCAACACGCTCATTGTTTAGCTTCCTTGCCTAATAATCGATACCGCACACGCTCGGTGATCGCATCGATCAGCATGACTGTAACCACGATCATTACGAGCAGGGCGCTAATATCTGAGTAGTAAAACTTGCGAATCACTTCAAGCAATGTCTGACCAATACCGCCTGCTCCAACAAAGCCCAACACCGCTGCGCCGCGCACATTGATCTCAAAACGCAACAAGGCGTAACTCGCAAAGTTAGACGCTACTTGAGGCAACACTCCAAAGCGCACTTTTTGCAGCCACGTACCACCTGACGCCACAATGCCATCGACTGGCTTGAGGTCGATGTTTTCAACCACTTCAGCAAATAATTTACCCAAGGCCCCGCCAGTATGAATCGCAAGGGCCAACACACCGGGAAGCGGGCCGAGACTAAACGCCACCACAAAAATTAGGGCGAACACCATCTCAGGAACGGTTCTTGAAAACTCTAAAAACCGACGAGACGCAACGACCACCACGCTATTGTTCGTAATATTTTTACGGGCAAAAAAACACAACACTAGCGCGGCGACGGCACCCAAAAGTGTGCCGACGTAGGCCATTAACAAGGTCTCGCCCATCAGAACGAGCCATTTCTTCCACCCCCAAAACCATTCACCAAAATCAGTGAATACCAATTGGCCATTCTCAAGATGAAAAATTCGAACAAAATAACCCGTGAAACTTCCGATATTTTGAAATAACTTCGAGAACGAAATTTCAGCTACTTGACCTGAAATCAAGATGCAAACGGTCAATGCGAGCAGCCCTAGCCAAGCACGGCGGCGTTTAGACGTCACCGCTTGGGCGTAGGCGACTTGATGATGTTCGAGAGAAGTCACTTTTAATTACTTTTTACGTAGACTGTCAACAAACCTGTTGAGCTCAACCACTGGCAAATAGGCCTCATGCGTCACAGGCTGAAACGGTTCCATTTTGCCGTCTGACAATTTGTCGAAAGCTGCCTTGTCTTTTTGAGGCGCATCAAAAAATGCTTGCGCAATTTTTTTCTTCAAATCGGCTGGCAAACTATCCAGATAAGCTAAGGGCGAGTTCACAATTTGATCCGACTTGAAGATCATACGAAAGTCTTCTTTCTTGACCATTCCTTTGTCTACCAAGCGTTGCAATTCCGAATCGTTTTCGTTGTTCCACCAGTTTGCAGCAACATCAACAGTGCCTTGGTTCAAGGCCATCACAGCATTGACATGACTGCCTGTGTAAACGACTTTGCCAAAGAAATCTTCAGGCTTGATTTTCATGGCGTTCAAGGCAAAACGAGGTGCATTGTTTCCGGACATCGAGTTAGGATCAACCAGGCCCAGGTTTTTGCCTTTTAAATCAGCAATGGTCTGGTAAGGGGAGTTTGCTTTCACATAAAAAACTGAGTGATAGCCTTTGACGCCACCTTTACTGACTTCGATTGCAAACGGAGTGATCTTCACGCCAATCATACGTGCGCGGGCATATGAAGCTGGGCCGTGATACGCGAAATGAATTTGCTCGGCGCGCTGACCCTCGATGACTGCAGCGTAGTCGCCAGCGATCCGTAATCTGACTGGGATTCCAATTTCTTTGGATAAGTAGGCGACGAAATCACCGTAACGCTCAGTCACTTGTCCTGCATTCTCGGCAGGAATCGAAGCAAAGACGAGTTCGGGATACTTCGACTTCCAATCTTGCGCGAAAGAATTGGACGTTAAAGCACCCAATGCAAGGGCGGCGGTTAGAACGAAACGGCTGAGCATAGTGATTCCTTTTGCGTTAGCAGATTTAAATGAAGGTAAAAAAATTTTCAATAATCAGAAGATGACTAATTGATACCAACCACACGCCTTTGCATCGAAAAGTCTAGGGTGGATGGTTGAAGCGAAACCGGCTTTTGCAACACCTCGTCGGCGTCAATCCCGTATAGCGTGTTGACCATGCTTTCTGTGAGCTGCTCAGGCGTTCCGTCGAAAACGACTTTGCCTGCTGACATACCAATCAGTCGGTCACAATAATTTCGAGCAATTTCCAACGAATGTAAATTGCACAGTACGGTGATACCGAGTTCTTCGTTGATACGCTGCAACGTGTCCATCACCATTTTTGTATTGCGCGGATCAAGTGAGGCAATGGGCTCGTCAGCCAAAATAATTTCTGGGTGCTGCACCAATGCTCGACAGATTGCAACGCGCTGTTGCTGGCCCCCAGACAATTGATCACAACGCTGCGCTGCGAAGTCTGCCATACCAAAGCGATCGAGCACATCTAACGCCTCGAGCTTATCCGCGTCGCGCCACATCGTGAGCAGCGAACGCCAGGTCGGAACGCTAGTGAGCCGACCCATCAAAACGTTTGTCAAAACGTCGAGGCGACCGACCAGATTAAACTGCTGAAAAATCATCGCACAACGTCGTCTCCATTGATTCAGTTGCGCACCCTTCAAACCTGTAATCACCTCGCCACCAAAAACAATTTCTCCTTGGGTGGGCTCATTCAGGCGATTGATCATGCGAAGCAGCGTTGACTTTCCAGCACCCGAACGACCAATGATCCCGACGAAGCTGCCTGGTTCAATATCAACGCTCACATGATCTACGGCCAACGTGTCACCAAATTGCTTGCTGAGATTGCGGATAGATAAAGCGCGATTGTTCATGAGTTTCAGACTGGCTTTGAGCGCTGAGCGTTTGCTTACGGGGCGAAGTAAAGATGACTTTCAAGCTCTGAAGAAAGTGAAAGACAAGGTTGCTTTCAGGCTCTGAAGTAGGTGGAAGTAAAGATTGTTTGAGAGGTTATTGGATGAATGTTTCATTCAGATGAATGACGTCAATTTCTTTTACTCACCCACCACCTCGCCTTTGGCATAGCTAGCGATTGGGGCAACTGACAAGTGGTCAGCGGGTGTCATCGTTCTGTCATCTACAGTAAACTAGACTCGATTTTTTATGATCTTTGGAGAATCACATGCGCTTTGTTTTGTCAGCCATCTTCGCTGCCGCCCTGACTACGCTGCCCCCCGCTTCGCAGGCGATGGACGCCCGTTTCAAAGATACAAACGGTGACTTGGTCGCAGATGCACCCACAAAGGCGTCAGAGTTCGTTGACCCGGCCACCCTAGTATTTGCTTACACCCCGGTCGAAGACCCCGCTGTATACGCCAAGGTGTGGGATGGCTTTATCGCGCACTTGGCAAAAACAACTGGCAAGAAAGTGCAGTTTTTCCCGGTGCAAAGCAACGCGGCTCAATTAGAGGCCATGCGCGCAGGCCGCCTGCACGTCGCTGCTTTCAATACGGGCTCTAATCCAATCGCTGTCAATTGCTCTGGTTTTGTACCCTTTGCGATGATGGCGTCTAAAGACAACCGTTACGGCTACGAGATGGAAATCATCACCCACCCCGGCAGCGGTATTGAGAAGATAGAGGATCTGAAAGGCAAGCGCTTGGCCTTCACCTCTGAAACCTCTAACTCGGGGTTCAAGGCCCCTGCCGCTCTGTTGCGCGATAAGTACAAGATGGAGAGCGGCAAAGACTATACGCCCGTGTTCAGTGGCAAGCACGACAACTCGATTCTAGGCGTTGCGAACAAAGATTACCCGGCAGCGGCCATTGCCAACTCTGTCAAAGATCGGATGATCGCGCGCGGCGTGGTCAAGGCGGACCAGACCAAGGTGATTTACAAGTCTCAAACCTTCCCGACCTCAGGGTATGGGTACGTCTACAACCTCAAGCCTGAACTGGCAGAGAAAGTCAAAGAGGCTTTCTTTAGCTTCAAATGGGAAGGAACGGCCTTGGCTGCCGAGTTCAACAAGAGTGAGCCGCCACAAGAAAAGTTCATGCCCATCACTTACAAAGAGTACTGGCAAGTCGTACGCGAGATCGATCAGGCGATGAACGTTAGCTACGCCTGCAAATAAAGGATTGTCTCAATGCTTGAGTTGCGCCAGCTAGAAAAGCGCTATCCCACAGGTGACCTTGCACTTAAAGGTGTGAGTCTTCGCGTCGGGGCGGGTGAGGTGCTGGGGCTGATCGGCCCATCAGGGGCAGGTAAATCCACACTCATTCGTTGCGTGAACCGTCTGGTGCAGCCAAGCGGCGGGCAGATTGAGCTAGAGGGGCAAAACTTAAGCGTACTGGGTTCTGCTGGCTTACGCCAGGCGCGCCGCCAGATCGGCATGATTTTTCAAGAGTACGCCCTGATCGAACGTCTGACGGTGATGGAAAACCTACTGTCGGGCCGCTTGGGCTACACCGGGTTCTGGGCCAGCTGGTTTCGACGGTTTGAGGGGGATGACATCGCGCAAGCCTACTCACTGCTAGAACGTGTAGGGTTGAGCGGCATGGAGAACAAGCGCGCCGATGCGCTTTCAGGTGGGCAGCGCCAGCGCGTAGGGATTGCGCGGGCCTTGATGCAAAGCCCAAAGCTGCTGCTGGTAGATGAGCCAACGGCCAGCCTCGACCCAAAGACCTCGCGTCAGATTATGCGTCTGATTCTTGAGCTGTGTCACGAGCGCGGACTTGCGGCGATCGTGAACATTCACGATGTGGTGTTAGCAACCGAGTTTCTGCCAAGGATTGTCGGTCTGCGTGCCGGCGTTGTTGTGTATGACGGCCCTGCAGCCGAGATCGACAAGACGGTATTGACCAATATTTATGGCGACGAGGATTGGACCGCCATCACCCAAAGCATGCAAGCCACGGCCAGAGGCGACTCTGACGACGGCGAGCAAGACAGCCGTAAGCGAGACCACCGCGTGTTGACACTGGCTGACTCTGTATGACCTCTGTGGTGACAGCCGCTGCGGTACGGCCACGCCAGTGGCGGCGTCCCCCATTTATTGCAAACCCTCGCGTCCGCTGGGCGCTGTATATCGGTGCAGCCCTTTACCTCGTGGTGGGTATCGGTTCGCTAGAGGTCAACTGGGCGCGTGCCATCCAGGGACTAGAGCGCGGCTGGGTGTTCGTGCTTGGCTTTCTGAATCCGAATTTCACCAGCCGCTGGGACGAGATCGTCATTGGTTTTCAAGAAAGCCTGACGATGACGATCACCTCCACCGCGCTTGGCGTCGCGTTGTCGATTCCAGTTGCCGTGGGCGCTGCCCGAAACCTTGCGCCAACGTGGGTCTATCTCATCTGCCGCAGTTTTATCGCCTTGTCTCGAACACTCAATGAAATCATCGTCGCCATCTTTCTAGTCGCCATGTTCGGGTTTGGCCCTTTCGCCGGATTTCTAACCTTGACGTTCGCCACCATAGGCTTCATGGCCAAACTGATGGCTGAGGATATCGAAGAGATTGAAGCGTCCCAGCTTGAGGCCCTTCGTGCCACGGGAGCCGGATATCTGCAGGTGCTCGACTTTGCGGTGTTGTCACAGGTGATGCCGCGGCTAGTCGGCCTTTCGCTCTACCGGCTCGATATCAACTTTAGAGAATCAGCCGTGATTGGTATTGTGGGCGCCGGCGGAATTGGTGCGACGCTCAACACCGCGATGGACCGCTACGAATTTGATACAGCTGCCGCCATCATCTTGGTCATCATTGCGATCGTGATGGTAGCTGAGTACACCTCGGGCTGGCTCAGAAAGCGCATTCAATGAACCCGAAGACACCTTCTGTTCCAGTGTGGCGCAAACGCACCTCGCGCAATGAGCTGATGTTGTTCGCAGCCTGGGTGCTCACACTCGCCTTTGTGTCCTGGGCCTTCCAGGTGATGACGAACGACACGATTTGGGCCTTCGTTTCAGACGCACCCAAACAAATGCAAGATATCGGTTCACGCATGATGCCGCCCGCCTGGAGCTTTGTGAATGAGCTCTGGTGGCCACTGTGGGAAACCATCAATATCGCAACTCTGGGGACATTGCTCGGGCTAGTCATGGCGGTGCCGGTCGCTTTTATGGCGGCGCGCAACACGACGCCAAGCACAACACTCGTGCGTCCTGTGGCACTGCTGCTGATTGTTGGGTCACGCTCGATCAATTCACTAATCTGGGCGTTGCTTCTGGTGGCCATCTTGGGCCCTGGGGTGCTCGCAGGCATCTTGGCCATTGCCCTGCGTTCGATCGGCTTCATCGGAAAATTGCTATACGAGGCAATCGAAGAGATCGACGCCGCGCAAGTCGAGGCCATCGAGGCCACCGGTGCGAGCTCGGCTCAAACGATGGCTTGGGGCGTGGTGCCGCAAGTTGCACCTACGCTTGCTGGCATCAGCGTTTTTCGTTGGGACATCAACATTCGAGAATCCACCGTACTGGGTTTGGTGGGCGCGGGCGGACTTGGTGTCAAGCTAGAGTCTGCGCTTAACACCCTCGCCTGGCCCAAAGTCACCATGCTGCTTTTGGTCATTCTTGCCACGGTGGCGGTCAGTGAGTGGGTAACGGCCAAGGTACGAGAGCGCCTGATCTGATGACACAGTCCTTAAGCTAGGCAACATGCTCTTTTTTTGGCGGGGAGGATGTCAAAAACTGTAACGGCTCGTCAGATGCTTAGATCACAAGCTATTTTTTTCCCGTACAAGAAAAGTTTTTGAGCTCTTGCTCAACGCTTCGCGGATTGATCGCTTTCCACGGCCCATAGATTTTTTGTGTATTGACCACATCGCCGCGGGCCATACGCTCGTCAAACAGCTCAATCGTGTAGATCCTCACACGATTATCAGGGCAGTTATATTGAGCCTTGATGACTACCGACTGAAATATGTGCCCTTCTTCATTACGCATCTTGCGTTTGTAGTCGAGCATCTCTGCCACATTCACAAACCTATCCATTTGAATAAGCTCGCTGCGTTCGGTATAGGTAGTGAGGGTTGCGTCCTCATGCATACTCAGCCACTGCGCTTGGGCGCGGTCACCGAAGAGCCCATGCAGCAGCACCAACACACAGAACATCAAAACGGTCGCGCTGACTCTCATGCTTTTCCTTTTCAGAGACTAAAACTGATGTCGAAGTCCTACACCGCGCACCATGCTTTTGACTAACTTAAACTTTGCATAATGATTGGCGTACAACAAATATGTAAAATTTATCAGTTTTAGCGTACCAGATCACCCAACAACCTTAGGGGATTATTTCTGAATAGCCAACATTCATCCCCCTTTATGGGGTGAGGCCCCAAGCAGACCCCCAACGAATTGGAATCAGTTCGAAATACTTTGGGCGGGAAAGCGTTGACAACATCACACACCGCCTGAGGTGCTGAAATCTCAGGTTTTTTGGTTTTGGTTTGCAGGAGGGCTACTAACCAAAATAAC
>JARXAG010000211.1 GCA_029866055.1 Burkholderiaceae bacterium
CCATCATTCACGAGCTCTACGACATGATTAATACCGCACACACCATTGCCAAGTTCCTTCAAGAAAATCCGGATTTTTTTGTTCAATACTCTGATATTTTTTCAACGCTCGAAGTGCCTCACCCCAATCAGTCACGCGCGATTTCACTGGGTGAGCGGCAGATTTTGACGCTACGCGAGCGCTTACGCGACTTTGAATTTCGCTTGGCCGAAATCGTACGAAACGGCGCCTTAAACGAGGCCACGACCACCAAGTTAAATCTTTGGTGCGCACGCATGCTGGCCGAGCAATCGCCGCTGCGCTTGCCCGGTGAAGTCGCCTTCGGTTTAGCCGAACAGTTCAATCTGCAAGAGGTCGCGCTTCGCGTCTGGGGGCTAGACGTACCTGCTGAAGGGGTCGGCGCCCCCGTCGATGCTTCGGTACACGACTTTGCCAATACGCTTGCAGCGCCCTACTGCGGCTCAAACACTGATTTCACCGCAGTGGGTTGGTTGCACAAAAAACCTGCCTCGCTCGCGATGATCTCATTGCGAGCCAAGCCTCAAGAGCCCGCCTTTGGTTTGATGGTGTTAGGGTCAGACGACCCTGACCGCTTCGCTCCAGACATGGGCACGACCTTTTTACAAACCGTCAGCAATCTGGCTAGCGCTGCCCTGTCGCGACTCAAGCCTGCCGCCGTCACTCAGGGCGATTAAGGTATCGCTCATGGATCAGGTCGCGCAATGGCTAAAACACCTTGAGCAAAACCGGCGGTATTCGCCACACACCTTGGCGGCCTATCAGCGTGATCTGCAACATTTAGTGCAACTCGCCCAAGACAAACCGCTTGAGTCTTTAGTCAACGGCAACATTCGGCAGTTTTTAGCGCGGCTACACGGCCAGGGGCTAGGCCCTCGCAGCCTGGCCCGAATGCTCGCCTCGTGGCGCGGCTTTTACAAGTGGTGGGCACCGCAAAGCGGCATGGCGCTGAACCCCGCGGCCGACGTTCGCGCCCCCAAGGCAGCGCGGGGGCTGCCCAAAGCCTTATCCGTCGATCAAACTCAGGCTCTTCTTGATGCGCCCGTGCTGCTGGCGCAGACCGACCCAATCTCGTTGCGAGACCGGGCAATTTTTGAGCTGTTCTACTCAAGCGGACTGCGGTTGAGTGAACTCGTCGGCTTGGATCATCAATACACACAAACCAAAGAGCACACCTCAAGTGGCTGGATCAATCTGGCCGATCACGAGGTGCACGTGCTGGGCAAAGGCGGTAAGCGTCGCACCGTACCGATCGGTGCTCAAGCGCTGCAGACACTTGCAGCCTGGCTCGCGATTCGGCCCCAGTTCGCCCCCTCGAACGTCGCAATGGCCGATCAGGTGGCCTTATTTATCGGCGCGCGCGGCCGGCGCATCAGCCCTCGAGTGATTCAAGGCCAGTTAGCCAAGCTCGCGTTAAAAGCGGGTCTGCCTACCCACGTACATCCGCACGTCTTGCGCCATAGCTTTGCGAGCCATGTGCTGCAATCGGCCCAAGACTTACGCGCTGTTCAAGAGATGCTGGGCCATGCAAATATTTCGACGACACAGCTTTATACTAAGTTAGACTTTCAGCATTTGGCGAAAGTTTACGACTCAGCTCACCCCCGTGCTGGTCGAAAAAGCTAAGAGTTTCCTTAAATTAGGGGTTTTGAACCCTTGAAATTTACGATTTACCCCCAATATAGTGGCGATGTCATGATTTTGAGGTCTACACTCAGTTCGCCATAGCCCTTGGTCTGCGAATGAAAATGTTTGCCGCAAATCGTGTGCTGTGCTGTAATCCGGCGTTCGCCTTCGGGCTAGCTCCTGGCTCGGTGCCCCGCACCCTCACCCGTTTTTTGAAGTTGATTGGCTCATGAATTCCCCCCGCAATCCGGACGAAATGGTCCCCGTCACAATCCTCACCGGCTTTCTCGGCGCGGGCAAAACGACCTTGCTTAAACGCATTCTGACCGAATACCACGGTAAACGCATCGCGGTCATCGAAAACGAATTTGGCCCCGAAAGCATCGATAACGAGCTGCTGGTGCAAGAGCAAGATGAAGAAATCATTGAGCTCTCGAATGGCTGCGTGTGCTGCACAGTGCGCGGCGACCTGATGCGCACACTCAACGACTTACGCACACGCCGTCAGGCGGGTGAACTGAAGTTTGAACGCGTCATTATTGAAACCACCGGCATGGCTAACCCAGGCCCCGTCTGCCAGACGTTTTTCATGGACGATGACATCGCCGACTACTATCGCTTGGATGCGGTAGTGACCGTCGTGGATGCCAAACACGGCATGGACACCCTCGACACCCAAGAAGAAGCCCAAAAACAAGTGGGCTTTGCCGACCGAATCTTGGTGTCGAAAAAAGATTTAGTGACCGAGGCTGAGTATGCCGCCTTGCGTCGCCGCATTGTTCACATGAATCCACGCGCCTCGATTGAAGCCGTACATTTTGGTGAAACTGACTTAAAACAACTGATTGATATCAGCGGCTTTAACCTGAACACCATTTTAGATATCGATCCGCAATTTTTAGCCGACGATCACCCAGATGCTGCGCATGATCACGATCATGGGCACGATCACGCGCATGGTCATGACCACGACCATGATCACAGCACCTGCGGCCACGACCACAGTCACGATCATGATCACGCACATGGCCACGCTCACGACCCGGCTACATGCACCGACCCCACGCACAACCACAAGCCACCGCACAACGATGACATCGGCGCCTTTGTCTTTAAGTCGAACAAGCCGTTTGACCCCGAGCGCCTTGAAGAGTTTTTAGGTGGTGTCGTACAGGTATACGGGCCAGATCTGTTGCGCTACAAAGGTATTTTGTACATGAAAGGCATCAATCGCCGCATGCTGTTTCAGGGCGTGCACATGATGATGGGTGCAGAGCCTGGCAAACCCTGGTTAGCCAGTGAAAAGAAAAACACAAAGATGGTTTTTATCGGTCGCAAGCTGCCTCAAGACATCTTCACCAAAGGTCTTGAGCAATGTCTTGCAAAGTCGTAACTCTGCGTAAAGTTGGCAGAGCCTAATCTAATGGAGTGACCTCATGGCAACAAAGGCAACCAAGGTATCAAAATCCGTAACAACGCAAGCCGCTGCAGTCAAAAAGCCTGCACCGGTTAAGTCCAAGCCTGTTGCCACCGCCAAAACATTAGCCTCAGCCAAAACCACGACGTCATCCACAGCAGTCCCGTCTGCCAAGGCCAAAGCACCGGCCAACAATGCATCGCCCACGAAGGCCTCTGCAATCGCCAAGACTTCCACACCCACTAAGGCCTCCATGCCCTCAAAGAACACCCCTGCAACAAAGGCCTCAACGGCTGTGACCCTTCCTAAAGCGAAAGCCGCTGTCGTAAAAACTGCAACGCCTGTTAAGTCAGTGCCCGAAAAGACTGCCGCAACAATCGAACCCGCCGCACCCGCCGCCGCACCTAAGGCTGCCAAAAAAAGCCCTAAATCAAACGGCGATTTATCTGAAAATAATTTGCCCTCTGAGGCTGAGTTATTGCTCATGCCCGAAGATGAGTACATGAGTGATCGTCAGTTGGGATTTTTTCGCGATCGTCTGCGCCAACTTGAACAAGATATTCTCAATAATGCGGGCGCGACCACAGAGCACTTGCGCGAAACACAATTTGTGCCCGACCCAGCTGACCGTGCCACGATCGAAGAAGAACACGCGCTTGAATTGCGTACCCGTGATCGCGAACGCAAACTACTGAAAAAAGTACAGCAATCCATCGTGCGTATCGACAGCGGCGAGTACGGCTGGTGCGACGAAACTGGCGAGCCCATCGGCCTGCGCCGTTTGTTAGCTCGCCCTACCGCAACCTTGTCTCTCGAAGCTCAAGAGCGTCGCGAGATGCGTCAAAAAATGTTTGGGGATTAAATCGCGATGAGATGAGCCTGACGCCTCAACGCAGACAGCTCACTCGCTTTTATCTATTCAGACCCTAACGGCAAAGCCACAGGGCAAATCCACAAGGCACACTCACAGCACTTCGAGTGTGCCTTTTTTACGATCGAGTCTTAGTATGGAACAATTTCACGGCACAACCATCATCAGTGTGAGGCGAGGCAATCACGTTGCCCTTGGCGGAGATGGCCAAGTCACACTCGGCAATATTGTGATTAAGGCGACCGCGCGAAAAATTCGACGCCTGTATCACGATAAGATTCTTGCAGGCTTTGCGGGCGCTACGGCCGATGCCTTTACCTTGCAAGAACGTTTCGAAGCCAAACTAGAAAAGCATCAAGGCAACTTGATGCGTTCGGCCGTCGAGCTCACACGCGACTGGCGCACCGATCGCGTATTGCGTCGCCTTGAGGCAATGCTGATCGTAGCCGATCGCGATCACACCTTGGTGCTCACCGGCAACGGCGATGTTCTTGAACCCGAAAACGGCATTGCCGCCATCGGCTCGGGCGGCGCCTACGCACAATCGGCAGCACTCGCGCTGTTACGTAATACCGAACTCAGCCCTGAAGTCATCGTCAAGCAGTCGCTAGAAATTGCTGGCGATCTTTGTATTTACACCAATCAACAACATCTGATTGAAACTCTGGAATAAGCATGTCTGCCTCAACCATGACCCCCAGTGAAATTGTCTCTGAACTCGATAAACATATCGTTGGACAAGATCGCGCCAAACGCTCGGTCGCCGTTGCTCTGCGCAACCGTTGGCGTCGCCAGCAAGTCGCTGAGCCCTTGCGCACCGAAATTCATCCCAAAAATATTTTGATGATCGGCCCAACGGGCGTAGGTAAAACTGAAATCGCCCGACGTTTAGCGAAGCTCGCCGACGCGCCTTTTATCAAAATCGAAGCCACTAAATTTACCGAAGTTGGCTACGTTGGGCGCGATGTCGATACCATTATCCGTGACTTGGCTGAAATCGCCATTAAGCAAACGCGCGAACACGAAATGAAACGTGTGCGCACGCAAGCCGAAGATGCGGCCGAAGACCGTATCCTGGATGTGTTGTTGGCTCCGGCGCGAGCCGCTGACGGCTCGCCGATTCGCGAAGAGACCGCAACACGCCAGACCTTCAGAAAGCGTTTGCGCGAAGGGCATCTCGATGCCACCGAGATTGAAATTGAAGTCGCAGCCAACGCCCCGCAGATGGACATCATGTCGCCACCTGGCATGGAGGATATGGCCGAACAATTAAAGGGTATGTTCGCCGGCCTTGCGCGTGAAAAAAAGAAAACACGCAAGATGACTGTGAAAGAAGCTTTCAAGCTTTTGACTGACGAAGAGGCTTCGAAGCGCGTCAACGAAGACGACTTGCGTACGCTTGCGATTCATAAAGTTGAGCAACACGGCATCGTGTTTTTAGACGAAATCGACAAGATTGCCGCACGGCAAGAAACCAGTGGCGCCGATGTGTCACGCCAGGGCGTGCAGCGCGATCTATTGCCTTTAGTCGAAGGCACAACTGTGACCACTAAGTACGGCATGATCCGCACAGATCATATTTTATTTATCGCTTCAGGGGCTTTTCATTTATCGCGCCCCTCGGATCTGATCCCCGAGCTACAAGGGCGTTTTCCGATTCGGGTTGAACTTGATTCACTGACCGCTAAAGATTTTGTTCGTATTCTGTGCGATACCGACGCCTCGCTCACCAAACAGTACAGCGCCTTGCTCGCCACCGAAGACGTGCATCTTGAATTTACCGACGAGGGTATCGCGCGTTTGGCTGAACTTGCCTTTGAAGTTAACGAGCGCACCGAAAACATTGGCGCACGGCGCTTGTACACAGTAATGGAAAAGCTTCTTGAAGATCTGTCGTTTGATGCGGCCAGCTGTAGCGGCAAAACAGTCGTGCTTGATGTTGCGTACGTGAACGACAAGCTTGCAGAAGCTGCAGCAAGCCAGGATCTGGCGCGATTTGTTTTGTAAGCTTTTTAGCGGCAGTCTTTCGCTGCGGCTAAAAAGCAAGCCCGACTATCGCCTACGCGCGCGTTGCGATCGATCTGAAATGGCTGATGGCGTTTCGCGCAAAGTTGATACGGATCACCGACTCTGCGAAGGCGTTGACTGAAATTGTGTTTCAACTTCAAATGAGAAAATTTTTGTGCATGGTGGCGACCGCAGCATGACTCTTTTTATAAAAAAACTCTTCATGGTGTCTGCGTTCGGACTCGCTACAACCCAGGCACTTGCACAAGATTGGAAAAATCCTGAAGCAAAGTTTGATGCCTCAAAGCTCATGACGTCTAAAACGACGATCAGTTGGTTTCGAGTGGATAACGTTCAGGCAACCTGCGAGAAAGAAAGCCGAAAGCGTGGCCTAGGCGGCTTTGGGTATGCGATTTCAGCTTGCTCATTTTGGAATGGCAATGATTGCCAAATTTACACCGGCAAGAAAACAACCATGCATGAATTAGGTCATGAAACCAGACACTGCTTTCAGGGTAATTTTCACTGATCAATCAAGGCGAACGATCGACGATCCGCAAACGGTCACAGGTTTACTTTGCCGAACCCTGACGCAACACCAAAAACAGCTTGGTCAGGATCACCATCTCTGGGAGGCCAGTAATAAACGTATCGTAATTGTCAAAGGTTGTGGCGTATTCGAGATCATCGCTGCTTGCAATCCCTTGCAGATAACCCCACAAGTGAAACGCAATCAACGGCAACAGCCAAAATGCGCGGCCTTTGTCAAAGGCCTGCACTTTGACCAAGAAATAAGCCAACCCGAAATAGCCCGCAAAAAACAAAAAATTAACGCCCGAGCTATAACCGCCACTTTCGGCACCGTAGGTCGTTAAGAAATAGATGCCCATATTAAACAGGGCAACATAAAAAAACATCTTCCAGAGTTCAGCGGGATTATCAAAGGCTTTCAAGGGCGCGGCCGGGGCAATCACCTGAATCACTGGCGCGACAGTGTCTGTGGGCTGGCTAGGCTGTTCTGCAGCAGATGCAGCCACAACGGCCTTGCCACAGGCGCTACAGAACTTGGCGTCGTCTGCACATTTCGTGCCACAGGCTGAACAGAAGGGCATCGCTGATCTCTTTGAAAAAAGTAAAACTCGCATGTTGATACTTTAATGCAATATGGCAGTCATCGGCGAGTTTTTCAAGCCTTAATCGGACCACAGCCCGCCATTCACATCCAAAATCTCACCCGTCACAAAGCCCGACTCAGGTGAAGCCAAAAACAAAATCGCCGAGGCAATCTCAGACGCTTTACCCATACGCCCCACGGGGATTAAATCCTTAAGCGTTTGCGGAAACGCGGTTGTCATCGCCGAAGCAACTGGGCCTGGCGCCACGGCATTTACCGTGATGCCAAACGTCGCCAGTTCTTTTGCCAGATAAGACGTCATGATGTGTACCCCAGCCTTAGACACCCCATAGGCCACGTTACCGGCTCGGTCTTGTTCTTTGGGGTCGAGCCACGGACGAGGATTGCCGCCGTTTTTACCGAGCACCGAGCCAATGTTGATGATGCGACCAAGCTTCTGCTGCTTCATCACAGGGATCACGGCCTGACAGCACAAGAAGGTACCCTTCAGGTTGATGTCGATCACGCGATCCCACTCTTGTTCAGTGAGGTTTTGTGCACTACCCACCGACACAACACCGGCCACATTCACCAAAATATCTAAGCGACCATGTCGTTGTACAACGCCCTGCACACAGTGCGCGATGTCAGCTGCATCGCAAACGTTTAACGCAACATGTTCAATGCCGCCACCTGTGTCCGTTGCACCTAGGCGGTTGGGCAGGTCGGCTGCGACAACCTGACAACCATACGCAGCAAGCGCCTCAGACACAGCAGCGCCGATGCCGCCTGCACCGCCGGTGACTAAGGCTACGCGCCCCGATAAAAATTGTGCTGCGTACATAG
>JARXAG010000139.1 GCA_029866055.1 Burkholderiaceae bacterium
TTTCGCTGTGCAACGTTGTTTCGACCCTGCCAATTGAGGCTGACATATGAGTTTCAACCCTGCTTATCGAGGCCGACATGCGAGTTTCAAGGAGTGCCAGATCCTCGCGTGTTGCGAGGGTTGGGATGATAGCTTCTAAGCGAGTGAGTCGTGTTTCCATGACAGAATTTTAAGGGATGTGCGACCTCGTCTGCAATACGTGGAACGACTTTAATGTGTAACGAAATGCTACTGTCAGGGGTCACATATTGCCTCACTAACTCCGGCTACAGGCTGCGAGTCGCCGACTAAACCCCAACCCCCTCCAATCGCAACATCAGCCCTTCGGTGGCAAATGCAACGCGACAATATCGTTGGCTGGATCGCCATGAAACGGGTAACGCTCCCGCACCATGGGGTCGGGCCCGGGCACGATATGCTGAGGCGAATCTGCTGCGTCACGCAAAATGCCGTAGCCCTCTAGCATCTCACCCAGATGAAACACAATCGGAAACGGCGAGGGTTTTTCCATGTTTTCGTAATAGTGGCTGGCGTCTGAAGCCAAGACTACCCAACCCCGCGCAGTATGCACACGCAAAGATTGCAAGCCCTTTGTATGGCCACCAATCTTCATTAGCTCGATGCCAGGGCAAAGCGTTTCGCGACCATCGTGAAACACAACTCGGTCTGCGTACACGCGACGCACCAGCGCGACGACATCCTCAATGTTGTAAGCGTGCCTAAACAGCCCCTGACACATATGTCGCCCACAGGCGTAATCCATTTCGCCATCTTGAATATGAAATTTAGCGTTGGGCAATAAATCGATGTTGCCTGCGTGGTCGTAATGCAAGTGTGTGATCACAACATCTTGGACATCTTCAGGAGCAATGCCTAGCAATGCAAGAGAACCAACAGGGCAGCGCGTCAGCGTGCGACCTCGTTGTTTAGCCTGCTCGGCGTTAAAGCCAGTGTCCACCATGATGGTTCTGCCCTCGCCACGGATCAGCCACACAAAATAGTCCATCGGCATGAGCTCGTCGTGCGGATCGTGGGTAATGAAGTTCTCGCGGCGTGTACGCTTAGGCATGGTGGCGTAACGCAACGCAAAAATTTCGTAATTAGGCAGTGTCATGAGGTCTCCGGAGGCCGTTGAGGTCGGCTTGTTGTCGTTTTGGGCAGCTGAGAGGCCATTCTGAGAGCTGCCCACGGTGCTTGTCAAGCCCGCTGCTACGCGCCTCGCTTGACAGGGGTAAAGCCAAACACAGACAATCAGGCTCTATTGAATCCACTTTTTAAAAAGGCACGTCAAAGATGAGCGCTCAGCCAACCATTGGTTTTGTCGGTGTAGGTAGCATGGGATGGCCCATGGCCGCTTTATTGCACAAAGCCGGCTACCCCCTTCAAATTGTTGACGCTTCGGCCGAACGCGCCCAGGCCTTTTGCAAAGAGATCGGCGGTACGGTTGCTGCGTCGAATCGTGCGCTGGCTGCGGCATCAGACATCATCATCACGATCTTGCCCACTAGCGCGATCGTTGAGGCCGTACTCAATGGTCCGGATGGTGTGTTGGCTGGCCTGCGCCCCGACGCCGTGATCGTCGAAATGAGCTCTGGCGTGCCCACCATCACCCGCACACTGGCTGAGCAGGTCGCAGCCGCTAAAGGTCATTTGGTTGACGCGCCAGTATCGGGCGGCGTGCCGCGCGCCAAAACAGGCGAGCTGGCCATTATGTTTGGTGGCAGCGCAGCCTTGCTTGAACGTGTGCGCCCGGTCTTGTCCTGTATGGGCACCTCGATTACGCCTACAGGCGACGTTGGGTCAGCGCACGCAATGAAAGCGCTCAACAACTTAGTCTCTGCTGGTGGCTTTTTGATCGGGGTTGAGGCACTTTTGATTGGCAAGCGTTTTGGTCTGGATCCTGCCGCAATGGTCGATGTCTTGAACTCGTCAACCGGCATGAACAATTCGACGCAGAAAAAATTCAAACAGTTTGTGTTGTCAGGTCAGTACAACGCAGGTTTTGGCTTGGATTTGATGGTCAAAGACTTGAGCATTGCGTTGGGCATTGGCAAAGATACCAACACGCCAACGCCTTTCGCCGCGATGTGCCGTGAGATGTGGGCAGCCTCGGCTGCAATGCTCGGGCCTGGTCAGGATCACACTGCTGTCGCTAAGATGTCTGAGAAGCTGGCTGGCACTGTGTTGTCTGATAAGTAGATTGCTGGCGGGGTGAAGGGGGTTTGTTCTCTACCTGCGCCCGGTCAGACTCTACGCACCTAAATTGTGCTGAGCAAATTTAGGTGCCTCCGATCTGACCTTGGGGTTTGCGTTAGCCTTAAAGTTTTACGTCGTGCCGGGGCGCCTTGGGTAGCCTTCGGCACGGATTCTGACCCACACGGCTTGTTTTTCGGCGTCGTCCATAAAGACCCAGTTTGACACTTCCATGATTGTGCGCCCGCAACCTCGGCAGACATCTTCAAACAAGGTTGAGCAGACGGCCACGCAGGGTGAGTCTGCTGCGCCGGGTTGACCCACTTCGGGGGCTGTTTCGGTGCTTGGACTGTGGTTGTGTTTTTGAGTCGGTGAGGTCATCGGCGCAGCATAGCATCGCGATCCAACTCACGTAAAAATGCCCCTACACAGGTCTCAGTGCAGGGGCATTTTTTACTGCGTTTGTGCTTTTACGACACTGAAGCAATCGTGGCCGCTAAGCCAACATCGCAATTACTTGCCGGCTGCCTTTTTAAGCACAGCCGCTTTGTCGGTAGCTTCCCAGGTGAACTCAGGCTCGTTACGACCAAAGTGACCGTAGGCGGCTGTCTTGGTATAGATCGGGCGCAATAGGTCGAGCATGTTGACGATGCCCTTTGGACGCAAGTCGAAGTGCTCGCGCACCAACAAAGCCAACGCGTCATCCGAGATTACGCCAGTGCCTTCGGTGTAAACGGTGATGTTGATCGGCTCTGCTACGCCGATTGCGTAACTGACTTGCACCTGGCACTGCGTTGCCAAACCAGCAGCCACAATGTTTTTAGCAACATAGCGGGCGGCGTAGGCGGCTGAGCGATCGACCTTTGAGGGGTCTTTGCCCGAGAACGCGCCACCACCGTGTGGGCAAGCGCCACCATAGGTGTCAACGATGATTTTGCGACCTGTTAAGCCGCAATCGCCTTGGGGGCCGCCGATCACGAAGCGACCGGTTGGGTTCACCAAGAACTTGGTCTTTGGCGTCAACAGCTCTGCCGGAAAGCTTGGGCGAATAATGTGTTCGATCACTGACGATTTGATTTCGTCGAGCGTGATTTCGGGCGCGTGTTGTGTTGACAACACCACGGTATCGACTTCAACGGGTTCACCATTGACATAACGAAACGTGACTTGCGACTTGGCATCAGGGCGCAACCAAGGCAGGCGGCCGTCTTTACGCAATTCGCTTTGGCGCTGTACCAAACGGTGTGCGTACCAAATCGGTGCGGGCATCAGGTCAGGGGTCTCAGAGCAGGCATAACCAAACATCAAGCCTTGGTCGCCGGCACCTTGATTCAAATAATCGTCAGAGGCACGGTCAACGCCCTGGGCGATATCAGGCGATTGCTTATCGTAGGCCACCAAGACCGCGCAACCTTTGTAATCAATACCGTAATCGGTGTTGTCGTAGCCGATGCGTTTGATGGTGTCGCGTGCAACCTGGATGTAATCCACGTTGGCAGTGGTAGTGATTTCACCGGCCAAGACGACCAAGCCGGTGTTGCAAAGCGTTTCAGCCGCGACACGTGCATAGGGGTCTTGGGCAAAAATGGCGTCAAGAATCGAATCAGACACCTGATCGGCAACCTTATCAGGATGGCCTTCAGACACGGATTCAGAGGTAAAGAGAAAGTCGTTTGATTTAGTAGACATGCTCACGTCCTTTACTGGCAATGCCAGAGATGGGTTAAGGAGGTGCGTTGCACCCCTGAACCTTCACCTGTAAAGACGTTGGACTGGGCGCGACGCTTTAGCAGAATTATTTTTTTGTCGGCCAGACATTTCAGTCTTGACCCAACTCAGTCGCTCCGCAAGTTGTCGGTTAACTCAGCGACTGTTGCAATTTTATGCCAATTTGGTGAATTATGGCGAATCCCCTACGCTCTGACGGGGTGAATAAGGGATAATTGCAAAATGATATGGAATTTCACCAAAATGCACGGGGCAGGCAACGATTTCGTCATGCTCGACGGCGTCAGGCAAGCCCTCGACATGACGCCAGAGCGGGCTCGTGCGCTTGCACACCGGCAATTTGGCGTGGGCTGTGACCAGATTTTATTGGTCGACACCCCTCTGCACCCTGAGGCCGACTTTCGCTACCGAATATTTAACGCAGATGGCACTGAGGTCGAACATTGCGGTAACGGCGCACGCTGTTTTGTGCGCTTTGTGCACGAACAAAAACTGTCGTCGCGCAACCCCCTGCGGGCCGAGATCGCAACCGGGCTCATCACCCTCGAAGAACTGCCCAATGGTGACGTCACGGTCGAAATGGGGCAAACGCGCTTTACTGCAGACGACTTGCCCTTTGACATCAGTGGCCTTGCGACCCAAGCCCTGGGCCAAGACACGCTCTACGGGCTTGAGCTTGCCACCATCCCAGCACAAACCGTTTGGCTTTCCGCCGTCGCCATTTCAAATCCTCACGCCGTACAGGTGGTCGCTGATGTTGAAGCGGCACCCGTCGCCTTGCTTGGCCCAATGATTGAGTCGCACCCAAGGTTCGCACGGCGCGTGAACGCAGGCTTTATGCAAATCGTTGATCTGCACACGATTTATTTGCGTGTGTACGAACGCGGCGCGGGTGAAACCCTTGCCTGCGGTACGGGTGCTTGCGCAGCCGTCGCGGCGGGCATTCGGCGAGGGCTACTGGTATCGCCGGTGCGCGTGCGCACGCACGGCGGCTGGCTCACCGTAGCCTTTGACGGCGCCCAGTTGCGCATGACAGGGCCAGCCACCACAGTTTTTTCTGGCAGCATTGATATCGATCACTTGGTCGCCTCGATTCCATCATTCACGAGCTCTACGACATGATTAATACCGCACACACCATTGCCAAGTTCCTTCAAGAAAATCCGGATTTTTTTGTTCAATACTCTGATATTTTTTCAACGCTCGAAGTGCCTCACCCCAATCAGTCACGCGCGA
>JARXAG010000082.1 GCA_029866055.1 Burkholderiaceae bacterium
CCCCGTCTTTGAACACCAAGTTTCTAGATGGCACCAGTTATTGACACGGTGTCTTTGTACCCATCCATTATTTTCTTCTATCAACTCAACTGCGCCACTAAACGGCCAGACTTCTACCTTTAAATCTTCTAAAGCAGTGAATAATCTTTGGTCGTGAAGCGATCGATCTTCTTGCCCCACGCAAGCGCCTTTGCAGGTTTTGATTTGTAAGCCAAAGCACCCGCGGGTCGACGTTTTTTCGAGGCCCAAGATCACTTTGCACAAGCTATGTTCTTGCGCAAGCTCGTTGAGTTTGCTTTTGGCTGAATGAGTCGACGCAAACAAACCGAACAGTTTAGGGGTTGCGCCAAGACTGACGCTCTTACTATCAACGACCTCTAAATCCGTACCTTTGCTTGTTTGCACCAAGCGAAGCGAATAGAGCCTTCGGGTGCGTCGTAAGCGCTGATTAAATAGGGGGCTTTGCTCTTTAATCATGCGGGCTTCGAGTAACAGCGCGCCAAGCTCGCCAGCCGTTTCAATAAAATCGATTCGACGTGTCTGAGCAATCATTTTGGCCTCGTCGGGGGTCCGTAAATGACTCAGCACACGGCTACGAATATTCACACTTTTGCCAATATAAAGAGGCAGTGTGCCTTGGCCCTGAAAGATATAAACGCCCGACCCGGTTGGCAAGGCGTTCAGGCTATCTGGATCAATGTTGTGCTGGCGCTGCTGGCTCAGGATGCTTCCTCTTGATTGAATGGCATAGATCTTTTGGATGTTAAATTAAAGTTAGTCTAGAGTGGTGCGGTCAAAGAACGGTGATTAAGTGACTTCGTCTCTAAGTTGCAGAAACTATAAATCACTTTCAAACTAGGTATCTCTGAACAAAAATGATAACGACAAAGGCAAAGACCAAGGCGATGACAATGACAAATACAATGCTAGTTACGCTACTGATGATAGCGTGCCCTTATGCTGCAGCAATGGAGATCACGGTGACTGGCACAACGGTTCACATGTCGGGGCCAGTTGTGGGGGGTGAGTGCGATAAGCTCAAGCAAATTATCAGTACGAGCCAAATTAATCTCGTTGTGCTGAGCAACTCGAATGGCGGTAATGCAAACACCGGTTACTGCATTGGCGAGACGATTCGGAAACACAAAATTTCAACAAGCATTGAGGGGTTTTGCTTGTCGTCATGCTCTCGGATGTGGCTCGGCGGCGTTACGCGAAAACTCGAGGGTGACGATTCGACCGTAGGCTTACACGGCAATTATAAAAATAGTGGGCATCTGATTGACGAGAGTACGACCCGCTTGCGCGCATGGATCCCACGCTTTGCGCCCGACGTTGATGTCGCATTAATGAACCAATGGACTGAACTGTTTTACAGTAAGCAGATGATGTACTTTTATAACAAACGAGCAGCGCTGTGTCTGAATGGTAGAAACGACTGTTCAAATATACGCGGCAAAAATGTATTTAATGCCGGTTTGGCCACTCAGTAGGCACGACTATATTTTTGACTTGCGTGCGCGTCATGCCACGCAACTTAGGCAGCAGCCATCGCGCAGGTGACCGCATCAGGTGGCCCCGACGCGGTCAGATTAGGCTTATTCGTCTACCTTAATTTGAGTCAACGTCAAGACTTCAGACGTAAACTTTTTTTCCTTTTCAATCAAGACGCGCATTTGTTCAGGCGTACTGATTAACGGGATTGCTCCTCGTTCGATGAGTTTGTCGACAAAGGCTTTGTCATTAAGCACAGTGGCTAAGGCCGAATTGAATTTCATGATCACTGCATTAGGAGTATCTTTTGGTGCAAAGTATCCGTACCAGGCACCCACTGACATCTTTTCGTAGCCCAATTCTTTGAAGGTTGGCACGTCAGGCAAACTGGGTAAGCGTGCGCTACTTGTGACGGCAAGCATGCGTAGTTTTTGGGCTTGGATATTGCCACGCACAGTGATCAACGCCGGAAACGTAAACAAGACTTGGCCAGCCATGACATCTGTCACAGCGGGGGCCGCACCCTTGTAGGGCACGTGCACCAGTTTAGAGTCGGTCAGTTTGTTGTAGGCTTCGCCCATCATGTGAGCCTGGCTGCCTAGCCCGTACGACCCATAGGCAAGGTTGCCCTTGTGGGTCTTGGTGTACTCGACGAGCTCTTTGAACGTTTTGATCGGCAGGCTATCTGCAACAACGATGCCAAGCGCGACTTCATTGAGGGTGCCGACTGAGACAAGCTCTTCGGCCTTATAAGATAAGTTCTTGTAGAGTAGGGGGTTCGCGACCGCAGTAGAGTCTGTTGTAAACAGCAAAGTGTAACCATCAGGCTTGGCTCTAGCCATCGCCTGCGCGCCAATGGCTGAGTTTGCGCCCGCCATGTTTTCAATGATCAGCTGCGCACCCAAGACTTTTTCGAGCTCTGGAGCCGAAAGTCGGGCAAACGAATCAGCTCCGCCTCCTGGGGCATAGGGCACAATCACTTTAATCGCCCGCGAGGGGTAGGTGTCGGCGAAAACAACATTGTTCAGTGCAAACGAGCTTGCGATTGCAGCGAGTGAGATCGAAAGGCGGTTTAAATACTTCATATTATTTGTCTCTCTGGGAGTTATTCTTAGCTGAGTTTACCCTTTTGGGCAAATTTCTTGTCCTGAGGGCAATTCTGTCTTGGCGCTCAAAAAAATGCGGATAACGTACCTAAAGTGCAAATCTTTAGGCAATTTTGCATAGGGCGAAATCGGCACTACAAAATACGCTAATTTGCTAAGTCAATACGGTACTCTCGAGTCGACGCTCAGCGCATTTTTTTGCTTGAACCGACCTGTCGAACATCTTAAGGGCTCACTATCAATGCAAACTACAGTCTACGCCGATGGCATCAGCAATATCACAATGCTTGAGGGCATTGTGCGTTTTGACCTAGTCAACATCACCCAAACCGGTCAGGACACGCGGACCACAAAAACAGTTGGTTCGGTTGCGATGTCTGTGCCAGCGTTGTTACGCACCTATACAGAGTTGTCAGGCGTAGTGAATAAATTGATTGAGCAAGGCGTTGTGAAAAAGACAGAGACACAGCAGCCTTCTGCGGCGGCTGCGGCTCAGCCAGTCGTACAACCTCCGATCTCGACCACGACCAGTGCAGACGTTGCGGTCATTGAGCCGTTACGGCTGAGTTAAGGCGTTGCGTCAATGCGATGAGTTGGCGTGCGTTCACTTTTCGAGCGACTGAAAAAACACCTTGATTCGTTCATTTGCGGCCGTAGCTTGTTCAAAATGAACAAAGTGACCAGCTTCTTCGGCAATTTCAACGATTGGGTTGTCAAAGTAATCCGGCAGTCGATCTACCCATTCACTCAAAATCACCGGATCGTGACGGCCCCAAAAAAATTGACTCGGTACCGGTATTTTGGGCAAGTCGGGTGCTCCGTGTTCAATCAGCGCAATGCGCGAGGCGTGATTGGCTGCGTACCACGCGAAACCGCCGGCTAGGTTACCGGGTCGCATGAAGTTATCGATCCAATGCTCAAGTTGCTCGGTAAAGGTATCGGGGTCATAGGCCCAATGACTCAACATATTTTTAAAGTAAAGACGGCAAGTGTTTCGATCGTAGCCGACTAACTCGGCCGCCCACGGTAGCTGATTAAACGTTTGATACCAGATCTCTTGGATATGGCGCGCCTGCACCCAGCGTCGCCCAATTCCAGGGTAGGGGGCATTGAAGAAAAATAAGCCGCTCACCCGTTCGGGCCATCTCCTGGTCAGTTGTTGTGACACATAGGCACCGACATCGTGCGAGACGATACCGAAGCGCTTAATCCCGAGTGAGTCAGCGAGAGCAATGATGTCCTGAGCGTGAACGTCGGCGTTGGGAGGTTCAGGCTTCGCGCCAGGTGCGATCGCACTTTGTCCAAAACCTCGTAGGTCGGGCGTGATCACTCTGAAGTCTTTGGACAGTACGGTTAGGTTTCGGTGCCAAGTCCACCAAAACTCGGGCCAACCATGCAGAAGAAAGATTGGCATGCCTTGCCCCTCGTCGACGTAATGTAGTCTGGCTCCGGCGACCTCAAGATAGTGTCTATTCCAGTCGCCATTGGGGTGAGAGAGGTCTCGGTCGTTGCCCTGCGTTGGGTGATTTATCATGTGGCTGTACCTTCCGTCAAAACTTTAAAATTGATCTATTAAATCAAAAATTAAGCGACTATTGATCAATAAACTGGATTCATCTTCATGATTACGCGTCTTTTGCAATCATTCTTTGTGCGCTGGGCTTCAATGTGTTTGGCGACACTGGTGCTGACATCATGCACCACGGCACCGATCGCACCACGCGAAAAATCAGATGCGGCGTTGGTACCGCAACGTGTTGACACCTTTTTGGGTAACCCCTCGGCTAGACCTTACGCACGGCGCACAATTGAAGATGTGTTGGGCGAACGGGCACAATCCCTCAATCGGTATGTTACGGCTCAGACGAATGTTCTTGAGTTTAAAGATGCGCGATTAATACAACAGTTGCAGCGAAAATGGGCTGTCGCGAACAAAGATGGCTTTACGGTCGCACATTTTGGCGACTCGTTGGTGCAGGGTGGTTACGCTGCTGAGATCGCACGCAGTCGTTTGCAAGGCCTAGGTGGCAGTGCAGGCCGGGGGATGGTGTTTCCGTACTCGATTGCCAAAACTTATTCACAAAATGATTTTAAGTCGACGTTCACGGGCGATTGGTTAACCGCCAATAGTCTTCATCAGTCACCACGCTTACCTGTTGGCGTCTCGGGTTTTGTCGCTAGAACGGCTTCGGTAGACACTTCTTTCACTTTGAATTTTTTTACAGCCCCTGAGCCTGGTAAAAAAATAGTCAAATTGTTTTATTCCGCAAGTTCTTCAACGTACTCCTTACGCGTTCAGTCAGGAAACTATTTGCATGAGGCTGTTGTGCCCGGTGGCGATACGAAGCCTAAGTCACAAATGCTTGAACTGAGTTTTCCTGAAATGTCGGATACCTTGCGCTTCGAGATACGCAACACCAGCCCTAAGAATGGTCAATTTTTTGAAGTGCATGGTGTGAGTATCGAAAATGCGACTATTGGTGTGACGTATCACAACTTAGGTGTCGGGGGGGCTAACTATGGCGCGTTGCTCGGTCAAACATATTTTGAAGAACAATCGGGCCAGCTAGCCCCTGATTTGATCGTACTGGATTGGGGTACGAATGATCTTGTCAATAAAAATACGATCCCGCCAGAGCTTGAAAAAAATATGGTACAGACCATACAGCGCGTGAAAGCCAAGCACCCTAACGCAATCATTGTTGTGACGTCTGCGCAAGATTTCAATGTTAGAAGAAGAAACGTGACTTTGACTTGGGATTTTGCACGCCTGGCTCGAAGAGTCGCTTTCGAAAATGATTGTTTGTTTTATGACTGGTATCGCATTGCTGGCGCAAGAGGCGCGATGACGACATGGACGGCTTATGGGCTTGCAAGCCCTGACAACATTCACTTGACCGGACTTGGTTATGCGGTCAAAGGTGAATTGTTTGCGCAAGCTCTTTTAAATTCATTGGGACGTTTGAAAAGCGAACCATCAATCAAAACGCTTGAGGTAACAACCACCGCGACGATTCAACCGCACTCTGTTGTAGGTTGGTTAAAAGAGATGTCGCCGGTGCCACGCAAAGGATTGTTCAATCTACGGCGTTGATGTTGCCAACGTTGCGCGGTGTATTGAGTTGACATCACGGGCCTAGTGCTGCGCCGCATCATGTTGCGTGCCTCTCAGTGCACTTATTTGGTTCGCTATCTGCGTGAGAACGTACGTTGGAAGCGAATCGTTGAGCTCTCGCGCGGTGTGTAGTGACTGAGTCAGGTTGTTCGGTTAGCGGCAAGGGTTAAGCCCGCAGTCAGTGTCAAGCTAACCGCAGCATCCAGTTGCGTGTATCTGCTGTTTTTCCATATTGGATATCAAGCAGTTGCTGGCGTAATGCGAGGGTAACGGGTCCTGCGACCGTACTGTCATTTCCATACGAAAACTCTTCACTTTTTAAAGCGCTGATCGGAAAAACCAGCGCCGCAGTGCCACAGGCAAATAGTTCAGTGATGTGCTTAGACGCTAGCCCATCACGCACTTCGGTGAGGCTGATCGGGCGCTCGTGCACCGTGTGGCCCTCTGAGCGTGCAAGCTCAATGATGCTGGCGCGTGTCACCCCGGGCAAGATACTGTCAGACAGGGCGGGGGTGACTAAGCTGCCGTCCTTTTGAACGATAAAAACATTCATACCGCCTAATTCTTCAAGGTATAGACCGTGTTCAGAATCTAAAAAAAGCACTTGTGGGCAACCATTCTTGCGTGCCTCTTTTAAAGGCGCAAGCGAGCCTGCATAATTGCCTGCACATTTGGCATAGCCCGTGCCGCCGCGTGCGGCGCGTGTGCGTTGGGTAGACACCCAGATTGGCACAGGCGTGACGCCGCTTGAAAAGTAGGGGCCTGCGGGGCTACCAATGACGTAATAAGCGACCTTATCTGCACCGCGCACAGCCAATGAGTTTTCATTGGCAATCATGAACGGGCGCAGGTAGAGGCTACTTTCTACTTCGCTCGGTACCCAGCCGCAGTCAAGTTGTACAAGTTCTTTAAGCGACTGAATAAACAAATCATGCGGTAGGTCAGGCAACCCCAGACGCTC
>JARXAG010000017.1 GCA_029866055.1 Burkholderiaceae bacterium
AATCATAACGATACGCACTTTGCGTACGTAGGGGCTGGTGGGCGAAGAAAGCAGTTTCATCATGTGAGGCTTGCCGCAATTGTTGAGTCTAAGGTATGACGGCCAGTTCAAGCCCGTATCGATGCATCTGGAGCCAAACTGCAAAATCCGGCCAAAACTGCAACCCCTTAAGTGTAAAGCCTGCCATGCCAATTAGCGTATAAACCGGGGTGATAAACTTATCTTTATCCATTCTGTCGTTTTTTTGAGCATTCTGAATATGAAAACCAACCCAGCACTCAGCGCTTTGAATGCCGTTTCGCCTCTTGACGGGCGTTACGCTTCGCGGTGCGAGCCTTTGCGACCTTTGTTGTCAGAGGCGGGCTTTATGGCTCATCGGGTCGAGGTCGAGCTGGCCTGGTTGGTGGGTTTGTCTGAGGCGGGCCTCGCCGAATTAAAGCCGTTTTCGGTGGGGGCTCGAAGCCGCCTGCAGGCGATTGTGACCAACTTTTCAGAAGCCGACGCCGATCGCATTAAACAGATCGAACGCGTCACCAATCACGATGTGAAGGCGGTTGAGTACTGGTTAAAAGAGCAGGTGGCTGGCGATGCAGAGCTTGAGGCGGCAGGCGAATTTATCCATTTTGCGTGTACCTCAGAAGACATCAACAATACCTCGCACGCTTTGATGTTGGGTCGGGCGCGCGACCAGGTGGTCGTACCGCAGTTGCAAAAGCTGCTGACCGCTGTGCAACACATTGCGCATACGCAGGCAGCACAGCCTATGTTGGCGCGTACGCACGGCCAACCGGCTACACCCACCACCTTGGGTAAAGAGTTTGCCAATGTGGCCGCGCGCTTGCGCGATGCGATCGCCAACATTCAGGCCGTTGTACCTCTGGCCAAGATGAATGGTGCTACCGGCAACTACAACGCGCATATGTCAGCGTACCCTGAGATCGACTGGCAGCGCTTTAGCGGCAAGGTATTGGCTGAGTTGGGCCTTAAGCAAAATGCACACACGATTCAGATCGAGCCGCATGACTGGATGGCGGCCTTATTTGATGCCGTCGCCCGCATAAACACGATTTTGATCGACTTGAACCGCGATATTTGGGGCTACATTGCGCTTGGGTTTTTCAAGCAACGCCTCAAAGACGGCGAGGTGGGTTCGTCGACCATGCCGCACAAGGTCAACCCGATTGACTTTGAAAACGCCGAGGGTAACTTAGGCTTGGCAAACGCCTTGTTGCGCCACCTGTCTGAAAAACTACCGATTTCGCGTTGGCAGCGTGATCTGACTGACTCAACCGTGCTGCGTAACTTAGGCGTGGCGCTTGGCTATTGCCTGGTGTCGTATGACTCGTGTTTGCGTGGCTTAGGAAAACTCGAGGTCAATGCTGCAGCGATTGATGCTGATTTAGATCGTTGCTGGGAGGTGTTAGCCGAGCCCATTCAAACGGTGATGCGTCGCTATGGTTTGCCACAACCCTATGAGCAACTCAAGGCACTTACGCGTGGCAAAGGGATTACTCAAGAAGCCTTACATGAATTCATTTCTGGCCTAGCGTTGCCCGCTGATGTCAAAGCTCGGATGTTGGCCCTGACGCCGCGCGACTATATCGGGATGGCACAGACGCTTGCTAAAACTGTTGAGTGACTGTAAAAATACTACTGCGTGCCTGTAAAAGTACGCGCATACGATATTTTTTTGTTAGAAATCACATTCCGTGACAGAGAAGCTGCTTTGGTTCATTGAAAGCTAACTTTGACTGACCAGGATTCACTTTTAAGGGTCTTGCCTTGACTCACCTACAAATCATCTTCTCTGAGGGATACATGAAAAAAATTAAGTTGCTGTTGTTAGCTTTGACCGTTGCAGCACCTCTGTTCGCGCAAACGGCTCAGGCGCAGTTTGCAAAGCCTGAAGATGCGGTCAAATATCGTAAGGCCTCGTTGACATTAATCAGTTCGCACTTTGGTCGCATGCAGCCAACGGTTAAAGGCGCTACACCTTACGACGCCGCGGCCATTAAAGCCAACGTTGATGTGTTGAAAACCTTGTCGACGTTACCTTGGGCCGCGTTCACTGCTGGCAGTCAAGCAGGTACCGATGCTAAGCCAGAGATCTGGTCAGATGCTGCTGGTTTTAAACAGGCACAGCAAAAATTTGAGGCAGCTGTTGTGAAGTTGTCTGAAGTGTCAGGTAGTGGCGATCTTGAAAAGTTGCGTGCGGCCTTTGGTGACACGGCTGCAAGCTGCAAGGCCTGTCACGACTCGTACCGGGTTAAAAAGTAGAGTTGGTTGTTTGAGCTAAAGCGAAACGAGGCCTGTTTAGGCCTCGTTTTTTTTGTATGCTGCCCGAGCGACATCGATCACTCAGACTTCAAGAACACTTCAAGCTCAAGCTTTCAAGAACGGCAGCACAGTTTGTAAATATTGCTCTGGGATCTCAGTGGGCGGTATATGTGCCGACGGCACCATCACAAGCTTGGCGCCTTTGATACGTTCAACCAACGCTTGGCCACGTGCCAAGGGGGTTGATAAGTCAGAGTCGCCTACGACGACCAAGGCTGGAACTTGAATGTTGGCTAGCCGTGGGTACAAATCCATATCCCGAATCGCAGCACAGCAACCGGCGTACCCATGGGCCGCGAGAGACAGAGAGGTATTGCGCACACGCTTTAATTCAATGGTGTTTTTTGCCACAAAGTCAGGGGTGAAAAAGCGCCCGATGACGCCATCGATAATGGCTGGCATGCCGCCTTGCTTAAGTGCCGCCATCCGAGTGTCCCAGATGCCAGCATCAAACTCTGCAGAAGTATTGCTGAGCACCACACGACGTAAACCCGGCGGTTTGCGTGCCGCAAGCTCCATGCCGACCATCCCACCCAGAGAGATCCCCCAGTAGTCGTACGAACTTAAGCGAGCAGCTGCAATCACAGCTTGAGCATCATCAGTCAGCTGAGCCAGTGAGTAATCGCCCTGTGGTGCCTCAGAGCCACCATGGCCGCGCATGTCATAGCGCACCACATAAAAACTTTTCATCAGTGCCTGGAGCATCGGATCCCAAAGCGCATGATCGGTACCCAAAGAGTTGCCCAAGACCAGCGCCGGTAGCGTTGTGTCGCCGTCCCCGCGCCAATAAATACGACAGGATCCGTTGGTAACGATTGGCATAAGACTTTCCCTGAAAATGAATTTTGAAAATAACGATTGAAAAAGATATTAACTCGCGTTGAACGCGAGACCAATGAGCCACCAGGCGATCGTACCTAGGGTAAGCGCTAGTAATGCTGCACCAGCGCGTACGCGCCAGTCGTCTCGCGCGGGGGCGCTGCCAGGCGGCAGGGCATCGGCCTGCACATCGCCATGCACCATGGGCATGATGAGACGCTGGCCTGTGTAGGTGTAAAAAGCGATTGCACTGACGTGCAATCCGATCACGGCGTATAAAAAGAATTCGTTAAATTGGTGCAGGCTGGTCAGACGGTTTGACCAGGCGCTACTAACCATGTTGGCAAACGGCCCTTGAGTCAAGATGTCGTCGTTCGCGAACAGGCCGGTCGTGCCCTGCCAGCCAATAATCGCCAGCATCCCAAAAACGGACCAGGCCCCCAGTGGGTTGTGGCCAGCGCTTTTTGTGGGTGCTCTGAAATACGCCCATGTCTTGAGCGGCGACGAATAAAACTGTGCAAAACGGGCGTAGCGTGGGCCGATTAGGCCCCAGATGATTCTGAAGGTGACCAGCGCAAGCGAGGCAATGCCCAAGCGCACATGCCAATCCATCCAAAGCCCACCAAGCTTGACTGAGACGATCGCACCCGTCACGCATAAGGCTAGCGCTACGTGAAAGAGGCGCGTGGGTAAATCCCAAATACGGAGTGTGTTGTGTATTTTTGGCATCAAAGAGGCAGATTTGAAGCAAACGCTGAGTCGTTTACGTGCGACGATGATAACCGTTGCGGGTTGCTCTGAATAGCATTTGATGATTGTCGATGCACTAGTCTTGACGCCTGCAATCACCGTTTCGGTGCGCTTTTGATCAGGCTGCGGGCCTTTGCACTGAGTTCATGCACAGCCATCTGTCATCGCGCTATGAAACAAGGCATCGCACTGCATGATCGCGCAGCTTTGCCCCACAAAGAGTCCTCTCATCAAGTTGGCACGCTATTTGCTTTTGACCTGATATCAAGTCTCAACGCAAAGGGTGCTCACGATGTCACTATTCTCAAATCCATTTGATTCGAATGTTCGTTTGCGCTGTGCCTGTGGCCAGCATCAGTCGGAAGCCGAGCATCAAGCCAGCGTGTCGCTGGTCGATCAGCGTTCATCAGACGCTTTGACCTCGCGAGTGGTTGAGCAAGCCGTCATGCGTGCGGTGTTTCCTGAAGACGGCATGCGTAGGCGCTTTTTGCAGGCTGTGGGCGCACCCACGGCGCTCGCTGCGTTATCTGCACTGTTTCCGTTAGCGGCTGCCAAAGAGGCCTTCGCGCAAGGTGGCAAGTTAGAAAAGACAGATTTAAAAATTGGCTTTATCCCGATTACCTGTGCAACGCCAATCATCATGGCTGACCCCATGGGCTTTTATAAGCGGCAGGGCTTAAACGTTGAAGTGATCAAGACCGCTGGCTGGGCCGTGATTCGCGACAAGACGATGAACAAAGAGTACGACGCGGCGCACATGCTTTCGCCGATGCCAATTGCGATTTCAATTGGTGCGGGTGCCACCCCAACTCCTTATACAGTGCCTGCGATTGAAAACATTAATGGTCAAGCGATCACGCTTGCCATGAAGCACAAAGACAAACGCAATCCCAAAGACTGGAAAGGCTTTAAGTTCGCGATCCCGTTCGACTATTCGATGCACAACTATTTGTTGCGCTACTACCTGGCCGAGCATGGTCTGGATCCTGATCGCGATGTGCAGATTCGCGTGGTGCCGCCACCCGAGATGGTCGCTAACTTGCGCGCCGACAACATCGATGGTTTTTTAGGACCAGATCCAGTGAATCAACGCGCTGTGTTTGATGGCGTCGGGTTTATTCACCTGCTATCCAAAGAATTGTGGGACGGTCATCCTTGCTGCGCCTTTGCGGCGAGCAAAGAGTTTGTCACCAGCAACCCAAACACCTACGGTGCGTTGTTACGGTCCATCGTTGAAGCCACAGCCTATGCGCAGAAACCAGAGAATCGTAAAGAAATTGCGGCAGCGATTTCGACACCTAACTATTTGAATCAGCCTTTAACGGTCGTTGAGCAAGTGTTAACAGGCACTTTCGCTGATGGCTTGGGTGGCGTCAAAAAAGTACCAGACCGTGCAGGCTTTGATCCGTTTCCGTGGGAGTCATTTGCGATTTGGATCTTGACGCAGATGCAACGCTGGGGCCAGATCAAAGGTGAAGTGGATTATCAAAAAATTGCCCGCGACGTGTTCTTGGCAACTGATGCGCGTCGTGCGATGGAGCAAGCCGGCTTGGTTGCCCCCGCAAGCAACACCAAAATTATCACCGTCATGGGTAAAGTGTTTGACTCAAGCAAGCCCAAAGAGTACCTCGATAGCTTTGCGATTAAGAAGGTTTAAGGGCCATGCTTAAAAGCGAAAAACTGCGCGCACTGATTTTATCGCTGCTGATTTTTGGTGTGTTTTTGGCCGTGTGGCAGATCGGCACCATGCCTTTTACCAGCGCTCAGGTAGTCGATGACGAGTATGCCAAGTTAGTGGGGGCGGCGGCTTCGACCGGCCAGAAGTCAGCGTTTCCGACACCAACCGACGTCGGCCGCAAATTGGTCGAGCAACTCTCTGATCCATTCTATGACAAGGGGCCTAACGACAAGGGCATTGGGATTCAGTTGGCGTGGTCAGTTGGGCGAGTGGGGCTTGGCTTTGGCTTGGCTGCGCTGGTGGCGGTGCCGTTAGGCTTTTTAATCGGCATGTCACGTTTGGTGTTCCAAGCGCTTGATCCCTTTATTCAGGTGCTCAAGCCAATCTCGCCGCTAGCCTGGATGCCTTTAGCGTTGTTTACCTTGAAAGACTCAGGCGTCTCGGCCATCTTTGTGATTTTCATTTGTTCAATTTGGCCGATGCTGATTAATACGGCGTTTGGCGTGGCCTCAGTGCGTAAAGAATGGATTGACGTGGCACGCACCCTTGAAGTCAGGCCTTTGCGTAAAGCGCTGTTAGTGATTTTGCCCGCAGCCGCACCGACGATCATGACAGGCATGAGGATTTCGATCGGGATTGCGTGGTTAGTGATCGTGGCTGCCGAGATGTTGGTGGGCGGTACTGGCATTGGCTACTTTGTTTGGAACGAATGGAACAACCTCTCAATCGCCAATATTTTAGTTGCCGTGTTTTTGATTGGCGTGATTGGTATGTTGCTTGATATGTGTTTTGCCCGTCTTCAAAAAGCGGTGACTTATCGTGATTAATTTTTATCGTGACCAAACCACTAAGACGTGCCTCGAGTTATTGAAGCACCTTTCAGCCAGTGGTGAACAGTCGTGACGAATTCATGTGGCGTTCAATTAAGTGAGTGTGCCTAGTATGCAAAGTTTTGTACAAGTTCAAGGCCTAAAGCAGTCGTTTCCAAGCCCCGCGGGGGAGGGCGAGCTTGTTGTGTTTGAAGACATCAATTTCGAAATCACAAAAGGTGATTTTGTGTGCATCATTGGCCACTCAGGCTGC
>JARXAG010000055.1 GCA_029866055.1 Burkholderiaceae bacterium
GCGGCTGCAAAGAGTGTTGCTCAGGAACTGGGTTCGAAGCACTTGGGCCTTGCTTGTGATGTTGCTGATGAAGCTCAGGTCAATCATGTGGTCGACACGGTCATTCAAAAATACGGTCGTGTCGATGTTTTGATTAATTGCGCGGGTATTGCTGATCGGGTGAAGCCAACGGTCGAGCAAGACATGATGCACTTTCGCCGGTTACTTGATATTCATCTGACTGGCACGTACATGATGACGAAAGCCTGCGCCGTGCACATGCTGAAGCAGGGCAAGGGTAACGTCATCAATATCAGTTCGATCGCTGGTGTCATTGGTTTGACGTATCGCAACGCCTACAGCGCCGCCAAGGCCGGTATCTCGATGATTACCCGCACGCTTGGGTGCGAGTGGGGTGCTGCTGGGATTCGGGTCAATGCGATCGCGCCGGGCTATATCTTGACGCCCTTAGTACAGGCCATCGTCGATGAGGGCCTGCTCGACAAGAGTGTTGTCGAGCGACGCACTCCTATGGGTCATCTGGGCGAACCACGCCATATTGCCGATGCGATGTTATTTTTAGCCTCAGATCAGGCTGCATTTATTACCGGCGTGACCCTGCCAGTTGATGGCGGGTATACGAGCTGGGGTGCGCCTAGCGATGCTTACACCGGTGATTAAATGACAAAGATGTACTATTAAAAGTTGCTACCTGTACTAGTTTGTTGTCATTAAAAAGATTTAAATTCAAGTGCTTGTATAGATTGGTTTGTTCCGTATTTAAACGGTCAGTCACGAATGGGCTGATTAGATCAAGCTTGGAAGAACGAAAGAACCCGATACTATCTCAATAGTATCGGGTTCTTTTTTATGAAAAATTTCTGTGAATATTCCTCACAGAGCTCTTAATTAGTTAAAGCCAGTTCCGCGCTCAACTAAACGCACGATCAGCGCTGCTGGTTGCCATTTTGGATTGGCACCAGGTTCAGCGGCAAAGTCTTTGAGTCGTTGTAAGACCTTGGGCAAGCCGACTGTATTGGCATAGTGCATTGGCCCGCCCACATGGGCTGGAAACCCATAGCCGTTCAAATACACAATATCAACATCCGAAGCACGGGCGGCGATGCGCTCTTCAAGGATGCGTGCAGCCTCATTGACCAAAGCAAACATGCAACGCTCAATGATTTCGCTATCTTCGATTTTGCGAGGTTTGATGCCGTTTTCTGAACGGTATTTGGTGATCATGGCTTCGACGATCGGGTCAGGGATCGCATCGCGCTTGCCGGCCTCGTAGCGATACCAGCCGGCCCCAGTTTTTTGCCCAAAGCGACCCGCCTCGCAGATCCAGTCGTCAACAATCGGTGCGACCGGTGTTGGGCTTGCCGCAGCACGGCGCTTACGCCCAGCCCAGCTGATATCCAAACCGGCCAAGTCTGCAACCCTGAAGGGGCCCATTGCAAAACCAAAGGCCTGAATGGCGCCATCGATTTGTTGAGGTAGGGCACCTTGAACCATCAGTTCGTTAGCAGCCGCGCGGTACTGGGCCAACATGCGGTTGCCGATAAAACCGTCACACACACCCGAGACTACGGCAATCTTCTTAATCTTGCGAGCCATGTTCATGCAGGTGGCCAGCACGTCGGGCGCAGTCTTGTCGCCACGCACCACTTCAAGCAGCCGCATCACATTGGCAGGGCTAAAGAAATGCAAACCAATGACGTCTTGCGGGCGCTTGGTGAACTGAGCGATCTGATCGATGTTGAGCGCTGAGGTATTCGAGGCCAGAATCGCACCCTGTTTAACCACGCTATCGAGCGTTTTAAAGACTTGCTCTTTGACGTCCATGTTTTCAAACACGGCTTCAATGACTAGATCGACATCGCTGAAATCTTGATAGCTCAGGGTTGGTTGGATCAGAGCCATGCATGCGTCGAGTTGCGCCTGTGTGAGCTTGCCCTTTTTCATTGAGGTTTCGTAATTTTTGCGAATTGTCGCCAAGCCCTTGTCTAACGCCTCTTGTTTGGTTTCGAGCAGCACAACGGGCAGGCCCGCGCTGATGAAGTTCATGGTGATGCCGCCACCCATAGTGCCGGCACCAATCACACCGACTTTTTTAATCGCACGTAAAGGCGTGTCATCAGGTAAACCTGGGATTTTTGCTGCAGCTCGCTCGGCGGCAAAGGTGTAGCGCAGCGCGTGCGATTCGGGTGATTTAAAGAGTTCGGTAATCAAGCGTCGCTCTTCAGCTAAGCCCTCATCGAATGAGGCCGATTTGAAACTGGCACAGACTGCGTCAAAGCAACTTACTGGTGCCGGAAAGCGTTTGGCGGCAGCAACCACGGCTTTTCTTTTTTCGGCCAGCGCTTCGTCGGTTGGGATATCGGGTACTGTGCGATCACGCACACGCTTGAGCGGTTCGTTTTGCGTGATGACCTTGCGTGCGAAGGCGAGCGCAGCTTCAAGTAAATCGCCTTCAACGATTTGATCGAGCAACAACGTATCTTTAAATTTGCTAGCAGGAAGATGTACACCTGCCACAATCATGTCAACGGCTTTTTCAAAGCCAAGTAGACGCGGCAAACGTTGAGTGCCACCACCGCCTGGCAAGATGCCAAGCTTGACCTCTGGTAATCCTAAGGTTGCATCGGGCAAGGCCACGCGAAAGTGACAGCCGAGCGCGAGTTCAAGACCGCCACCCAAACAAAAGCCACTGATCGCTGCAATCACGGGTTTATTGCCGGCTTCCATCATTTCAACGACAGTGCGCAGCGTCGGTTCATGTGTAGTCTTTGGCGTGCCAAATTCAGTAATGTCTGCACCACCCGAAAACGCACGAGGCGTGCCGATCAACACAATACCCTTTACGTTCGTGTCGTTAAGTGCTTGGGTTAAACCGGCCCCGATCCCTTCGCGCAACGCAGCACCCAAGCCATTAATTGGTGGCTTGTTCATTGAGATGACGGCAATCTCGCCTTGTACTGCGTATGTTGCAAACTCAGACATGTTGTTTCTCTCTTTACTTGTTAGCTGCCGCGGCACGATATTGCTCACGCAAGCCCTGTTTATACAGTTTACCGTTATCTAGGCGAGGTAGTTTTTCAGAAAAATCGATACTGCGCGGGCACTTGAACGTTGCGAGATGCTCTTTGCAAAAGGCCAGAAGCTCGGCCACCAATTCGGTTGAACTTGAAATACCTGCCTGTAGCTCAATCACTGCCTTGACCTCTTCACCCCATTCTTCGTTTGGTACGCCGATCACGCCCACGTCACCCACTGCAGGGTGCGTTAACAAAACGGCTTCAACTTCAGTCGGATAAATATTGACGCCGCCCGAAATAATCAGATTGGCATTTCTATCGGTTAAGAACAACCAACCGTCTTCATCAAGATAGCCGATGTCGCCTAAGGTGAAGTAATCGCCTCGATAAGAGCTTGCGGTCTTACTATCGTCTTTGAAGTAATTGAAGCGCCCAATCGCAGGGGCTTTGATATAAATCGTGCCGGCAGTGTTTGGTGGTAGCGCTTGTGCATGCTCATCCAAAATACAAACTTGGTCGATAGGGTTCGGTTTACCGACGGTACCCGGTTTTTTCAGCCAAGCAGGGGAGGTGACGCTGACGGCGCGGCCTTCAGTGGCTGCGTAATACTCAGACAGAATGGGCCCCCACCATTTGATCATGGCGCTTTTTAGTTGTACCGAGCAAGGTGCTGCGCCATGAATCACAAACTGCAGTGACGAGAGATCGTACTTGTCTTTCATCTCTTGCGGCAACGACAGCAGGCGATGAAACATCGTTGGCACCATGTGTGTGTGCGTGATGCGATGTTGTTGGATTAAGCGCAAGGCCTCTTCGCTATTCCAGCGATTCATTAGTACCAGCCCCACGCCCGCCAACAGTGGCTGTGCTAACGAGTAACCAAGTGGCGCCGCGTGATACAACGGGCCCGCGCAAAGGTGCAACTGACCTGTCGCGACCTGGTAACCAGCCGCGTTGGCTAGCTCAACCGAGGTCATGACCGAAGGGAGTGCGTACGCTGGGTCACGGTAGACGCCTTTAGGGCGTCCGGTTGTGCCCGAGGTATAAAGCATTCTGCTACCAAGCGTTGGATCGTCGATGTCATGATCTGGGCACGACATCACCGCTTTGTCGTATGCTTCAAAGCCCGAAATTTCACCGCCGATTGCAAACTTAACGTCTGCTCGTTTGGCGAGCGCAGCTGCCGCCTGGGCTTGTGCGGCATAGCGAGCTTCAGCAATAAAAGCTTTTGCTTCGCAGTTATCAAGAATGTAGCCAACCTCGTCGCCCGTTAGGTGTGTATTGATGGGCGTCATGCGCAGGCCCGAGCGCTCGAGAGCGACGATCACCGCAACAAATTCAACACGATTCGAGCAAAGCAAGGCAACAGCATCGCCTGCCTTCAGACCTCGTTGTCTAAGAGCCCTGACTAACTGATTGGCGTGAGCATTAAGTTGCGCAAAAGTTGTGATGCGGTCTGTTTCAATGACAGCGGGTTGATTGCCGTGATGTTCAGCGTAGTAGGCAGTACTCATGCCCTGTTCAATACGTTGCATTAGCATGATTCGAAAGTTTCTTTTGACGGTACGTCGATTGCTAAATAGAGGGTGTATGCAGAAGAGCGCTACCCCTTGAGAAGCATCTCAATAAAGCGCTATTCCGGCTTAAATCCCGAAGTCTTAATGATTTCGCGAAAACGTTCAATCTCATCGAGTTGCATTTTTCTCATTTGCGCGGGCCCAAAGGGCATGAGCTCACCACCGCCTGTCGCCACCAGATACTCTTGTGCCTGACGCGAGGTTAGCACTTGCTGCAGCGCAGCAGCCAGCTTGTTCGTAATGTGATCGGGTGTTTCAGTACGAACGTATAAAGAGGTCCAAAGATAGTTAGAGTACTCAGGGTAGCCACTCTCTTTCACAGTCGGGATATCTGGAAACTCTGGCGCACGTGTATCGCCAGTGACGGCAACGGCGCGAAGTTTTCCAGAGATCAAGAGCGTAGAGACGCCGCTTAAATTGAGAACGCCCCAATCAAGTTGGTTACCAATCAAGTCAGTAAAGATCGGTGCCGCACCTTTGTAAGGTACCCCTACAAACTTAACGCCAGAAATTGTGTTGAACCAATCTAACGTTAACTGATACGACGTGGCATAGGTGCCGACATTGAACGGACGCGAAGAGGCTTTAGCTGCTGCGACAAGCTCTGCAAGAGTTTTGTAGGGTGAATTGCCCGGAACCACAAACGCGCCCATGCCACGAGTGAGGCCTGATACCGGCTTAAAGTCTGCGACGGCATCATAGGGAAAAGGCCCTTTCATCACGAGTTCATTTAAACCAAGGGGGCTCAAGGTTCCTAAAAAAATCGTATAGCCATCTGCTGGGGCGTTTTTGACTGCTGTACCTGCGATCATGCCATTGGCACCCGGACGATTCTCAACGACCACGGATTGCCCGAGCAAGCCGGCAAGCTGTTGTCCAAAGTAACGGGCGGCATTATCGGTGCCGCTGCCGGCGGCAAGGGGCACCAAAATTTTGATCGAGCGGGTAGGGTAATCTGAAACTTGAGCGTACAAACTGTTAGCAAAGGCCAGCAAGGCGAGAGCGACGATATGAATTATTTTCATTATTATGCCCGTTCATTTTTTTGAAAGCTTAGGCGACCGAGTTGTTGTCTAAGCTTTTTGTATCAAAAAAAAGTAACACGCACCTAGATGTGCGTCAATGCAAAAGACTTCGAGGGGTGTCTTTGAGACTGACTTCGGGAAGCGCCAATGAGGTTGACTGATTGATGCGTCAAAGAGACTGGGGCAGGGTAGAGTTTTCTACGGTCATGTTGGCTTGGCATTGCTGCGCCATGACCTTCGCGAGGGTATCGTCATATTGTTCAGCAATCTCAAGATAGGAGCTGAGTGCCTCTGTATAGCGCTGGGCCGCATAAAGAGCATAGGCTTTCTCAGTGAGCTCGCAAAGAGCTTGCTCGGTTGCAGTGGCTTGTGTCTCTGTTGAACCGTCACGTATTCCGAGCAGTTCGTAAATCAAAAACTCGCTGTCTCGACCTTTCACTCGAATCTTCTCGATGGGGCGTAACCACAGACGCTCGCCGGCTTCTTTGTAAACCGAATGGCTGACGCAAATTTTTGTGCCATAGTTCTTGTTAATGCCCTCAAGGCGAGAGGCAATGTTGACCCCATCGCCCATCACCGTGTAACTCAAGCGCTCAAGTGAACCAATATTGCCCACTAAAACGGCATCGGTATGAATACCGATGCGTACAGTCAGTGGTGTTTTCTTTTCTTCGATCAATCGTTCATTCAAAGCAACCATGCGGCGCTGCCCTTTGAAAGCTGCCACGCAGGCGTGATATGCGTGATTTTGATCAAGTACCGGAGCACCCCAGAACGCCATCACAGCATCGCCTATAAACTTGTCGACGGTTCCTGCTTCTTCTTTTACTGCTAAGGTCATCAGTTCTAAGTAGTACGAGACGCGTTTGAGCAACTCACGCGAGGGTGTCGTCTCTGAGAGTGCTGAGAAGTCTTTCAGATCGGTGAATAAGATGGTGAGATAACGGCTTTCGCCCCCGACCTGAATCTCAGCGCCCGATTTCACCAAGTCACGTACAAGCTCTCTGGGCACGTACGCGGTAAAAGCTAGGATGGCTTGTCGCAGTCGGTTGATAGCGAGCCCAAGCGTTGAAAGTTCGGTAATAAACGAGGTTTTAATGGCGACACTGTTCTCATT
>JARXAG010000138.1 GCA_029866055.1 Burkholderiaceae bacterium
GCTCTTGTTCATCAATTTGATTCAGTAGGTTGATTTCCCACTCAAGGTAACGCATTGCGGCGGCGCGATTACCATCATGGCGATCATGCACAAAAAACAAGTAGTCAATACTGTCTTGGTCTGTCGGGCACGTTGGTGAAGAGGTCATTTCAAGGCCGGCTGCTTGCCACTGTTGAACTGAATCAATATTTATTTGTACCCGCGTTGCACCTGCTTCTGATAGCTCTTGCGCCGCCAGTTGGGCGATCACCAAGTCATCTGCCACGACTACAACATTGGCCCCTTTGATCGACGGCAATTGGTTGAGGTGTGGACGGATCGACCACACAAAGCCGTTGAGATGGGCTTCGCGATATTTTGTACTTGCTCGTACATCGATACAGCGTGTTGTAGCTGTGTCTAAGTTTTTGAGTTGCTCGGCTGAAATTGTTGTGACTGCATTTGTGTGTGTTTGCTGCTTGGTGTGTTGCGACGTTGTGTTGGTTTCCCACTGGTGGGTAAAGGCATTGGTTAACACTGCCACCTCCCAGCCCATCATGGCAAGCCAAGACGCCATTGCGGGAGCTCGTACATTTTCGTCATCAAAGACAACAAGACGCGCGCCTCGTATCCCAACATATTGATCGGTCGCCTGAACAAGTTGTCCGCCCGGCGTATGTTGTGCGCCGGGGATTGTTCCGCGTGCAAATTCTTCTGGTGATCGCACATCACAAAGAAACGTTGTGCGAGTGGTGTCTTGTAACCAACGCGCAACTGTTTCACCATCTACAAACGTGACGTCATGTTTTTCGGCCAGCGCTTTTGCTCGCTGTTGTTGTGCTGTCAGATTTATGGCATTGATTGTTTCAGAGTATTTTCGTGCGGCTCCATGATCTAGTTTGAGGTCTGCAAGGTACCAACCTTGAGTACCGTTCTCAAGCGCAAGAATTTTATTTTTAACGCCGAGGTTGATGAGCGTTTGCGCACCAATTATGCTGCGCGTGCGCCCAGCGCAATTGATCACAATTGTCGTTTCTGGACGAACCACCAAGTCATCAATACGCAGAGGCAACTCACCATTCGGGCAACACGCCGCGGTAGGTATGCTCATTTTTCGATATTCTGAGTAAGGTCTTCCGTCCAAGATCACAATATCTTCGTGCGCAGCAATTTTTGCATTGAGCGCTTGCGCTGTGATGCGTGGTGTATGAAAAGCATGTTCTGCTAATTCACCAAAGGCTTTGCTAGGTAGGTTGACCCCAGCAAAGACCTGGTAGCCTGCGTTCTTCCATTGCGCGATGCCGCCATCAAGCAAATAGATGTCTGCATATCCGAGCTGCACGAGTCTGTGTGCGGCGCGCGCTGTTAATTCATTGGCATCATCACCGACTAAAACCAGTCTTACGGTTTTGCGTGGCACAAGTCGTTGAACTTCTGATTCTAGTTTGCTGTAGGGCGTAGAAACGACATAAAAAAGATGCTCTTCTCCGTACTGCCCGTGCTCTCGGACATCGAGTAGCGCAATTTCTTTTTTATCGTGTAACCAGCTTTTTAAAGTTGCTGGTGTGACAAGCTGATGTTGGTCTTTTGTCATGTGTCTTCCTACAGCTGACTAGAGTAATTGCTAGATAAATTGGCAGTGTACGACGCGCGTCGCCGTCAAACACATAGCGCATCTGTTACGCGTCTATATCTTCTTTAAGATTAAGTTTTTCAATGAGCGATGAACAATGATCCCACCCATGAAAGTCGATGATCAGTTGACCTCGCCCTTTACTGGCCACTTTTAATGACACCTTCGTACCGAGCTGATCAGAGAGTGTTTCTTCGAGGCGCGTAACGTCGCGCGATTGGCTGGTTGGCTTGGCCGTCGTTTTATTGCCGGGCTCTTTGGTGGTTCGCGTCACTAGTGCTTCGGCATCACGCACCGAGAGGCGTTTAGCGATGATTTGATTAGCAAGTTGTATTTGTATTGCCGCGTCGACCGCGAGTAGCGCTCGGGCGTGACCCATGTCGATATCGCCAGCCAGCAACATCGTTTGTACCGGTGTGGCGAGATTAAGCAATCTCAACAAGTTGCTAGTGGCTGAGCGCGAGCGCCCAATTGCCGTGGCGGCTTGCTCATGGGTGAGGCCAAACTCTTCTATTAATCGTTTAACTCCTTGCGCTTCTTCAAGGGGATTCAAGTCTTCGCGCTGAATATTTTCAATCAGCGCCATCGCGGCAGCATGTTCGTCTGCAACATTTTTAACGAGTACCGGTACCTCTGTTAAGCCGGCCAACTGTGCCGCACGAAAACGGCGCTCGCCAGCGATAATCTCGTATTGACCTTTGAGGGCATCTAGGGGTCGAACCAAAATTGGCTGCATGATTCCTTGAGCCCGTATGGAATCTGCAAGCTCAGCCAACGCACCCTCGTCCATGCGAGTGCGAGGCTGATATTTTCCAGCCTGTAGTTGCTGGATCAACAACGTATTTGGTGCGCTTGTGAGTGTTGCGGGTTGTCCAACTTGATCCAAGCTATTGGTGTCTGCGCCAAGCAGCGCGTCAAGGCCTCGGCCTAGGCCCTTGGGTTTCTTCGTTACCATGGTGTTTCCTTATGATGCATGTGCACGCGTTGCGAACACAAATATTTGTATTATTTTTGAACTGTGCGGACACGCTCGATCACTTCGGCGCCGAAAGCAATATAGGCTTGCGCACCGCGTGAGGTCGGGTCATAAACGACTCCTGGCATACCATGACTTGGCGCTTCGGCAAGGCGTACATTTCGCGGTACGACGGTCTTGAAAACCTTGTCACCAAAATGTGCTTCGAGTTGTGCAGAGACCTGTTGCTGTAAGGTCACGCGGGGATCAAACATGACGCGCAATAGACCGATCAAACTCAGGTCTGGGTTGATATTTCGATGGACACGTTTGATGGTGTTAACAAGGTCAGACAAACCTTCTAGTGCAAAGTACTCACACTGCATCGGGATGATGACGCCGTGCGCCGCGGCCAAGCCATTTAAGGTTAACAACGAAAGCGTAGGTGGGCAGTCGATCAACACAAAATCATATTGCAGTTCAACTTTTGAAAGTGCGTACTTGAGTTGGAGTTCTCTATGATCCATGCCAACTAAATCAATCTCGGCGCCAGATAGTTCTCGGTTAGAAGGCAGCACATCGTAACCACCACTTTCAGAGGCGACGACGGCGTCTTGAATTGTCGCCTCACCAATCAGAACCTGATATAAGTTATGGGCAAGGGTACTTTTATCGATGCCGCTGCCCATTGTCGAGTTGCCTTGCGGATCGAGATCGATCAGTAAGACGCGTTGTTGAAGCTTGGCTAGACCTGCCGCAAGATTAATAGCAGTTGTCGTTTTTCCAACCCCCCCTTTTTGATTAGCAATACAAAAGACTCGAGCGGTCGTTGGTGTGACGGGCGTGTTCATGTGTTTCCTTTCCGTTGCATCCAGACCAGACAGCGCTGGCCGTCAAACTCGGGAACTGTCAGGGGTTCTATTGCTTGGGCAGACCAAGCTGTATGGGCTTGAAGTGCGATAAGTTCTTCTGTTGGCTCTCGACCTTTCATGGCCACGAGGTAACCACCCTCTTGTACATGCGGGCCTGCAAGTTGTGCAAAATCTTGTAGCGAGGCGAAGGCCCGAGACGTGACCAGCGTGCTTTGAAGGGGCTCAAGTGTTTCAATGCGGGCATGCTGTGCGCTCAGGTTTGGAAGGGCAAGCACGCCCGCCATTTGTCGCACAAACATGGTTTTTTTTTCTACGGCGTCGACGCAGGTCACCCTTACGCTTGGAAGCATAATTGCAAGGATGACGCCTGGTAGTCCTCCACCCGATCCGACATCAACTACCGTGGGCGTCTCTGTTTGGTTAAGTGAGAGCACTCGGCTCAGAGGTGCCACAAGAGAGAGGCTATCAAAAATGTGGTGAACTAATGCCTGATCAGGATCGCGGATTGCCGTGAGGTTATAGGTCTTGTTCCAGCGCATGAGTTGCGAGAGATACTCAAGCAAGGCAGCCTGCTGGCTTGGCTGACTCTTGAGGCGAAGAATCTCTAGTGCGCGTAAGAGTCGCTCACTGGTGCTGGCTTTGGCCGTTGCGTGTCCAATGCTCCTCACGTCATGCGGCCTTGCCATATTGGTGGCGTTTAAGATGAATCAACAGCAAAGAGATTGCGGCCGGCGTGACACCAGAAATTCGAGAGGCTTGGCCGATTGTTTCAGGCCGGTGCACATTTAGCTTTTGACGGACTTCAATAGATAAGCTTGTTACGACGCTAAAGTCGAGATCTGGAGGAATCGCCAAGGTATCTTGGGCTTGATGGCGATCGACCTCGTCTTGTTGACGCGTGATGTAGCCTTCGTATTTGATTTGTATTTGGACTTGTTCGGCCTCGTCTCCGGGCAATAAGCCCGCTGGCAAATCGAACCCCTGTTGTAGCGGCATATTAACCAAGCCTTGGTAAGATACGTTGGGGCGCTTGAGCAAATCAGAGAGTAAGTACTCGCGCTCTATTTCTTTACCCAGTGTTTTTACCGCGACGGTGGGGTCTAGCATGCGTGGATTTATCCACGTCGCACGCAAGCGGGCAACCTCGTTTTCAACTGTTTCTCTCTTTTTGATAAAGGTGTTCCAACGTTGATCATCGACCAAATCAAACTCTCTGCCTTTTTCAGTTAAGCGCCAGTCAGCGTTATCTTCTCGCAAGCTTAAGCGGTATTCTGCGCGAGAGGTAAACATGCGATAGGGCTCGGTCACACCCTTAGTAATCAGATCATCAATCAGTACACCCATATAGGCCTGGTCACGGCGCAAGATAAATGGGCTTTCATCTCGAGCTGCACGCGCCGCATTAATGCCGGCAATCAACCCTTGGGCTGCAGCCTCTTCGTATCCTGTCGTTCCATTGATTTGACCCGCAAAAAACAATCCTTGAATACTTTTGGTTTCAAGCGTAGCTTTTAACTCTCTCGGGTCAAAATAATCATATTCGATTGCATACCCTGGTCGAACGATATGAGCATTTTCAAGCCCTTTCATTGAGCGAATCAGCGCCAGCTGAATATCAAAGGGTAGGCTTGTTGACACTCCGTTAGGATAGATTTCGTTGGTTGTCAAACCTTCTGGCTCAAGAAATATTTGATGTGAGTCTTTATCGGCAAACCGATGAACCTTGTCTTCAATCGAGGGACAATATCTTGGGCCAACTCCTTCAATCACTCCGCTGTACATCGGTGAGCGATCGAGTCCACCGCGAATGATTTCGTGTGTCCGAGCGTTCGTGTGCGTGACCCAACAAGGGACTTGCTTTGGATGAAGTGCCTGGCTGCCTAAATATGAAAACACTGGAATGGGATCTAAATCGCCTGGCTGCTCAGTGACCAATGAATAATCAATCGTGCGTCCATCAATTCGGGGCGGGGTACCTGTTTTTAAGCGTCCTTGCGGGAGCTTTAACTCTTTTAAACGAGCCCCCAAAGACGAAGCAGACGGATCGCCAGCGCGACCTGCAGAATAATTCTGTAACCCGATATGAATAAGGCCATTTAAAAAAGTCCCTGCCGTCAGGACCAGAGCCTTTGTTCGAAAGGTTATACCCGATTGAGTTATTGCAGCAACAACGCGATCGCCCTCAAGTATTAAATCATCCACCGACTGTTGAAACAACCAAAGATTTGGTTGATTTTCGAGCCGACTACGAATTGCCTGTCTATATAAGACACGGTCAGCTTGAGCACGAGTGGCGCGGACGGCCGGTCCTTTAGAAGCATTTAATATTCGAAACTGAATTCCTGCTTCGTCTGTTGCAATTGCCATTGCTCCACCAAGTGCATCGATTTCTTTAACTAAATGTCCTTTGCCAATTCCACCGATAGAGGGATTGCACGACATTTGCCCAAGCGTTTCAATATTATGTGTCAGCAAAAGTGTCTTTGCGCCACTTCTGGCAGAAGCCAGCGCAGCCTCTGTCCCGGCGTGGCCGCCTCCGACAACGAGAACATCAAAAACAGTGGGGTGATTCATAATTCGTATATTTAATAGAGTCGGGGGATGGATTATAGACTTGTCGTTTTAAATTGAAAGATTGTTTCACGTGAAACATGAATTATTAGAGTCAATATTGGACAATTCTTTATAAACGCAGCGGTTGAACTTTTATGCTCGACCGATCAACCTGCCAGCCTGTTCTCAATTTCCATGCTCAACGTTAACTCGGCCTGCTGTCATACCAACCTCAAGCATCTCTGTAATCTTTCGCGTTGAACATTACAGATCAGGACTCTGTGTGTAACTTGGGTATAACCTTGGTATAACTTTTGAATATCTCTGTATAAATTGGGATAAATAACTTCCTACCGACAAGTTGACACATTCACTTAAGGGTAATTTGGTGAAATTGTTTCACGTGAAACATGAATTATTAGTACCTATTTTGGACTGTTCATTCTAAAGACAGCGGTCGAACCTTTATGCTCGACCGATCAACCTGCCAGATTGTTCTTAATTTCCATGATTAACGTTTTTTCGGATAGTTGTCATACAAAATTCAAGCATTTCCGTAATGTTTCACGTGGAACATTACAGATCACGGCTCTGTGTATAACTTGGGTATAACCTCGGTATACTTTTTA
>JARXAG010000215.1 GCA_029866055.1 Burkholderiaceae bacterium
AGCAGCTCTTCAACCAGTTCGTCACGGTCGCCACGCTTGCCTTCGCCTAAGTCGTATTCAAGTGCACACGGCTCGGCTGAGGCACTCGCCATGGCCTCGATCACTTCAGGGGGCATGACAGCCCGCCCAAGATTGGTATGCAGCACGGTGCCCGTTAAATTGATGACACGGCGCAGATTAGGTGTTGCACGTGTCTTGAGCGTTTGCGCAATGCGCTCAAACAAGACTTCTAGGTCGGGTTGAGTGGTTCGTTTATTTTCAAGACACTCTTGGCGCACCAATGATAACGTCGAGCGAACGACGCGCAACACCTCGTCGCGGCCATATTGTGTGAGCCAATCTTCGGTGCGTTTAAGCGATAGGATCTTATCAACCGAAGGTAACTGTGAAAGCCATTCAGACACGGGCGCACGCGCCACGGGTAGTTTATTCATGAAGGTTTGAATACCTAAGTTGTTGAGGCCGCCTGACCCACAGTAAAAAATAAATTACGACCCGTGCGAGAAAACCCCTCGGCAGATAGCGCCAGGTCCAGACTAATCGATGCAAGGTCGTCAGCGACCGCCTCCACTAGCGGCTCTTTCGCTTGAAACATTATTTTGAGGTAGCCACGACACACTTCACAACACTCGCCCTGTAACGCACTGTCGCGCGTGTCACCCAACATCGACACCTCTTTGGGTGTCTCGCAATTTGTGCACCGAGCGCGTGGCGCATACCACTCTGAAGCGCAGAGCGAACAGATCAGGTAACGATGTAGATCGCGCGGACCGACTCGTACAACGCTGGCCACCGGATGAGACCCACACACTGGGCATAGGCCACTTTCACCCTTATGCAGTTCGACATACGCAGATAAGGTTTTTGCCTGCGTCGCCCACAATAATTGTAAAACAGCCCCAACAAAGGGCACTGCATCAGCAGGCAACGCCGACTCATCGGCGGCAAGCAAAGCCTTAGCCTGTCGAATTTGATCGGCCACCGCTGTTTGTTTGAGGCGTTCAAGCGCACCGCGTACACCAGGCGCGAGTGGTTGCGCCTCTAGAGTCTCGCTCAGTGCGTTCAACACAACCGACCATTGCGCCTCGGGCAACCAAGTCGTGATCGACAAGGGAGGTAACTTATGAATCATTGATTCGCGAACCACGTTTTCATCCAGCGGCTGTGGCTTTACGCTACCCAGACAATCCACCTGCGCTTGCATTAACTGCGCGCAAAAGGCCAGCCAGGGCGAATCAGTTTGTTGTGCTGCCAGCACGTGCATTCGCTCGGCACGCGCCCGAAACGTCTCAGCGGCATCGACCACCACCAACAAGGGGGTGTCGTCATCGGGCATGCCTTGGATTTCACCAGGCTGTATGAGTTTGACTGCTTTAACGCTCATGTTGCTATCTCAAGTATCTACGAGGTCAAACCCGTCCGACAAGACGGGCGTCTTACCTATCACTAAAGTGCCATCCAATCGACAAGACGGCCTTCTTACTGCACCGCGTATCAAGCGCGATGGCGTCTTTAAACGCACAAGGGGAAGAATATCAGTCTTCCCCTTGTGCTGACTGCTCAACAAACAACCAAAAGCGTTATTTGCCGCCGGTCACTTCTTTAAACCAACCTGGGTGATGCTTACGTGCCCAAGCGCGGCTGACCACACCTGTCCACATTGCGCCAATCGTACCCTTCACCCAGAGTGCTGCGTAGACGTGGGCAATGATCGTCAAGATCAAGACCCAAGCCGACACCGCGTGCACCAAAGCCGCTACACGGGTCACATCCACTGAAAAGTAATGTGAAAAGTAAGGCCGCCAAAACGCCAGGCCTGACACCACTAACAGGATCATGGTCAAGACCATCACCCAGAAAGCAGCTTTTTGCCCACCGTTGTAGCGCCCGACTTCAGGCAAGCGATCGTGATTTTTGTTTAATACGTCACCGATCTGACTCAACCACTTGCGGTCATTCGCATTGAGAACGTTGTGGTGCCAAAATTTGAAAAAAATCAGCACAAACAACACAAACATTGCCGAACCGATAAATGGATGCAGAATTCTGGTCCATGAACCGCCACCAAACAAGCCTGTCAGAAAGAACATTGACGGATGAAACATCGCCAAGCCGCCCAAAGTCGCCAGTACAAACAAAACAGCGATCAACCAATGATTCAAACGATCTGAACCCTTGTACCGCACCAAGCCCTCTTGTTGATTAGACATGCTTCATCTCCTTAAGACTTTTTCGAGTCATCATGATCATCATCAACCGTATCCGGACCCTTGATTGCGTAATGAATCACACCAGCAAAGACGGTTGCTGCCATGGTTAACAGCGCAATCGGCTTCATGATGCCTTTCCAGAGCCCAACCGTTGACGAAATCTTTGGATCAGCCGGCAAGCCGTTGTAAGCCGTAGGCTTGTCGCCATGCGGCAGCACATACATCACGTGCGTGCCACCCACGCCTTGTGGGTTATACAAAGAGGCCTTGTCATAGCCACGACCGTTCAAATCTTTAATACGTTCGTTCGCGTATTTGATCCGGTCATCTTTCGGGCCAAAGGTCAGAGCTTGTGTCGGGCAGGCTTTCACGCAGGCCGGTTCGTTTCCAACTGTCACGCGATCCGAACACAAGGTGCACTTGGTGGCCTTGTTAGTCGTTTGCGAGATCCTTGGCACGTCGAACGGGCACCCTGCCACGCAGTAGCCGCAGCCAATGCACTTGTCAGAGTTGAAATCCACAATGCCATTGTCAAGTTTGACAATCGCACCTGGGCTCGGGCACGCTTTCAGGCAGCCTGGATCTTCGCAATGCATACAGCCGTCTTTGCGAATCAACCAGTCGATACCGCCTTGGGCGTTTTCGATCTCGTTAAATTTCATCACCGTCCAGGCATTCGCTCCGAGTTCAACCGGATTGTCATACGTGCCATCGGTGTCACCGATGACTGGACGGGTTTCGTTCCACTCCATACAAGCGACCTGACAGGCCTTGCAGCCAATGCAGCTCGAAATATCGATCAGCTTGGCGACATGAACTGTCTTGGCCGCCGAAGCGGGTGGAGTCATGGTCGTGGCAGACTGGGCGACGACTTGAAGTGCTTGAATTGCCATGTCGTATCCCCTTATGCCTTCTCAATGTTGACCAAGAACGCCTTGAACTCTGGCGTCTGAGAGTTTGCATCGGCCACATAGGGCGTCAGCGAGTTCGCGAGCTGTGCGGGTTTAGTCAAGCCTTTAAAGCCGAAGTGAATCGGTATGCCAACGTGATAAATCGTTTGGCCATCGACCTTCATGCCTTTTAAGCGCATCGTCACCATTGCTTTCGCATGCACGTGACCGCGAATCGAGCTCACCTTCACGCGGTCACCCGACGAGATCCCACGCATCTTTGCCAGCTCTCGACTAATCTCAACAAACATCTCTGGCTGCACAATGGCATTCAAGTCTGAATGTTTTGACCAGTAGTGAAAGTGCTCAACCAAGCGATAGGTCGTGGCGGCAAACGGATAATCTTTACGATTACCGAATACCTCCATGTCACCCTTGTAGACCCGCGAAGCAGGGTTTGAAACCGCCTTGGGGTTGTTAGGATGCATTGGATTGCGCGCCAGCGGCGTTTCGAACGGCTCGTAGTGCTCAGGGAAAGGCCCTTCAGCCATTTGCGGTGCAAATAAACGCGCAACGCCCTCTTGCACCATGATGAACGGCATCACGTTTTCTTCTGGCTTGGCATTTGGACGCATATCGGGGATATCACTGCCGCCCCAACGGTCGCCCAGCCACTTCAGCACGGTACGTGATTCATCCCAAGGCTTGCCATTGATATCCGCAGACGCACGGTTATACAGAATGCGTCGGTTAGCGGGCCAGGCAAAGCCCCAATTCAAGCTTTGACCAATCTTGTGTTCTGACGTGTCGGTGGGATCGCGACGCGCGGTCAGATTGCCGGCCTTGCTCCACATCCCTGAGTAAATCCAGTTACCACAAGCCGTTCCACCGTTATCCACGAGTTGCGCAAAGCCTGCTAGCTGCTCACCGGCCGCTACCAGCACTTTGCCCGCAGCATCCTTCAAGTCAACCAGAGCTTTACCGCTAATTTCTCTGTTGATTTCAGCTGCATCGGGGTTTGCAGGATTGGTGTAGTTCCAGGTCAGATTCAAAATCGGATCTGCATACGCACCACCCTCTTTCTTGTACATGTCGCGTAAGCGCGTGAACAAGCCGGCCATAATCTCTTGGTCAGACTTTGACTCTCCAGGGCCATCCGCCCCTTTCCAGTGCCACTGAATCACACGACCTGAGTTGGTAAACGTACCATCTTGTTCGGCAAAGCAGGTGGCTGGCAAACGAAACACTTCAGTCTGAATTTTGCTTGCATCGACGTTATTAAATTCGCCGTAGTTTTTCCAAAATTCGCTGGTCTCGGTTGAGAGCGGATCAATCACAACAAGGTACTTCAGCTTGGCTAACGCCGCGCTGATCTTGTGTTTATTAGAAATCGCTGCCAGTGGATTAAAGCCAGACGAAATGAAGCCATTCATCTTGCCCTGATGCATGTTTTCAAAAATTTGCATGATGTCGTAAGGCGCATCACGCTTTGGCAAGTAGTCGTAAGCAAAATTGGTCTCGGTGGTGGCATGATCGCCATACCAAGCTTTCATCAAACTGTTAAACCACTTCGGAAAGTTTTGCGGAAAATTCATCTGCCCGGGGCGCAAAGCCTTGGGTGTACGCGCGTTACGGTACTGCTCGTAGGTTGCGTCAGCCTCTGCGGGTGAAGACAAATAGCCAGGCAACACTTCTGAATACAAGCACTGGTCAGTAATACCTTGCACGTTGGCGTGACCACGCAACGCGTTGACGCCACCGCCGGCCATGCCCATATTGCCTAACAGCAACTGAATCATTGCCATGGTGCGAATATTTTCAGAGCCAACCGAGTGTTGCGTCCAGCCCAGCGCGTACAAGATTGTCATGGTCTTGTTCGAGGCTGAGGTCTCAGCGATCATCTCGCACACTTTCAAGAACTGATCTTTAGGTGTACCGGTGACGCTACTCACCATATCTGGCGTATAGCGTGCAAAATGCTTTTTCATCAACTGGAATACGCAGTTGGGGTCTTGCAAGGTTGGATCAACCTTAGCAAAATCGCCATCCATTTGGTATGTCCAGCTGCCCTTAGCATAGGTACGCTTGGCTTCGTCATAGCCTGTAAACAAACCGTCTTTAAACCCATAATCTGGGTTAATCAAAAAGGCCGAGTTTGTATAGTTCTTGACGTACTCACGATGAATTTTGTCATTCGTCAGCAAATAATTAATCACACCGCCCAAAAAGGCGATGTC
>JARXAG010000043.1 GCA_029866055.1 Burkholderiaceae bacterium
GTCTGAACCCGCGGTCGTCAATATTCGTACAACTGCAAAAGTCGCTGCGCGTTCTGGGCCGCAAGGGCAAGATCCTTACGAAATGTTCCGCCATTTTTTTGGCCCTGATTTTCAGCCACCAGGCGGGCGTCAAGGTCCTCAACAGAATCCGCGTGGCAAGCCTCGTACTGAACCCGAAGAGCGTTCGGTGCCGCGCGGTGTCGGTTCAGGGTTTTTTATCTCAGCGGATGGCTACCTGTTGACGAATCATCACGTGGTTGAAGGTGCCACCGATATTTTTGTGACACTGACCGATGCGCGCGAATTTAAAGCGAAGGTCATTGGTAGCGATAAGCGTACCGATGTGGCTCTGCTTAAAGTTGAAGCTACAGGCCTGGCCTATTTGCCGATTGGTAGCGCCAAGTTGCTTAAAAAAGGGCAATGGGTGATGGCAATTGGTTCGCCCTTTGGTCTTGAGTCGACAGTGACCTCAGGGATTGTGAGTGCATTGGGTCGTGAAACCGGCGATTACTTGCCGTTCATCCAAACCGATGTGGCTGTGAACCCTGGTAACTCAGGCGGCCCCCTACTGAACCTGAAAGGCGAGGTAGTTGGGATTAACGCCCAGATCGTCTCTCGCAGTGGTGGCTTCATGGGGATTTCCTTAGCGATTCCAATCGAAGAGGCGATGTCTGTGGTCGATCAGTTGCGTGCCTCGGGCACGGTGACTCGCAGTCGGATTGGGGTACAGATTGGCGAGGTCAGTAAAGACGTGGCTCAGGCAATTGGCCTGCCCAAGGCAGAGGGCGCTTTGGTGGGTGGTGTTGAGCCTGATGCGCCTGCTGACAAGGCAGGGGTGCTGCCCGGTGACGTGATCACCAAGTTTGGCGACAAACCGATTGGTCGCTGGTCTGACTTGCCACGCTTGGTGGGCGAAACAAAGCCTGGCACGACCTCAACCCTTGAAGTCTGGCGTAAAGGCAAGCCCTTGACCCTGAAAGTCACTGTGGCTGAGTTAAAACCAGAAAAAACCGCTGCCGCCGCTGAACCAGCAAGCTCCAAGCCTGCCGAGGCCGTCACAACGGTCTTAGGGATGGAAGTGACGCCAGTCAAAGAGGATGTTCAGAAAAAGCTCCGTATTAAGGGTGGCGTACAAGTGACTGCGGTTCAAGCACCTGCCAGCACGGCCGGCGTGGCTGAGGGGGACATCATTTTGGCGGTCAATGACACCGACATCACCAGCCCGGCACAATTTGCCAAGGTCGTTGCTGGGCTGGATCAGTCTCGCCCAGTCGGTTTGATGGTGCGAACAGGCGATCAAACCCGCTGGGTCGCCGTGCGAATGGTGAAGTAAGTCTTGGGGACCGCTAAGTTGGCCTAGACAGGCTAGAATAGCGGTTTGCCGCAAAAGGGGCGCAGGGCGCCCCTTTTGCTTGGTATCTCACTTTTTAGGCGTTATGCAGCACATCCGCAATTTCTCGATCATCGCTCACATCGATCACGGTAAATCCACCCTCGCAGACCGACTGATTCAGCGCTGCGGTGGCTTGGCCGACCGCGAAATGTCGGCGCAGGTGCTTGACTCGATGGATATCGAGCGTGAGCGTGGCATTACGATTAAAGCGCAAACCGCCGCGTTGCACTACAAGGCCGCGAATGGTGAAATTTATAATCTCAACTTGATTGACACCCCTGGCCACGTTGACTTCTCGTACGAGGTCAGTCGTTCGTTATCGGCCTGCGAGGGTGCGTTACTCGTGGTCGATGCCTCGCAAGGTGTCGAAGCCCAAACGGTCGCTAATTGCTATACCGCGATCGAGCTTGGTGTAGAGGTTGTCCCGGTCTTAAATAAAATGGATTTGCCTTCAGCTGATCCAGAGAGCGCTCGCTCTGAAGTTGAAGAAGTGATTGGCATTGATGCTTCAGACGCTATTTTGGCTAGCGCCAAAACCGGCATGGGGATTGATGAAATTCTCGAAGCAGTGGTCGCACGTATTCCGGCACCAAAGGGTGACGCCAGAGCGCCTTTGCAGGCCTTGATTATCGATTCTTGGTTTGATAATTATGTTGGCGTGGTGATGTTGGTGCGTGTGGTCAACGGTGTGCTTAAACCGAAAGACAAGATTTCTTTTATGGCAACGGGTGCAGTTCACCTGTGCGAGCAAACCGGTGTGTTTACGCCCAAGTCTCAGCCTCGTCCCCATCTGTCGGCCGGTGAGGTTGGGTTTGTTATTGCCGGCATCAAAGAACTTGCTGACGCCAAAGTCGGCGACACGATTACGCTGTTATCCAAGCCTGCCTCTGAGGCCTTGCCTGGCTTTAAAGAAGTGAAGCCGCAGGTGTTTGCCGGTTTATATCCAGTTGAAAGTAGCGAATACGATCAGCTGCGCGACTCACTCGAAAAACTCAAACTCAACGACTCATCGCTGATGTACGAGCCTGAAGTGTCGCAGGCGTTAGGCTTTGGTTTTCGCTGCGGGTTTTTGGGTTTGCTGCACATGGAGATCGTGCAAGAGCGCCTTGAGCGCGAATTTGATATGGACATTATCACTACCGCGCCGTCGGTGGTGTACGAGGTTGTGCTACGAGACAACAGTGTCATCCAGATTGAAAGCCCGTCGCGCATGCCCGAGGTCGGGCAGTATCTTGAAATTCGCGAACCAATTGTGACGATCACCTTGTTTATGCCCCAAGAGTACGTGGGCCCTGTGATGACGCTTTGCAATAACAAGCGCGGTCAGCAATTGGATATGACGTATCACGGCCGTCAGGTGCACTTGCATTACGAAATGCCTTTGGCTGAAATCGTGCTCGATTTTTTTGATAAATTAAAGTCAGTGTCGCGCGGCTACGCTTCGATGGATTACGAGTTTAAAGAATACCGTACGGCTGACGTGGTGAAGGTTGATCTCTTAATCAACACTGATAAGGTTGACGCCTTGTCAAACATTTGCCACCGCTCAAACGCGCGCTATCGTGCGCGCGATGTGGTGGCGCGCATGCGCGAACTGATTCCACGCCAGATGTACGACGTGGCGATTCAGGCCGCGATCGGGGCCGAAATCATCGCGCGTGAAAACGTCAAAGCCTTGCGTAAAAACGTGTTGGCTAAATGTTATGGCGGGGATATTAGTCGCAAGAAAAAACTGCTTGAAAAACAAAAGGCCGGCAAAAAACGCATGAAGCAAGTGGGTAGCGTCGAGATTCCGCAAGAAGCGTTCTTGGCAATCTTGCAAGTTGATGATAAATAATCTTTCTACAAGGCTGAGCTGATGAGCTGGAATTTTGCCCTGATACTCTTTGTGCTGATGCTTATCACGGGTGTGGTGTACGCACTGGATAAGTTTTCGTTGCGTCCGGCACGCCAGCGACGTGTTGCCGAGGCTCTGGCCTTGGCGCGGCCTAGCTGGGTCAGCCTGCCTCAGGTCGAAGTACAAAACCGTGAAGAACAAATCCGCGCTGAGGTCGGTCATGTGCCTTGGTGGGTTGAGTATGGCGTCAGTTTTTTTCCGGTCATCCTGTTTGTGTTTGTGTTGCGCTCGTTCATCGTTGAACCCTTTCGGATCCCGTCTGGTTCGATGCTGCCGACTTTGCAAGCCGGCGACCTGATCCTAGTGAATAAATTTACTTACGGCTTGCGTTTGCCTGTAATCGATAAAAAGATTGTTCCTTTGGGCGAGCCGGCACGTGGTGATGTGATGGTGTTTCGCTATCCCGTCGATCCGTCGGTTGATTACATTAAGCGTGTGGTGGGTTTGCCGGGTGATCAACTTGCCTATATTGATAAAAAGCTGTTTATCAATGGTAAAGAAATTCTTAGAACCGCAGAGGGCCAATATTTTGAGCCCGATCGTGTTTCGTATACCGCACAGTTCACAGAGAATTTAGGCCAAAAAAGTCACAAGATCTTGGTAGATGAGCGAAAATCGCAAGAAATAGGGCCGATTATGAACTTTCCATATCGTGATAAGTGCGAATACCTCAGAAATGGTGTGCGTTGTACCGTTCCGGCAGGTGTTTACTTTATGATGGGTGACAATCGCGATAACAGCCTAGATAGTCGTTACTGGGGTTTTGTACCCGAGGCCAATATCGTCGGCAAAGCTTTCTTTATTTGGATGAACTTTAGTCACCTTAGCCGTATTGGCCCTTTTCACTAAGTTCATATTGTTTTAGTTACAGCTAAATTTATTTGTACATGTCACCCTCTGCACTCGAGACCTCGCTTGGATACCAATTCGTTAAACCTGCTTTGCTTGAGCAGGCCTTGACGCATCGTAGTCATGGCGCGCGTCATAACGAGCGTCTCGAGTTTTTAGGCGACTCGGTATTGAGCGTGTCAGTGTCGGCACTTTTGTTTAATCATTACGGCACGCTTGATGAGGGTGACCTCTCGCGCGTCAGAGCAAATTTAGTCAAGCAGGCTTCGTTGGCCGAAATCGCGCAAAAGCTTGAACTGTCAAAATACTTACGCTTAGGAGAGGGCGAACTCAAAAGCGGCGGGTTCAGACGACCTTCGATTTTGGCCGATACCTTTGAGGCGATTCTGGCGGCGGTGTTTTTAGACGGTGGTTATGTTGCAGCTCAACAGTTAATCGAACGTCTGTATGTTCCGATTTTGGCGAGCGTTGACCCGTTAACTTTAGGTAAAGACGCTAAAACCTTATTGCAAGAGTTCTTGCAAAGTCGTCAGTACGCCTTACCCGTCTACAGTGTCGTCGCCACCCATGGCGCGGCGCATAGTCAGCAGTTTGAAGTCGAGTGCTCGGTTCCGGTGCTCGATATCAAGGTGGTGTCTGCAGGTGCGAGTCGTCGCGCCGCCGAGCAGTCGGCAGCAAAACTTGCACTTGTTGCAGCTGAGGCAGCAAGCCCAGCCCCCGCTAAAAAGCGTTCAACCCGGGCGCGCAAAACGGCACAACTCACGCTGCCGGTTGCGGTTGCCCAGGAGCTTAAATGACAGAAACAGCATATCGCTGTGGTTTTATCGCAGTAGTTGGGCGCCCGAACGTTGGTAAATCTACACTCACCAACGCTTTAATTGGTAGCAAAATCACCATCGTATCGCGTAAGGCACAAACCACGCGGCACCGTATTCAAGGCGTACTCACGCGCGAGCACGAGCAATTTGTGTTTGTCGATACACCTGGGTTTCAAACCCGCCACGGCGGCACCATGAACCGCATGATGAATCGCGTGGTCACGCAAACGCTGGCCGGTGTGGATGTGGTGCTGTTTGTGGTCGAGGCGGGCAAATGGTCGCCCGGTGATGCCAAGCTGTTATCGCTGCTGCATGACCCGGCGCGCACAATTTTAGTGATCAGCAAAATTGATCAGCTCAAAAACCGTGATGAGCTCTATCCCTTCGTGGCAAAAATTGCTGCGCTGTATCAGTTTGATGCGGTGGTGCCCGTCAGCTCAACCAAAAAGCATCAGCTTGATCAATTGCTCGATGAGGTCTCCAAGCGCTTGCCTGAAAACGAAGCCTACTTTGATGCCGACACACTCACCGATCGCCCAATTCGATTTATTGCGTCTGAACTCATCCGTGAAAAAATCTTTCGCTTAGTCGGTGACGAACTGCCCTATGGCTGTACGGTGATGATCGAGCAGTGGGAAGAAACCGACAAAGGCGTGCACGTTGCAGCTTGCGTGATCGTCGAGCGCGATAGCCACAA
>JARXAG010000078.1 GCA_029866055.1 Burkholderiaceae bacterium
TTGATCGAGATCGGAGCCTGAACCTGCATCGCGTGTACGGCGTTTGCGTCAGACATCTTCTGAGCGATTTGCCGCTGCTTCATCAGCAAATTTTCGTAGCCTTGTAAACGCATGAATGCCGCTGTTGTGACCATCGTTCCAGTCAAAACCAATGGCATAGTTACCGACACTCATGATCTTCTTGGGGGCGACATCAGCACGTACGGTTTTGGGATCTAGTAATGGGCGACCGCTCATCTCTTCGACACACAGCGCGCACTGGCAGGCCAAACGCAAATCGCGTACGTCAAAATCTGATTGAACGCCGTCTTCCCACAAAATTGTGAGCGTACGCGCGTCGCGCTTACGCATGCCGATGGGGGTGTCGATTGCGCCGTTCTTGTGCACATCACTGGCCAGCCATTCGGGGGCGCCGGTGTTCGCTTCAAAGTCCCACATAAACGGTTTCAGTACCGTCGCGGTGTTGCGCATTGCTTGAACGAGTTGCGCGGCGATTGAGGTGTATACCTGGGCGCTTGCTGATTGCGGCAGGCCTGCCACAATTGGGCGACCCTCATCGCCACAGGCGACCACCTCGCTGGCGAGTGGCAGGGCACCTAAAAATGGCACCTCAAGCTCTTGGCTCATTTTTTCGCCACCGCCATGTCTAAAGATGTCGGTGGTTTCGCCGCAGTGTGGGCAGGTGAAGGTGCGCATGTTTTCGACAATGCCTAAAATCGGCACGTGCACCTTTTGAAACATGCGTAAGCCACGGCGTGCGATTTTTAAACTCACTGCCTGAGGCGTGGTCACAATGACAACGCCCGATAACGGCGTGCTTTGCGCGATAGTGAGTTGGGTGTCACCAGTGCCTGGCGGCAGATCAAGAATCAAATAATCAAGGTTGCCCCATTCAACACCTGCGGTAAACAGTCGCAAATATTTAGTGACCATTGGGCCACGTAGTACCGCTGGCGTATCGTCGCCCGTGAACATCGCCATCGAAACGACTTTGAGCCCAAAGCGTTGAGCGGGGATCATCTTGCCCTCGGCTGTCATGGCGGGCTGGCCGCTTGTGTTGATGCCAAGCATGCCGCAAATACTGGGACCCAAAATATCAGCATCGACCAAGCCAACATTGGCACCCGTCTGTTGTAATGCGAGGGCAAGATTGGTGCTGACCGTTGATTTACCAACACCGCCTTTACCGCTGCCCACAGCAATGATGTGTCGAATACCAGGCAGTTTTTCAGGGCCTTGAGGCTGAGGCTGGCCTTGAGGTTGGCTTAAGTCGGTATGAGTGGCTTGCATGACAGAGTGAATCCTTAGCGATTGATAAAGCTATGATAAATAGCCCAGTAAATTAGTCAAGAATATACCGCAGGAACCGAAGGCTATTGAGTGGGAGAGCCGCTGCGGAGCCCGCCCGCTTCGAGACACACCAAGCCATCCGTTCAGGGCAAGAGCCATTTTAGACAGACGCCAAGTAGCCCGCAGACAATAATCACGTGAATGACATTGCAATGGTATTTGAAGAGCGCCACCCCTGCAGCGACTGCGATCAAGGCAGAGGGCCAGTCAAACAGGCCTTGCAAGCCAGTGGGCCACAACACGTGATAACCAAAGAAGACGGCCAGATTCAAAATCACACCGACCACAGCAGCGGTGATAGCGGTCAAGGGTGCCGTGAAGCGAAGATTATTGTGAGTGGTCTCAATCAATGGGCCACCAGCAAAGATAAATAAAAATGAAGGTAAAAAAGTAAACCAAGTGACTAAGCAAGCCGCAACAGCGCCTGCCAAGAAAAGACTGTCTGGACCAAACAGCGCTTGAGCGTAGCCGCCAATAAATGCAACAAAGGCGACCACCATGATGAGAGGCCCAGGTGTCGTTTCGCCCAAGGCCAGGCCGTCAATCATTTGTGAGGGCGTGGCCCAGCCGAAGGTTTCGACTGCGCCCTGATAGACGTAGGGCAGCACGGCATAGGCGCCACCAAAGGTCAACAAAGCCGCCTTAGTAAAGAACCAACTCATTTGGGTGAGGGTGTGATCCCAGCCAAAGTGCCAGCTCAAATAGCCCATCGGGACGACCCAAAGCGCCGCGCCAATCAACAACACCTGCAACAGCCGTGTCCACTTAAACAAGGCGTGCGCGGGCGTCGGAGTGTTGTCATCAATCAAGGCCTCGCCATGACTCTGTTTTGCTTGCGCGTGGCTGGCAGCAGCGCTAAACAATTCTGGTTTGTAGTGACCGCCGACCATACCAATGACTGCAGCACTCAGTACGATGAGTGGAAACGGAAGCTCAAGCATAAAAATTGCAACAAAACTCGCGGCTGCGATCGCCCACAACAGTTTATTTTTTAACGCACGTGAACCAATACGATAGGCAGCCTGAACAACAATGGCCGTCACGGCGGGCTTAATGCCATAAAAGAACCCCGCTACAACTGAGACTTCGCCATAGGCGATGTAGATCCAAGACAGAGTGATGAGCAAAAACAACGAGGGCAAGACAAATAGAACGCCCGCTGCAATGCCGCCGCGGGTTCGATGCATCAGCCAGCCGAGATAGGTCGCGAGTTGTTGGGCCTCGGGCCCAGGCAGCACCATGCAGTAGTTCAAGGCATGTAAAAAACGCTTTTCTGAAATCCAGCGTCGCTTGACGACAAGCTCTTGATGCATCAATGCGATCTGCCCCGCGGGGCCACCAAAACTCAAAAACCCGAGCTTGAACCAAAAGCCAAGGGCCTGCCAGAAACTGACCTGTGCAACGTGAGGGCTAGTAACAGTTTGCAACGCGCGAACCTTGTGAGATTGTCTTTAGCAAAAGCAAACTGAAGAGGTGCAGACAGTGATCATCTAGACCGCGTGTTTTCGTGCCACCCAAAATGTTGCACCCTCTGCACCGTAGCGCTCAGCATGCGGCTCGTGTTGTTGCATCTCAAAGGTGCCACCCACAGTTAAATGTCGTGTTTCGCCGCGACAGGTCATCCACATTTCGCCCTGCGTGACGATCGCCTGTACGCTAAAAGGATGTGTATGAGTCGGCACGACAGTATCCGCGGCCCAAGTGCGTTCAAGCACCTCGTCAAAGCCGGCGTCGAGAGATTGTTTTTTGAAGTGATCAAAGTTTAGAGTGTTCATGTTTGTTCAAGTGAATAAGCATTGAAGGTAAGGCGAGGTAAGTGAAGGTCTTGTGCGTATCATAGGACAGAATGCCGGGGTAAAGCTATCCTGCAAGAGCCTGAATTTCGTAAACATCAAATAGTGTTAACGACTGGTTGGCGCGTGCCCAAAGGGCTGTGCAGGATTCGCAGCCGTCTCTACCCAGACACTCTTGACTTGAGTATATTCGGCAAGTGCATCGACGCCGCTCGAGCGGCCATAGCCGCTCGCATCGTAGCCTCCGAACGGTGAGGCGACATTGATCACTTTGTACATATTGATCCAGAAGGTACCCGCTTTGACCTGCGAGGCGACCCGAAAGCCGCGTCCAGTGTCCTTGGTCCACACCGCTCCGGCAAGCCCAAAGTCGCTATCGTTCGCAATGTTGACGGCGTCGTCTTCGGTATCAAATGGAATCGCTACGACGACGGGCCCAAAAATTTCGGTTCGAGCAACATCCATCGAATTAGTGACGTTTTTCAGCACGGTGGGACGAACAAAAAATCCCTTTTTCTGATCAGCTGCGACCTGTGTATCGCCAACGATCTGCGCACCTTCTTTCAACCCGCGCTCAATCATATTGTTGACATGATTGAATTGAGTCGCATTTTGAATTGGCCCAATTTCGGTATCGGGTGAAGAGGGTTCACCCAAACGAATTTTGCTCGCACCCTCTGCCACCATTTGTACAAAACGATCGTAGATACTGCGTTGAATGAGTAGACGTGAGCCTGCTACGCAGCTTTGTCCGGCGCTCCCGAAAATCGCTGACTGTGCACCCACACAGGCACGATCAAGGTCTGCATCCTCAAATACAATGTTGGCTGATTTGCCGCCAAGTTCGAGTACGCAAGGGATGCCACGTGTGGCAGCGGCCGCTGCAATCTTTCTGCCTGTTGCCGGTGAGCCTACAAACACCACCTTTTTGATTGCAGGCTGGCTCAAGGCCGCCTGACCAATCGTGTGGCCATAGCCCACCAGAATGTTGACAACTCCTTTAGGGATGCCCGCCTGTTCGATTAACTTTGCTACCACCAGAGAACTTAAGGGCGTGAGTTCAGACGGTTTGAGTAATACGGCATTACCCATGCAAATAGCGGGTGCAATTTGCCAGCCGCAGGTGAATAAGGGCGCATTCCAGGGGGTAATCTGCAAGACAACCCCCATCGGCTCGCGGCGCGTGTAATTTAAGTGACCGCTCGGCACGGGGATGACGTTGCCATATAGCTTATCTGTCCAGCCGCCGTAATATTCAAACATTTCGGCAACACGTAGTGCCTCACCGCGACAGTCGCGAATAGGCTTACCTGCAGAGATCGACTCGAGTTGCGCAATGTGCTCAATATTCGCACGCAAAACACGGCCCGCTTCTTGCATCAGCCGGCCACGCTCAGCATGACTGAGTGCTGCCCACGTTTTTTGACCGGCAAGTCCAGCCTCACAGGCTTGTATTGCGATCTCGGTACCTGCATCTTTATAGGTGACAAACAAATCGCCTGTTGCGGGGTTGATAAGAGATATGTCGGCGCCAGATCCCGCCTGCAATTCGCCCTTGATATAAGAGCCAATGACACCCGTTGGAAAAAAGTGTTGATAGGCAGCTAGCAATGCTTCGGTTTGAGTTGTGTTCATATTCGATGCTTTAAAAAGTCTGGCTTGATCGCCCAAGAAATCGTGCCGCCTATTCAGAGGCGAGGAGCTCAACTACTGACGTGTACCCAGTTCGACGATGCGGTTGAAATCCTCAGTGTCTTCAATGGTGTCTGCACTGTTGGCCCAAAGCTCGGCGACTTTGCCCGCTAACGGTAAGTCGAGTTCAAGCGCTTGAATCAGGTCTTGCGAAAGTCGGACATCTTTTCGCATCAGCTTCATCGTAAAGCCAGAGTCAAATTTGTCGTTCATGATCCAAGTTGGGTAGTTGAGTTCGGTGACAAAACTACGACCTGAGCCGGCGTTGATGCCTTGT
>JARXAG010000167.1 GCA_029866055.1 Burkholderiaceae bacterium
CCTACCTAGAGCAAAGCAGCAAGAACAGTGCCGTGCAAACCGATCAGGGCTGCTGGCGAGCATCGGCTCAAGCCGTCCCTCGCGTGGTGCTGCTAAACAATCAAGGTAATGTGCGCGCCGAGCTTGCAATGACCTCGGGCACCATGCTGCGACTCATTTCAATGAACGGCGGTACTGCGAACCTCACCTACAATCTGTCGCGTCAGCCTGATCTTGATCCAATCGATGAATTGAAAGGTAAGCTAGCACCAAACTGCCCGTAAGCTCTGCCCAGTGCAACACCCGGCTGGCGCAGCAGCAAGACCTAATCGACCTTATCTGGAATCCAGCCAAGGTCATTCGTTTGACCAAAACCCGGCTCGGGCGAGCTCGGTGGCTCGGGACTAATGCACACTGTGCGAGCTAACTGCACAGCGTTGCGCACCCCCATTTTGTGAAAGATGCGAGCACGATGCGCCTCAACAGTGCGCATTGAGATGCCAAGTTCGCTTGCAATCAACTTGTTAGACTTGCCCTCGGCGACAGGATGAATGACATCGCGCTCACGCGCCGTCAGCGCTTTCCAGCCACTGTCTGCCCTGTTTTCTGAAAATTTCATACTGCCTCCGTGTCAACACGAAGCGCAGTCTGTCACGAGTGCGCAAGCACGGATAGCTGTCAAATCTGACAGGCGGATTAACCCTAGGTTGTGACAGCAATGCTCAGAGTTCGAGATTATCGATCAAGCGGGTTGCGCCTAATTTAGCCGCAGCCAACACGACTAACGGCTCAGCCGCCGCAAGGTCTTGCGGCGTTGGCTTATTGAGATCGCGCTGGCGACGAACAGCAATATAGTCAACTTGCCAACCGCGACTCTGCAGTGCGTTGGCAGCTTCGTCTCCAAGCTTGTTGGTATCGAGTTCACCTGCCCTTAGTCTCTGTTGCACAAGCTGCAAAGCAGCATAGAGCTGCGGTGCCTCAGCACGCTCGTGCGGCTGCAAATAGACGTTACGCGACGACAGGGCCAAACCATCTTCAGCCCGCACTGTTTCGTGCGCCAAAATCTCGACGGGCAATTGAAACTGGCGACACATATTGCGTATCACCATGAGTTGTTGGTAATCCTTTTTGCCAAACACCGCGACGCCTGGCTGTACGCAAGAAAAAAGCTTTAATACCACCGTACTGACACCACCAAAAAATCCAGGACGATGTTCGCCTTCAAGAATATCACCCAGCTCTTGAGGGGGTTGCACACGATAATTTTGCGGTTCAGGGTAAAGCTCGCGCTCATCTGGTGCAAACAAGCAATAGACATCGCGATCACGTTGCAGCTTTTTAATATCGTCTTGCAGCGTGCGTGGATACTTTTCAAAATCTTCGCCCGGGGCAAACTGCAAGCGATTCACAAAAATACTTGCAACAACTGGGTCACCATGCTGTCGCGCGAGTTTCATCAGCGCTAAATGACCCTCATGCAAGTTACCCATCGTGGGCACAAACGCCACACGCAACTGACCGCGCAACTGGTCACGCAATTCTTGGATGGTATGAACAACCTTCAATTCTTTGTCTCCGTGTCTCGGCCAAGCGCGATCTAAACAGCCGCGCTTGTATAGGCCAAACGCACATAAATCGGGGCGTAGGGTTCAGCTTGAGTAATCTCTAATAAGGTTTCACGCGCCAGTTCAAGCAAAGCCAAAAAATGTACCACGACAACAGCGGTCGGGGCACCCTCAGCAATACGCTCCATAAACAACGCACCAAATTCGATAAACCGCACCCCGTTGAGACGACGCAAAATATGCGTCATATGGTCGCGCACAGACAATTGCTCGCGGGTGATGTGATGATGTGCATTGAGCTTCGCGCGCTTCAAGATATCAACCCAAGCCAGCCGCAAATCTTCAACACTGACGTCGGGCAAGGCGCGTTCAACACGCAAGTCAGCAAAAGCCTGCGAGCGTTGAAAGTCACGGCCCAATTGAGGCAAGGCATCTAACTTTTGAGCCGCAAGCTTAATTTGCTCGTACTCAAGCAAACGACGCACCAGCTCGGCGCGCGGATCTTCTGCCTCTTGCCCGGTATCGGATTTTTTAACTGGCAGCAACATGCGCGCTTTAATTTCAATCAGCATCGCAGCCATCAACAAATACTCTGCTGCAAGCTCTAGGTTGTGCATCCGAATTTGGTCAACATACGACAGATACTGTCGGGTGACCTCGGCCATCGGAATATCAAGCACATTGAAATTTTGCTTGCGTATGAGATAGAGCAGCAGATCAAGCGGGCCTTGAAACGTCTCAAGAAATACCTCAAGCGCATCAGGCGGAATATACAGATCTGTGGGCAACGAAAATAACGGCTCGCCATACAGCCGAGCCAGCGCCACCGCGTCGATCACATCAGGTGTCGTGTCGACCGAGGGTTTGACAAGCGCATTCAGGCTATCGCCTGAAACTTGGGTCGAAGCCATGAAAACTAACTATTTTGATACACGTAGGGGCCCTGACGCACCCGCGCCTGCTTGAAGCCTTCGGCCAGTTCGGGATCTTGAGGCTTATCCCATAAGCGCGCGCGCCCATCACGCTGACGTTGTTCAACATCCGTGTGAGCGGCTTTGTAAGCCTGAAGAAATTGGGTAATTTCTGAAGTGTAGTTCTCGGCCATGGCGTTTTTATAAATAATTGAACTGGCGCTTAGTGTACTGTAGAGCCTGACCCTTGATTGCCTACGCTCTGCCCACCTAAGATTGCCGCGATGTCGACCGCTCCCACTGGGCTAAACCGCCCACCACCCGCTTCAACGCCACCAGAAAATACGGCTAAACCCGAGCGAATGTTGCCCTTTATCGTCGGTTGCGCGCTGCTCATGCAGATGCTCGACTCGACCGTGGTCACGACGGCCCTGCCCACCATGGCGGCCGATTTGGGTGCTGACCCCGTACGGCTGAACATCGTAATCACTTCGTATCTGCTTGCTGTGGCCGTCTTTGTACCCATCAGCGGTTGGGCGGCCGACCGCTACGGGGCTAGGCGGGTCTTTATTACTGCCATCGCCCTGTTTACCCTGAGTTCGCTTACCTGTGCGTTATCAACCACCCTCACCCAGCTTGTTTTATCGCGCATTATTCAGGGTATCGGTGGGGCCATGATGGTGCCCGTCGGCCGCATCATTCTGCTGCGCACGATCCCCAAACACGACCTACTGAAGGCCATGGCCTTTTTGTCAATGCCAGCCCTAATCGGGCCAATGGCTGGGCCACCTTTAGGCGGATTTTTAGTCACCTACGCCTCGTGGCACTGGATCTTTTTAATTAACCTCCCAATTGGCATCTTAGGAATCTGGATGATTTTGCGTTTTGTGCGCGAATTACCCGCTGATCAACAAGTTCGTCCGCTGGACTGGTTAGGATTTGTGCTCAGCGCGCTGTGCATGGCAACCTTGGTCGCGGGCTTTGAGTCCCTAGGTCAAGGTGGCCCTTCCATTGCGGTGTCGGCAGCCCTGATTGCCACCGGCCTGATTTCAGGTGCGCTGTATTACTGGCATTCGCAGCATCATCCAGATCCAATCTTGGATTTGTCTTTATTGAAAATTCACACGTTCAGGGTCTCAACGGTTGCGGGCAATCTTTGTCGTTTCGGAGTCGGTGCTGTCCCCTACTTGTTAGCCTTGATGCTACAGATCGGCTTTGGGCTCAGTGCGCTCTCAGCGGGCCTCATTACCTTTGCTGGCGCAGTCGGAGCACTCGCCATGAAAATAGCGGCGCCGCGCATTCTTGATCGCTGGGGCTATCGACGCGTGCTAACCGTCAATGCTGTCTTTACCGGGGCAAGCCTTGCCTGTTGCGCCTTTTTTACCGCCTCTACGCCGGCAGTCGTCATGATTGGCGTGTTGCTGTTAGGTGGTTTTTTTAGGTCGCTGCAGTTCACTGCGATCAACACCTTGGCCTATGCCGACATCTCGCAAACTAGCATGAGCCGCGCTAGCAGCTTTGCAGCAATGGGGCAACAACTTGGTGTGAGCTTAGGGGTCGGGGTGGCAGCTGAGGCGCTACACCTGAGTATGCTGTGGCGAGGCTCGAGTCAGCTCATCGCAGCCGATGTTGTCGTTGGCTTTGTCGTGATTGGTGTGCTGAGTGCCTTGCCAAGTTTCGCGTTCTGGCGGCTCCCTGCTGAGGCGGGCGAAAGTTTGCGACAAACTCGACCTGGTTAACAGGCCGCGCCTGACAGCTTGGCCCGATCTTGATCACCAGTTCTTCTCACCTGAGAGCTTCACCAGCTCTTGATCACTGATTAGTCGCGCCTGAGAGTTTGACCAGCTCTTGATACTTGGCACGCTCGGTTGCCACGAAGGCAGTCATTTGCGCGATCGACAAGCTGGCAGCTTCAGAACCCATTGTTTTTAAGCGTTCTTTCACCTCAGGTTCAGCAAGCGCCGCCATATAAGCCGTGTGCAGCTTGTCGACGACCGCCGCGGGTGTCCCTGCAGTCGTGAACACGCCAAACCAGGTGCCAATATCAAACGGCTCGATGCCTGCGTCTTGCATGGTAGGTAACTCAGGCAATAACCCCGAGCGTACCTTCGTTGTCACCGCCAGCGCTTTCACTTTTTTCTCGCGAATTAAGTTAGCCGCTGCAGCCAAGTTATCAAACATCAAGGCTGACTGACCTGACAGCAACGCTAATTGCGCGGGCGCTGCACCTTGATACGGAATATGCACCATCTCAACCTTCGCACGCGCGCTTAATAAAGCACCCGCCAAATGCCCAGCGCTGCCTGAGCCACCAGAACCGTAATTCAATTGTCCTGGATTCTTACGCGCATACGCGACAAGATCTTGCACTGTTTGAATATTATTTTTTTGAGCGAAATCCAGATTGACTAACAACACGTTTGGCACAGAGGCCACTAGCACAACGGGCGCAAAATCTTTAATTGAGTCATACGGAATCGAAGCAAACAGCCACGGGTTGATGGCGTGGGTGGCGACCGCCCCCATCACCAAGGCATAACCATCTGGCTGCGCTTTCGCGATTAAATCAGCACCGATATTGCCACCTGCGCCAGGCTTGTTTTCAACCACAACAGGTTGACCCAAGCTAGCTTTCACTTTCTCTGCCAAGACTCGCGCCATCACGTCAAGCGGTCCGCCGGGTGGATACGGTACGACAAAGCGCAACGGCTTGGTCGGAAAGTTCGCCGCTGCAGAATCAGTCACTGAGGTAGTGCTTTGAGCCTGAGACTCGCTGACGAACGAGCCAAGCCAGGCCACTAAGAGCGCCGCAAAGAGCTGCCGTGCTAGACGCTGCACACTCGTTAGGCCATGTGGCCTCATTGGCACTGCCAAGCTTAAGTTCATCATCGTTGTCTCACCAGCTTAGGCATCATTGCATCGAACATCACTGCCTCAGCGCTAGGGGTTGAACTGCGAATCGTTCAATGAATAATTTGACTCAAAAACAATTTGGTTCGATCGTTTTGAGGATGATCAAAAAACGCATCTGGCGTATTTTGTTCAATGATTTCGCCCTGATCCATAAAGATCACTCGATCGGCTACCTTGCGAGCAAAGCCCATCTCATGCGTGACAACCAACATGGTCATGCCAGTATCTTCAGCCAGGTTGACCATCACCTCGAGCACCTCTTTCACCATTTCAGGGTCAAGCGCTGAGGTAGGTTCGTCGAACAGCATCACTTTAGGATCCATACACAGCGAACGGGCAATCGCCACACGTTGCTGTTGCCCGCCAGAGAGTTGCCCCGGAAACTTGTGCGCCTGCTCGGCGATACGCACCCGCTCAAGGTATTTCATCGCACGCGCTTCAGCCTCGGCTTTAGGTGTCTTTAATACCCAAATTGGCCCGAGTGTCAGATTTTCAAGCACGGTCAAATGTGGAAATAAATTGAAATGCTGAAACACCATGCCAACATCACGACGGATCGCCTCAACCTGACGAATATCGTTGGTGATTTCGGTACCTTCAACCACGATCCGTCCTTGCTGATGCTCTTCAAGTCGATTAATGCAACGGATCAAAGTCGATTTACCCGAGCCCGAAGGGCCGCAAATCACGATGCGCTCGCCGGGCGCAACTTCTAAATTAATGTTGCGCAACACGTGAAACTTACCAAACCACTTGTTGACGTCTTGCATACGAATGATGGCATCTGCCATACACGATCTCCGAGAATAAGGCGCGCCTAATATCTACAAACAACCTTCTAGCGCTGATGCTCTGTCGCCAGCCGCTTTTCGAGGGACTGACTGTATTTAGACATCGAATAGCAAAACACAAAATAAATTGCTGAAATGAAAACATAAATTTCAATACTAAAGCCGCGCCATGCTTGATCCACGAGCGCGGCCTTGGCTGCTTGAGTCAGATCAAAAATACCAATGATCACCACAAGCGAGGTATCTTTAAACAAGGCAATAAACAAGCCAACAAGCGGCGGTATGACAATCTTCAGTGCCTGCGGCAAGACGATCAATCGCATTTGCTGCCAATAGGTCAGCCCAAGCGAATCGGCGCCCTCGAACTGACCTTTCGGGATCGCTTGTAAACCGCCCCGAATCGTTTCAGCCATATAGGCGGCTGCAAACAAAATAATGGCAACCTGCGCACGCAATAACTTATCAATCGTGAGCCCTTCAGGCAAAAACAACGGCAACATCACAGCTGACATAAATAGCAAACTGATCAAGGGTACGCCGCGAATCAACTCGATATACACGATGCAAATCGTTTTAATGGCTGGCATGTTTGACCGACGCCCCAAGGCCAGCACAATCCCAAGCGGAAACGCAAAGGCGATTCCAAATGTTGAGAGCATTAAAGTCAGCGGCAACCCACCCCAACGACTATTCTCAACATAGGTCAGCCCAAAGATTCCGCCCCACATCAACACCGAGGCACCCGCCAACGCGATCACCCAAAACAGCAAGAGTGACAGGTTCCAGAACCGGCGCACACCGCTTAAGATAATGACGCCCAGCAAAAACAAGGTTGCTAATAAAGGCCGCCACTGTTCTTCGTAGGGGTACACGCCAAACAGAATCAAACGATGCTTTTCAACAATGACTGCCCAACACGCACCGGTGACTTTACGGCACTCTTGCGCACTCGTGGCCGTCACGGTTGAGTTCAGAAAAAACCAATCCACCATGGCAGGCACTGTCGCCAACAATAACCAAAGCGTCAGCAAGGTCAGCAACGTGTTGAGCGGTGATGAAAACAATTGCGTACGCAGCCAATGCAGCGCCGCGACACTTGACCAAACGCTTGGAGCAGAAGACGGATTCACGTTGGGTGCAGCATTCATGTTTATCTTTCTACCAACGCAATACGTTTGTTATACCAATTCATAAACACCGAAATTGACAGGCTCACTGTGAGGTAGGCTGCCATGATCATCAAGATACCTTCAATTGCTTGACCAGTCTGGTTTAACGTGGTGTTGATCACCGACACTAAATCAGGGTAACCAATCGCCACGGCCAATGAGCTGTTTTTAGTGATGTTCAGATATTGACTGGTCATGGGTGGGATGATCACCCGCAAGGCTTGCGGCAGCACAACCAAGCGAAGGACGAGGCTGTTTTTAATGCCCAGTGCGCCGGCGGCCTCCCATTGACCTCGGTCAACCGATTGAATGCCCGAACGCACCACTTCGGCAATAAACGCCGAGGTATAGATCACTAGACCAAACAACAGCGCGGCAAACTCAGGCGTCAGTGTCATGCCGCCTGCGAAGTTAAACCCTTTGAGTTCAGGAACATCAAGCGACAACTGTGCGCCGCTTAACCACCAAGCCAGCGTCGGCGTCACCAGTAGCAACGCGATCGTTACGCGCCCCAACGCAAAGACCTGACCGGTTTGCTCTTGGCGCCGTCGGGCCCAACGTCGAAGAACCAGACACAGCACAACCGCTAGCGCCAAACCGGCTAACAGCCACGTTAGCCCATCGCCATAAACGGTGGGCATCTGTATGCCACGGTTGGATACAAATACGCCCGGCAATGGGTGATAGGCGCGTCGCGGGCCGGGCATTGTTTCGATCAGAATGACATACCAAAAGAACAGTTGCAACAGCAAAGGGATGTTGCGCATGACTTCAACATAGACGCTACAAACCGTTCGGACCAACCAGTTCTTTGAAAGC
>JARXAG010000188.1 GCA_029866055.1 Burkholderiaceae bacterium
CGGCTACACGCTGAACTTTATCGCCAGCCCCACGATGACGATCTCGCCGATCGTTCAGCGCACTCAACTCTTTGATCCTCGCCAAGATTTCACCATGCTTGGCTCGGTCGTCAATTACACCAATGTGCTGCTGATTGGGCCACAAATTCCCGCCAAGACGGTTGCAGAACTCGTCGCTTTTGCCAAAGCAAATCCAGACAAAGTGTCTTTCGGTTCTGCGGGGTTTGGAGGCTCAAACCATTTGTCGGCAGAATTGTTAGTTCAATCCACCAACGCGACGATGCTGCATGTGCCTTACAAGGGCAACTCACCGGCCATGATGGATGTCATCAGCGGCAAAATCACCTTTATGTTTGATATCACCAGCACCGGCAAGGTGTTCGTCGATAGTGGGCAGGCGCGTGCGTTAGCTGTGACCTCAAAACAGCGTAATCCGAGCCTTCCTAATGTCCCAACGATGATCGAAGCCGGCATCGCCGATTATGAAGTGGTGGGATGGCTCGCTGTGGCAGGCCCCAAAAATTTGCCCGCTGCGGTCGTGAGCAAACTTTCGAGCGCACTTGAGCTGGCCAAGCGAGACCCGGCCTTTCGCAAGACCGTCGAAGATGGTGGCTACACCATCGACCAGGCAAGCCCTAAAGAACTTCACGCACGCATCTTGAGCGAGTATGCGATGTGGGAGCGCGTGATCACTAAAGGTAACCTTCAACAGTAACGGCTAGCCTTTACAGCAACACTTGCACCTTGCGTCACCAAGCGAAACTCTACGTGAAGCTGAGAGACAACTATTATTACGGTTAGGCTATGCGCCGCCTCTTCTACATTTATCGTTTTGCTTAAGGCAGTTTCATGAACACCATCTCAACATTGCAACACCTCTTAGCCCAAACGCGTCTCCCAGTGATTGGTGCGCCAATGTTTTTAGTATCGGGCACCGACCTTGTTGTTGCCCAGTGCACCGCAGGCGTGATTGGTACGTTTCCAACCTTGAATGCTCGCCCCCAAGAAGACCTGCCAAACTGGTTAACCGAAATCAAAACACGGTTATCGGCTTACAAAACACAACATCCTAATGCCGTGGTCTCACCGTTTGGCGTGAACCTGATCGTGCACCCCTCCAATCCACGCTGGGAGGGTGATCTAGAAATTTGCGCGCAGCACGAGGTTCCTCTTTTTATTACTTCACTGCATGCACCCAACACCGTTGTGAATCGCGTACACCCCTACGGCGGTATCGTTTTACACGATGTGACCAATGCGCGCCATGCACGCAAGGCCATCGACGCCGGAGTAGACGGGCTGATTCTGGTCGCGAACGGCGCCGGCGGCCATGCCGGCACGCTCAATCCAATCGCCTTGGTCAACGAAATTCGTAGTTTCTATAGCGGCCCGATTATTCTTTCTGGTTGTATCTCGCACGGCAAAGACATCCTAGCCGCGCGCGCGCTGGGCTGCGACTTTGCTTACCTAGGTACCCGCTTTATCCCCACTACCGAATCAATGGCACCTGATCGTTATCAGAATATGGTGATCGATGCTGACGCCGCTGAAATTTTGTATTCGCCCTACTTTACCGGTGTACCCGGTAACTATTTAAAAGCCAGCATCATCGCAGCAGGCATCGAGCCCGAAGACGTTTTGGCGGCTAAAGTGGGCGGCTCGGTGTCGCTCAATAAAGATTTACGCCCCAAAGCCTGGAAAGACATTTGGGGCGCAGGTCAAGGCGTAGGGGCGATCGACAAGATTATGTCTGTGCGTCAACTGGTCGATCAACTGATCGCTGAATACGAGCAGGCTAAACGCGACGTGCTGCGCTAGCGGCTAGTGACAGCCTAGCGCACGCCGCAAATCGCACTTTAGATATCGATATTGGCGGACTGTCGCCCCATCAGACTAGGGTTATCCCTATTTGCTGTAGAGAAATTGCGGCTGCGCGATATTCCAAAACACTGAAGTCTCTCATTGTGAATACTGAACACCGTGCGCTTTAGATTCACTCTACTATGTTGGCTATAGAATACCCTGCACGAGGGTTATTTTTTTGTGGCACGACACGTGTCACGCAATTAGATCGTGTAAACGATTGAACTGGAGAGCATGAGATGAGTGGAATGTTGGCAGGTAAAGTCGCTGTTGTCACTGGCGCAGGCGGCGGAATTGGGCGCGGTATTGCGATGGCCATGGCCATGGCTGGCGCAAAAGTTGTGGTCAACGACATTGGAGCCACCCTGTCAGGCCAGGGCCCTGGTGCCGGTTCAGGCCCAGCCCAAGAAGTCACCGATATGATCATTGCTGCAGGTGGCCAGGCCGTGCCAAATACAGACAGTGTTTCAACACGCGCCAGCGCCAACGGCATCATCGAATCAGCCATCCAGCATTTTGGTCGCATTGATATTGTGGTCAACAACGCCGGTAACTTGCGTGATCGTCTCTTTCACAAAATGAGCGATGAAGAATGGAGCCAAGTGATTGATGTTCACTTAAATGGCACATTTTTTGTGAGCCGCGCGGCCGCCAATCATTTTCGTGAGCAAGAGTCAGGTGCGTTTGTACACATGACCTCGACCTCTGGCCTGATTGGTAACTTAGGGCAATCAAATTATTCAGCGGCTAAGCTGGGCATCGCGGCCTTATCAAAATCCATCGCGCTTGATATGCAACGTTTTAACGTGCGCTCAAACTGTATCGCGCCTTTTGCCTGGAGCCGTATGACAAGCTCGATTCCAGCTAATACGCCTGAAGAAAAAGCACGTGTCGAAAAATTGCAAAAAATGGATGCCAACAAAATTGGCCCTATGGCGGTTTACTTAGCAAGCCCAGCGGCACAAGACGTTACGGGCCAAATCTTTGGTGTGCGCGCCAACGAAATCATGCTCTTTAGCCAGCCACGTCCAATCCGTTCGGTGCACATGAGCACTGGCTGGACCCCAGAATCGATTGCAGAAATCGCCGCACCTGCGATGCGTCACCACTTCATGGCCTTGGATCGTTCACCTGACGCCATCGACTGGGATCCAATCTAATCATGGATTATCACAATATCAAAAACTGGAAATTTCCAGAGGTTGATCAGACCTATACCGAGAACGACAGTATCTTGTACGCGCTCGGTATCGGCTTTGGACAAGAGCCCACCAATCCTCAGCAATTGAAGTACGTCTACGAAAAAAACATGCAGACGTTTCCCACAATGGCTGTTGTGTTGGGGTATCCCGGCTTCTGGATGAAAGATCCAAGAGCCGGCGTGAACTGGGTCAAGCTGGTGCACGGTGAGCAACGTCTGAAGATTCACCGCCCGTTGCCCACCTCAGGGCGCATGATCGGCCGCGGTCGCATCACACACGTGATTGACAAAGGTGCTGACAAAGGCGCCTTAGTGTTGTCAGAACGCACCCTGCAAGATCCAGAAGGCAATCTGTACGTGACGATGAACTCGACAACATTCTGCCGAGGTGATGGCGGCTTGAGTCAAAGCGATGAAGCACCCGCCGCGCTGCAAGCTACCCCTGATCGTGCACCAGACTTGGTGTGCGAACTGCCTACTCTGCCTCAAGCTGCCTTGATCTATCGTCTGTGTGCGGATAACAACCCCTTACATGCCGATTTAGAGGTTGCCGCAAACGCTGGGTTTCCAAGACCGATTTTGCACGGTCTGTGCACCTACGGTGTAGCAGCACGTGCGATCGTTCAAGCGGCTTGCAACAACGATGCAACTCGTTTGACCCAGATGGACACGCGTTTCTCGTCACCGGTGTTTCCGGGCGAAACGCTAATCTGTGAAATGTGGCGTGAAGGCACTGAGGCAATCAGGTTCAGGGCCAAGGTCAAAGAACGCGACATCATGGTCTTAAGCCATGGCTATGCAGGCATCAAAGCTTAAACGCGTATCAACTTCACCAAGCAGCAATCTATGACACAGAGTCAAAGCAGCACAACGGCCGGGTCACCACGACTCGCGCCGTTAACAGGTATTCGGGTGCTCGATTTATCGCGCGTCTTAGCCGGCCCCTTTTGCACGCAAAATTTGGCCGATCTAGGCGCCGATGTCATTAAGGTTGAGCGACCAAAGCTCGGCGATGACACCCGTGCCTGGGCACCACCCTATCTAAAAGATGTAGACGGTAACGATACAACCGAAGCGGCCTACTATCTGAGCACCAATCGCAACAAACGCTCGATCGAAATTGATCTGGCAAGCGACGCAGGCGTCAAGCTTGTCAAAGAACTTGCTAAACATTGCGATATTTTGGTCGAGAACTTCAAGGTTGGTGGCTTAAAGCAATATGGGCTTGACTACGAGAGCATGAAAGACGCATATCCGAGCTTGATCTATTGCTCGATCACGGGCTTTGGTCAGACGGGCCCGTATGCCGAGCGCCCTGGCTACGACTTTATGATCCAAGGGATGGGCGGCCTGATGAGTATCACAGGCGAGCGCGACGACCTACCCGGTGGTGGCCCACAAAAAGCAGGCGTTGCCGTGACCGACATCATCACAGGCATGTATGCCTCGGTGGCGATTTTGGCCGCAATTCAAGAGCGCACTCGCAGCGGCTTAGGGCAACACCTAGATATCGCTTTATTAGATTGCCACATTGCGATGCTGGCCAATCAAAATTTAAACTACATGACCTCGGGCGTGGCGCCCACGCGGGCAGGCAATGCACATCAGAACGTCGTACCTTACCAGGTGTTTAAAACGTCTGATGGCTTCATGATCGTTGCTGTAGGGAACGATTCACAGTTCAGAGCGTTTTGTAAGGTACTGGGCATTGCACATTACGGCACCGACCCAAAGTTTGCGACCAACCAAGCCCGCATCGTCAATCGCCTTGAACTTATCGCTGTACTTGAACAAATCATGGCGGGCGGTGAACGCGATGAGTGGATCGCAAAATTAGAAGCTGTGGGTGTACCTTGCGGTCCGATTCAAACCATTGATCAGGTCTTTGCACACCCTCAAGTCATTGCGCGCGATATCTGGAAAAACATCCCTCACCCAACGGGGGGCTCAAGCCCAACCACAGCAAGCCCCATGAATTTCTCTGCAACACCGGTTCAGTATCGCCGTGCGGCACCAACTTTAGGGCAACACACCGACGAAGTCTTGAACGAAATTCTTGGTATAAAAAAATAAAGC
>JARXAG010000196.1 GCA_029866055.1 Burkholderiaceae bacterium
AGTTTCCATTCGTGCGACTGACTCCATCTTTGTGGGGATTGCACCGTCGTGCGCGCCGCCACTGCGGTCTCCAAAACCTTGAAGGCCAACTCAAGGGTTTGCCGCTGCGACGCTGCATCATAGGGCTTGCCAGCTGCGTTACCTAAGGGAAAATCGCTAAACATGAATCGGGGAACGCCGCAGTGTTCAACGATATCTTTTGCGCAGCCCATCAAGACCGTGGGTATACCATTTGCTTCAAGATAGCGGGCAATGAGGCTAAGTGTTTGATGGCACACAGGGCAGTTCGGGATCAAGACCACAGCCTCGACGCCATCGGCGCGACAGCGTTTTAAAACTTCAGGGGCGTCAACCTCAATCGTGTGACGCTGGCTTCGGTTGGTCGGGGCACCATAAAAGAAGGGCGCGATACTGCCGATGATCTTATCGCGAGCTAGCTCACGTAGCATAGGCAAGGCAAACCAAGTATTTGAGTCTTGCATACTAGTGTGTTTGCGATCGACCGCCACGTGGGACACGCGCAAGTCGTGGTCAATATCTGTAGCGCCCGAGTACACAGTAAAAAACTTGGCAGCAGAGTTATAGGTTGACCCTGGGCCTTGATTGCCCTTGTCAGCCTGATAGGGTGCGGCGGTGGTCACAATCGTGACGCACGTGTCTTTTAAGGCTTTACGCAAGGGTGTAAATGGGGCGTCAGCAAAGTGTGCCCACCGATAGGGGTTGCCATAGCCCAAGCCCAAATACCAGTCGCGGGTGCGCTGCATGTAGCGAATGGGTTGGTCATCATCACTCACAAAGCCAAGCAGTTGATCCACTTCGGCTTGAGATAGTTTGGTCGAATCAGTCATATTGGTTATCGTTTTTAGGATTTTTTAGAGTCTAGCCTAAAACACGTCAAAGTCTTGTTCGAAGACTATACTTCTGCCTGTGCCTTCGGGCTTCCTCCTTCTGCACAGGCCGCTCGTTTTGACTTCTGCACTTGCTCCGTTTTCAGTCAGGGTGCTGTCCCTCATCCCCCCGATGACGCAGCTCAATACGCCATACCCTTCAACCGCTTATCTGACGGGTTTTTTGCGTTCGCGTGGCTTTGAGGCGGTACAAGAGGATTTGGCACTTGCTCTAGTGCTGCGCTTGCTATCTCGTGAAGGCCTAGCTGAGGTGGCTGCGGCCGTTGATCTTTTGCCCTCAGCTCAGCACACCCAAACCATCGATGCGTTCGTTGAGCAACGTGCACGTTATTTTGTAACGATCGAGCCTGTGATTGCCTTCTTGCAGGGGCGTGATTCAACCTTGGCGCATCGTATTGCCAGTCGGCAGTACTTGCCTGAGGGCCCGCGCTTTGCAAGCCTTGATGTCTATGTGGATGATGAGGGAGGCGACCCCTTGGCGTGGGCCTTTGGCGCACTTGGGTTAAATGACAAGGCCAAGCACTTGGCGACCCTTTATCTGAACGATCTGGCAGATGTGCTGCGCGATGCGATTGATCCGCGCTTTGAGTTTGTGCGTTATGGCGAGTCGTTGGCAGCCAGTCAGGCAAGTTTTGAGCCTCTGGCGCAAGCCTTAGCCGCGCCTAACAATCTGATTGATGACACGCTCGTGGGTTTAACGCTAAATGCGCTGCGCGTGCATCAACCGACCGTGGTGTTAATTTCTGTGCCGTTTCCGGGCTCTGTCTATGCAGCGTTTCGCATCGCCCAGACGGTTAAAGGCTACAACCCCAAAATTATCACTTTGTTAGGCGGCGGTTTTGTCAATACCGAGCTACGTGAACTGACTGAGCCGCGCGTCTTTGATTATTTTGATTACGTCACGCTTGATTCAGGTGAACGCCCCTTATTGTCGTTACTCGCGTATCTGCAGGGGCAGCGCTCACGGCAGCGACTGGTTCGCACCTTCGTGCGCGACACTGAGTCGCAGCAGGTGCAATATATTAATTTGGTCGAGCCAGACGTACCGTTTGAAGAAGTGGGTACGCCTACTTGGGATGGTTTGCCGCTTGACCGCTATCTGTCTCTACTCGATATGCTCAACCCGATGCATCGCCTCTGGAGCGATGGCCGCTGGAACAAACTGACGGTGGCCCATGGCTGCTACTGGAAAAAATGCAGCTTCTGCGATGTCAGTCTGGATTACATCGGTCGCTACGAAAGCGCGTCGGCCACCGTGTTGGTTGATCGAATTGAGTCGATTATTCAAGAAACTCGCCAAACAGGTTTTCATTTTGTTGACGAAGCTGCACCACCAAAATCACTCAAAGCGCTTGCGACTGAACTGCTAAAGCGCGATACCGGGATTTCGTGGTGGGGCAATATCCGCTTTGAAAAAACCTTTACGCCCGATTTGTGTGACCTGCTTGCGCAAAGCGGTTGCATTGCAGTGTCAGGTGGCCTTGAGGTGGCGTCTGATCGGCTGCTGAACTTGATGAAAAAGGGTGTGTCGGTTGATCAAGTGGCGCGGGTGACGCATGCGTTTAGTGATGCGGGTGTGTTGGTGCACGCGTATTTAATGTACGGGTTTCCGACTCAAACGGTACAAGATACCGTTGATGCACTTGAATTAGTACGGCAGTTGTTTGCGAATGGCTGTATTCAAAGTGGATTTTTTCACCGGTTTACCTGCACGGTGCATTCGCCTGTGGGGTTGAATCCCGAAGAGTACGGCGTGACTCTCAAGCCCTTGCCGCCAGTGAGTTTTGCAAAAAATGACGTGTTATTCATGGACCCGACCGGGGTGGATCATGCCGCTTTAGGGGTAGGGCTCAGAAAAGCTATTTACAACTTCATGCACGGCATTGGGCTGGATGAAGATGTGCGCAATTGGTTTGACTTTAAAGTGCCCCGAACCACGGTTGCTAAACACCGGATTGAACGAGCCCTGGCGAAATGAGGCGCTGCTCGCAGCCAAGAGACAGAGTCTTGAGCGAGTTTTAGGCCAATGAGACGAGGCGCGCACAGCGAAGGCCCAGGCCCGCTTAACCAACTGTCTCATCGTTTGCCAGATGCCCCAGAATTTGAGCTCTAAGCGCTATTCGACGTCTTGTTCTTTCAGCCAACGTTTTAGCCCGGCATCATCGCGTACCGTGAGCAGGTCGCTTTTAATCGAGGTGATCTCTGAATGAAAACGGCGCTGTAAAGTGGCTAAGTGACGACTTAATGAGGCCTCGGTTACTGTTGCTGCCGGTGACATACCAAACTCGCTAATGGCGTCAAGCTCAACATCGCGCAGTTCGCGTTGTATCCCCTGAGTACGATGGGTAATCACGCTGGTAAGCGCCACAATTTTGTCGTGCGCCAAGTTGCTGGCGATTTGGGCTTCAGTTAGATTGGCCTCAAGTTGCAGATGCAATAAGGTCAGCAAGTCGCCGCGGCCATAGGCCGTATTGGCATCGCTCATGAGTTGCGTCTTGCGAGCGCGTTCAACGGGGTCGCTTTCGCGATCGGGATGCACAGCACTTGCCAGTTGTCGATAAATCGTACGCAACGCACCTTGGGCATCGGCGAGTAGCTGTTCGGCGTGTAGTTGGCTCGCAGTTTTAGTGCGCTTGTTTTTACGCTTTTCTTTTTGACTTTCGCGCTGTTCAGCCTGTTTGCGTAGTTGCTCAAATTTGGCATGTAATACATCGTCGACGGTTTCAAAGGGCTCGTCTTCTTCAAGCTCGCGGCCCATGGTTTGTTCAAAATATGCCTGCGCTTCACGCGCTTGTGCTTGCTGGATATCTGCTAGCGACTCGTCGCTATGCGCATCGTGCAGCCTACGCATGTCGTGATCGCCTGCGACGGCAAAGTCGAGCGCGAGTTTACAAATCAGCCGATGCATCAGCTTTTGATGTCGGGTCGGCAGGCCGCCTTTTTCTAGGCGCTGGTCAAGCCAGATGACCATGCTTTTGCGTAGCGTGTCTTGGCGCTTTTGCAGGGGTTTGAGTGTGCTTTGATGCACAGTACGATGTTGGTCGACTAAGCTGCGCAGCCCTCTAATTTTAAGCGTCAGGCGCTCGGCCTGTTTAACAAGCTCGCTGAAATGCTCTTGTTCGGGAGTCAGATCTGGTGAAATCTGCGTGAGCGTGGGTAATGTTTCGATGAGGTGCGACAGTTTGAGTACGTCCGGATAGTGATGGTTTCACGACTAGCCGAGCATTTTAACCTGCCGCTGCCCCAACTGTTAGTCCGCCACAAATTCGCAGTACCCAGCCGATTGAAAAATTATTCTTGACTGAGCACAAGAGTATTGTTGGTGTTAGGCAAGTATATTTTAGCTTTGGATGCGTGAGTCGGCAGAATCAAAAGCTTGCCTAGCCCAGACGTAGGCTCATCCCGATGATAGCTATTTGTAGATCTATTTTTTTTGATCCATAAATACAATCAGCTCGCGAAAGATTCTGGTGTATTCATCCATTTCTTCGTCCATCTGTTTCGGGCCTTTCACATCAAGGATCAAGCCGTGCTTTTGCGCAAATTGTGCAAACTCTGGGCTGTTGCCTATCGCAAGAGAGGCGGCGATGATTTTGTCTTTGATCTCGTTTGGCATCCCTTTGGGTGCCACGATGCCATATGAGGCGGGTAGGGTGACGTTGTACCCAGCTTGCACGACTGAGCTTGCTTCTGGAAACGCAAAATATTTGTCTTTCGTAAACGAAGCAATAATCCGAATCTTGCCGGCTTGTACATGCGGCAACATTGTCGGGGCATAGCCAGTACTTGCTTCAACTCGGCCACCTAGCAGTGCGATCAGTGCTTCACCGCCACCCCCGGTGAACGGGATGGTGACAATCCTTACTTGGGCGATTTTGTTTAATTCTTGAATCGCTAGATCCGGTGTGGTGCGATAGCCCGAGACTGCTGCGCGGATTTTTCCGGGATTTTTGCGCACCGCATCCATAAAATCTTCAAAGTTCTGCCAAGGCGAGTCAGCGCGCACCGCAATAATAGTGGGTAGATCAACCAGTTTGATGATCGATTGATAATCTTCTGGGCCTTTCCAGGCGAGTGCTTTGTTGACCAGCGGTTGATAGGCCAGAACGCTGTTTGAGGTGAGCCCAAGTGTATAGCCATCAGGCTTGGCCCGAATGACCGCTGCCGTGCCGATGGTGGCTGAGCCCCCAGGTTTGTTTTCGACGTTCACGCTGACCTTGAGCGCTTGTTCGAGTTGACTCGCAAACTGGCGTGAAATCGGATCAGTTGAGCCGCCGGGGCCATAGGGCACAATAAAAGTGATATCGCGGTTGGGATAGGGCTGCGCCTGTGCCGGGCTTAGAAATAAAGCACCGATCAAGCTGAAAAATAGAAAAATGCTAGCGTTACGCGGTATTGAAAACATGGCTTTTGTCTCTGAGTTGTCATAGGCTCAGTCAGCGAGCCCTTCTATGTAGTTTTTATAACATGCAGTGGGCGTCCTGAACGTTTGCGTTAGAATATTCTCAAAATATATTAAGAAGAGAGTAGGCTCGGCTGAAATAGGCGAGGCTTATCTTGAGGCAAACTCCACTCCGTACCGACGACAAAACATTTTGGTCGCAGTCTGTTCACGCGCTTTGAGCGCTAACGGAGCGCGACCCGATACCATTCTGATAAAGAGACTTTGCGATGACTCAAACCGCCAGTGAAAAAATTGCTTCGTTTGTTGTGAATTTTGATCCCACAAAAATTACACCTGCAAGTCGACATGTGGCGGCGCGTGCGCTGTTTGATACGGTCGTCTGTGCGATCGCGGGCGTGCAAGAGCCCGCCTCGCAACTCAGTCTTCAATATGCTCAAGGTCAAACAGGCCCGCACATGGCAACAGTTTGGGTAACCGGTCAGAAGTTGTCGCTAGAAATGGCAGCCTTAGTAAACGGTACGATGGGCCATGCCTTGGATTTTGATGATGTGTCCTCACCACTACGCGGTCATCCAACGGTCGCGATTTTGCCTGCTGTGATTGCGTTAGGCGAAACACTTCAGTCTCAAGGTCGCGACATCATCAACGCGTACATTGTTGGTTTTGAGGTGACCCTACGCTTGGCGCGGGCGATCGTGGATGAACAATACGCTAAGGGCTGGCATTCAACGGCATCCATTGCGACCTTCGGTGCAACGGTTGCCTGTGCACATTTGTTAAAACTCAATCACGCACAGATCGTAAACGCCTTGGGCATCACGGTTTCGCAGATTGCAGGCACTCGCCAAAACTTTGGCACGATGTCTAAGCCCTTTCAGGCAGGGCAAGCCAATGTAGTAGCGCTGCGCGCTGTCATGTTGGCGAAGATTGGATTTGATGCCTCAGCCAAGGCACTGGATGGCGCTCAGGGCTACACCACGCTGTACGCCGACAAGATGGATCTGCATGCAGAGCTTGACCAATTGGGTAGCTTGCCCCTTGAAATCGAGCGCAGCGGTATCGAAGTTAAAAAGTATCCTCTGTGCTATGCCACGCATCGCACGATTGACGGTTTGCTGGATATGCTGAAAGACACTCCATTCAAGTTCGAGCAACTTGATCACGTTGATATTCAAACAAACTATCGTGCCACCGTTCCCTTGATTCATAGTCGGCCGCAAACCGGTTTAGAGGGTAAGTTCAGTATGCAGTACGCCGTCACCGCGGCATT
>JARXAG010000065.1 GCA_029866055.1 Burkholderiaceae bacterium
TGGGGCGCTAAACACGCTAGCCGCACTTGCCCATGTTTTTAGAGCGGGGATACCGCTTGTTAGCCCGTGGAGAGTCGGTGCAGTCAGACCGCTCGATGAAGCAGGAACCCACCGAAGTGACTCAGGCAGCGTTTGCCTGAGCACCGTAGGAATCCCCGTCCTTTCCGCGCAAGCGGCAGTCATCGACTGAGGGCGGGGAGGATGTCAATTAATCTGGCAAGCAGCTTTCGCCACGAATTAAATCAGCGAAGGTTTCGCGCTGACGGATGACGTGAAACTGGTCACTGTCGACCATGATCTCGGCGGGGCGTGGTCGGCTGTTGTAGTTGCCTGCCATCACAAAGCCATAGGCGCCGGCTGATTCAATGGCCAAAACATCGCCCTCGGCTAAGGCAAGGGTTCGGCCGCGCGCAAGCCAGTCGGCGCTTTCGCACACGGGCCCAACCACGTCATACAGAGTTTGCTCGTTTGCGCGCGGCGCAATCGGTAAGACGCCGTGCCACGCTTCGTAGAGCGCCGGACGCATCAAATCATTCATGGCGGCATCGACAATTGCGAAGTTGCGCGCTTCGGTGTGTTTGAGATATTGCACCGTTGTCAGCAACACCCCAGCATTACCAACCAGCGAACGACCGGGTTCAAGCACCAACTGCAAATGCCCATAACCACGTGCTTGCAGTTGCGCAAAGACTTTGTCGAGTAATAGCTTAGGGGCTAACGGGGTTTCGTCGTCGTAACGGATCCCTAAGCCGCCACCTAAATCTAGGTGTTTGAGTGCAATGCCGGCTGTTTTGAGTTGATCAATGAGTTTGAGTAACTTGTCTAAGGCATCAAGATAGGGGCTGACTTCAGTGATCTGTGAGCCAATGTGGCAGTCAACGCCAACGACTGAGATACCCGGCAACGAGGCGGCCAGCGTGTAGGCGTGTGGCGCCTCTTCGATGGCGATCCCGAACTTGTTTTCTTTTAAACCCGTCGAAATATAAGGATGTGTCTTGGCATCCACATCTGGATTCACGCGTAGCGAGACGGCCGCAGTTTTGCCAAGCGCCGAGGCAACTTCAGACAAGCGCTTAAGCTCAGGAATCGATTCAACGTTAAAACATTTCACGCCCACTTCAAGCGCAGCCTGCATTTCCCAGGCCTGTTTACCAACGCCCGAAAACACCACTTTGGCCGGATCGGCGCCGGCCGCCAAGACGCGGGCAAGTTCGCCACCAGACACGATGTCAAAACCGCTGCCCAAGCGTGCAAACTCTTTGAGAACCGCCAGGTTTGAATTGGCTTTCATGCCAAAGCACACTAACACCTCGTGGCCGACGCAAGCCTCTTGGTAAGAGGCCCAAGCTGCAGCCAACGCACCGCGCGAGTACACATACAACGGTGTGCCCAGCTCTTGGGCAAGCTCGGTCAGTGAAACACCTTCGGCGCGCAGTTCACCCGCTTGATAGTGAAAAAACGGTGCGCCCGTGGGCGTGGCAAGTTCAGCGGTCATGTTGTGGCTATGGGTATTCAAGGTTTGGCACGCGATTTGGGTAACAATGCACTCAGGCTGCGCGTGGCTAAAAGGTAAAGAGGTAAAAGTTTAAAGCGAGGATAGCGGCTTAATCAATGACGACTGGTGCTGGAGTCAGCATTAAATCTTCGTCAAAGAATGGCACCACCATGTCTTGTTCGTCTGGGATGACCCCGTACATTGAAAAGGGCGTCGTGTACGGACGAATTTCGGCCGGTTTTTCGGGCAAATACAGGGGGCCTTTAAAGCCACAACCTGCGGCGACCAACACGGCAAGTGTCAGCATCGCTACAATGCGAGCACTTTGGTGGTTGTCGGTTTTGCTGATCACTGCGCGCTCCGTCAAACGTGAGGATAAGGATTATGAACGATACTGAATTTCATGCTCGGGTAACAGCACTATTAGATGCAATCGAAACCCAAGCCGACCACTGGTTTGAGCAACTCGACCTTGACGTTGAAACCAAACGCCAAGGCAATGTACTCAATCTGATTTTTGAAAACGGCCATCAAGTCGTGATCAATAGTCAGGCACCGCTGCACGAAATGTGGCTCGCTGCCAGAAGCGGCGGCTTTCATTATCGTTTTGACGGCCAACACTGGAAAGATACACGTGGTGGCGCCGACCTGCACGATACTTTATCTCAGGTTTGCTCAGATGCAACAGGCAAACCCCTAACCGTCGTATTTTAGTTAGCCAGAGCCGGATTGGGGCGATTGGTTTCAATATTGTTCAAAAAGTCGCCCAACGAGTCATTCTTTTCGCCGGTACCTAGCTTCATGATGGCCTGACCCGGCGGAAACTCACTGAAATACATGTTGCCGCCCTCAACAACCAAGCCCTCGGGCGGTGGAGCGCGTTTTTGTTCAGGAAACGCTTTCAGCGCGTTTTGCATATAGCCCAGCCAGACTGGCAACGAAGCGCCACCACCCGTTTCACGTGAGCCAAGCGACTTGGGTTGGTCGTAGCCCATCCAGGCCACCCCGACCAACTGAGGCGTGTAGCCCGCAAACCAGGCATCGACAGAGTCGTTGGTTGTGCCCGTTTTACCTGCCAGATCGCCTCGCTTGAGCACTTGTCGCGATCGCGCCGCCGTACCTGAGGTGGCGACCCCACGTAGCAAGTCATCCATGACATAGGCGGTACGGGCATCAATCGCCCGCGCAGCAGAGTCGCCCACGACGGTTGGCCGAGCCTGCATGATGACTTGACCGTTGGCATCCGTGACGCGGTCGATGAGAAAAGGCGTGATCCGGTAGCCGCCGTTGGCAAAAACTGAAAATCCAGCAGCAAGTTGCATGGGAGTCACGGCCCCTGAGCCGAGAGCCATCGGCAAGTAGGCCGGGTGACGTGCTTTGTCAAAACCGAAACGCGCGATGTAGTCTTGCGCATACTTTGGCCCGATTGACTGCAAAATTCGGATCGACACCATGTTTTTCGAGCGCGCAATGGCCTCGCGCATCGTCAGTTTGTCGTCGTATTGCCCACCATAATTTTTGGGCGCCCAGGCTTTAGAGCCCGTTTGCTCGGCGGTCAGCTCAAAGGGCTGATCCGAAATCACCGTAGCTGGGGTTAAACCACGTTCGAGCGCGGCAGCATAAATGAAGGGTTTGAACGCTGAGCCGGGTTGGCGCCAGGCCTGCGTCACCCGGTTAAAGTTGCCGTGATAAAAGTCAAACCCCCCCACCATCGAGCGGATTGAACCGTCTTGCGGAATCATCGAGACAAAGGCGGATTGCACCGTGGGTAGGTTCAGGATCTCCCAGTAGTCGCCATTTTTATGCAGATAAACGACCGAGCCACGTTGCAGGCGCAGGTCGTTGGGCGCTTTAGGATTGAGCGCACGGGCGATGACCCCTAGGGCTTTTTTATCTTTAATCGAAACGATATCGGTTGAGCTGCGGGCAACCCTCACCTCGTCAGGCCTGACCGAGAGCACCACGCCGATCAGCATTTCAGTGCGATCCGGGTATTTATCAAACACCCCATCTAAAAATTCATCGAGCTTGGCCGCGTCATTTTCAACACCAGCGGGCATGGTTAACTGCGCTTCAGGCCCCGGGTAGGGTGCACGGCGTGTGTAATCGAGCACGCCCTCGCGTAGTGACTGGTAGGCCCACTGCTGATCTTTTGATTGGATCGTGGTGTAGACATTTAAGCCGCGTGAGTAAACGTTATCGGGGTAGACGCTGATCATCAACTGCCGAGCGAGCTCAGAGACGTATTCGCCATGTACAGAAAACCCACCGGCTGGGGTGCCTTCTGCGGATTTGATGATCACAGGTTGATCCAAGGCCTTTTTATATTCGGCATCAGTGAGGTAGCCTAGTGAGTGCATACGACCCAGCACGTAGCGTTGGCGTAGCACCGCACGTGGCTTGTTGGCGATCGGGTTAAAACGCGAAGGCGCTTTAGGGATCCCAGCGAGTAGGGCGGCATCTGCAGGCGTGATCTCAGACAGAGACTTACCCAAATAGGTGCGCGAGGCCGCAGCAAACCCATAGGCTCGGTTACCTAAATAAATCTGATTGAGGTAAAGCTCAAGAATTTGGTCTTTGCTGAGATTGGCTTCAATTTTGAACGTTAAAAGTAGTTCGTAAAACTTGCGCGAGTAGGTTTTTTCAGATGAGAGATAAAAATTACGGGCAACCTGCATGGTGATTGTGCTGGCACCTTGCGTTTTTTGCATGGAGATCAGATTGGTCAGCCCCGCACGGACCACCCCAACCCAGTCAACGCCGCCGTGTTGATAAAAACGGTCGTCTTCGGCCGACAGAACGGCCGATTTCATGACATCAGGGATTTCGTTAAAACGCAACACGTTGCGGCGTTCTTCACCGAATTCGCCGATCATGACTTTGTCGGCGGTAAAGATACGCAGAGGCACACGCGGACGGTAGTCTGTCATGGCCGTCAGTTCAGGCACATTAGGCCAGGCAAGCGCAAGTGCCATGCTAAACAGCAAGGCAGCGCACAGGGCTAAGCCCGCGGACAAAATCGAAAGTTTAAGAAAAAACCCAATGATCCAAGAGCCGCGTCGTTTGGGCTCGTCGGGTTCGTCGTCTTCGCGTGTGTTGGAAAATTTGCTCATTACTAGGCATTTTAACGGAATGCGGGAAAATTCTCGCCATTTAGGGGGAAGAGAGCACTAGTTTTTAGAGACTTTTGCACGAGAGAGTTTGAGGCGTGCGGCGGTCAATGGGATAATCACGCTATGAATAACGCGTTGACCCCCGAACCGCACGACAGCAGCGGCCTAAATCCCACGAACCCGGAGCAGGAATTGCCTGCGCCGCAGAGCGCCTGGGCAAACCACACGCCAGTCTTTTTGGTGGGGATGATGGGCGCGGGCAAAACCACGATCGGTAAAAGCCTGGCAAAAGCGCTGCACCGCGAGTTTCTCGATCTTGACCACGAGCTCGAAGCGCGTTGCGGGGTGCGCATCCCGACTATTTTTGAAATCGAAGGCGAAGCGGGGTTTCGTAAGCGTGAGTGTCAAGTATTAGACGACTGCACGTTGCGGCCTGGATTGGTGATGGCCACCGGTGGTGGCGCCGTGCTGGCCTTAGACAATCGCAAGGCGCTCAGCACTCGCGGAGTCGTGATTTACCTGAGAGCAAATGTCGACGAGCTGTATCGCCGCACCAGCCGCGATCGCAATCGGCCGCTGTTAGCCACGGCTGATCCGCGCGGCACCTTGCGCAATTTGCTTGAATTACGCGAGCCCCTATATCGTGAGGTTGCCGATATGGTGATGGACACGGGGTCGACCTCGGTTGCGCAATTAGTGGCACAAATTGTCGAGCGCCTCAAACAGATTGATAAGGCGATTGACCAACAGGCTCGGCGCCATCCCGAAAATTCTTCAGAAAATATGCGGGCAGATTTCAATGCCAGCCATCCACCAGAGAACAAGCCATGCACACCGTAGATGTCGCAACCCCAGGCGGCCAGTATCCGATTCGTATCGCCCCAGGGCGACTTGAGTCGCTGGCGCAAACGATTCCGTCTGATGCCTCGTCAATTGTCTTAATCACCAACCCCGCCATTCAAAGCCTGATGGGCGAGCGCGTAACCCAAGTGTTGGCGCAAACGGGCAAGCGCCTTGTGCCGGTGCTGTTGCCTGATGGCGAAGCCTACAAAACCCTAGACACGCTGAATTTGATTTTTGATGCCATGCTTGGCGCACAACTTGATCGGCGCACCGTGATCGTTGCCTTAGGTGGTGGCGTGATTGGTGATATGGCAGGATTTGCTGCCGCAGTCTATCAACGCGGCGTGCGGTTTGTGCAAGTGCCCACTACCTTGCTGTCGCAAGTCGATTCGTCTGTCGGCGGCAAAACAGCGGTGAATCATCCGTTGGGCAAAAACATGATCGGGGCGTTTTACCAACCGCTTGCTGTTGAGATTGATACCACGGTGCTCAATACGCTACCCGATCGCGAAATGTCTGCTGGCTTGGCTGAAGTGATCAAGTACGGTTTGATTCTTGACCCAGAATTTTTTGAGTGGTGCGAAAAAAACGTAGCAGGTTTGCGCGCGCGCGATCCTGAACTCTTAGCCACTGCGATTCGTCGTTCTTGCGAATTTAAAGCCTGGGTTGTCTCAAAAGACGAGCGCGAAACCGGCTTGCGTGCGATCTTGAATTTAGGCCATACCTTCGGCCATGCGATCGAAGCGGGCCTAGGGTATGGCGAGTGGTTACACGGCGAAGCGGTGGGCTGCGGTCTGGTGATGGCGGCTGATTTATCGGCAGAGCTATTTGGTTTTTCGCAGACTGATGTGCAACGGGTGCGCGCCTTGGTGCGCGCGATTGGTTGTCCGATACTTGGGCCACGCCTTGGCGGCGTTGATCACTGGATGCAACTGATGCGTGGTGACAAAAAAACCGAAGCAGGTGAAATTAATTTTATTTTGATGCCAAAAATTGGTGAAACGATTCGCCGTGCGGCACCCGCCGAGTTGGTGGCGCAAGTGATTTTGCGTAATACAGCCTAATACAGAGCTTGACTGAGCGGTTGAAGCGTTTTGCAGCAACGCGGTTGCCTCTCGGCAAAGATTAGGTGTTTGTGACTCAGCGCCAATGAACGAGCGTACAACTGGTCGGCGTCGATTGCCAAACCGTCAACATGGGACAACGCACAATGATTGAACTTGCTGTCTACGCGTCTAAGTCAGAGCAAAGCCAGGGTCGCCGGCATCAAGAGCCTGCACCCTCTAATCGCAGCGAGTTTCAGCGCGATCGTGATCGCATTGTGCATGCAGGTGCTTTCAGACGGCTTGAGTATAAAACGCAAGTTTTTATCAATCATGAAGGTGATCTGTTTCGTACGCGGCTGACCCACTCTCTTGAGGTGGCACAGATCGCGCGGGTGCTGGCGCGCAGTTTGCGCTTAAGCGAAGACCTAACTGAGGCGATCGCCCTCGCCCACGATCTGGGCCACACACCTTTTGGTCATGCGGGCCAAGATGAACTCAACGCCTGCATGCGCGAGTTTGCCCCAGAGGCTGGTGGGTTTGAGCATAATTTGCAAAGCTTGCGCGTGGTCGATGAGCTTGAAGAGCGTTACGCGGCGTTTAATGGTCTAAACCTTTGCTTTGAAACGCGCGAAGGTATTTTGAAGCATTGTTCGCTGACGCACGCAAAGCGTCTAGGCGATGTCGGGCAGCGCTTTATTGACCGCACTCAACCCTCGCTTGAAGCGCAGTTGGCGAATCTGGCCGATGAAATCGCGTACAACAATCACGATATTGATGACGGCTTGCGCTCGGGGTTACTGACGCTTGAGCAATTACAAACGGTGCCGATTTTTGCACGTCACTATGCCCAAGTCTTAAAGGCGTGGCCCAATCTGGCCACGCGACGCGTAGTGTCAGAAACGATTCGAAGCATGATTAACACCTTGATCACCGACGTGACTCAAACGACTTCTGCCAAGCTGGCGCAGGCTCAGCCAGACGACGCGCAGGCTGCACGGCGCTGCGGACCGCTCGTGGCGTTTTCAAGCGATGTTAGGCACGAGGCCGATGCACTTAAAAAATTCTTATTTGAAAATTTGTATCGCCACTACAAAGTGATACGCATGACCAACAAGGCTCGTCGTATTGTGCGTGAGTTATTTAGTGCGTTTTTGCAAGAGCCACGTTTATTACCACCTGATTACTGGCATGATGATAAAACTGTTCAAGCACGCGCGATTTCGGATTACATTGCAGGCATGACCGACCGGTATGCGATTCGCGAGCACCATCGCTTGTTTCGAATGGGCGAACAGTTTGATTAGTACAAACGTTGAGCGGGCGTTTGGATCGTTGCCAGGATAAAGAGGCGGTGCGTTCGCCAAGTTAGTTCAGTACACAAGACAGAGAGGATCACATGAAACACTTAAACCCGATCGCTAGTCGTCAATACCCACAGTGCCTGCGCGCGAGCCTGCTCGCGTTGGCCTTGGTCGTGCTAACGGGCCTCTCTGCTTGTTCACAGCGTGCGGCACCTATTAGTAATGTTGGCAGTGGTTCAACCGAGAGTGGCCCCGTTGCAATGGCGATGCCGATCGCAGCACCTGGCGACTTTTCGGGCGCGTCTGTGTCAGGTACACCGTTAGTTGAAAACGCGCCGGCACCGTTTGCGGCGTCAGTTCCTCAGCCCAGCATCGAGCAACGCGGCTCGGCTGTCATCGTCTCTGGCGGCCCTGCTAACTTGGGCGAGCTTAAACTTTCGCTCGTTCAAACCTGCACCCCGACTCGCTCGGGCAATACTTGCAATCTCGTCTTTGTTGAGGCCCGCGCTGGGCAAGACCCAGCGGCGCTGACGCGTGATTATTTCAGTCGCATCGGTGGTGAAGCCTTGCCGCGCGTTTCCGTCGAAAGCACTTGTTCACCGGGGTGGGTGGCTTCAGTCGTCTCGCAACAAGGCTCTGTGCAAAGCGGCGGCACCTTACGCGCTTACGCCGCCGTGTGCGGCCATCCTAATGCAAACAGTGCGTTGACTGCAGCGTTCAATATTTGTGACGGCCGCACACAAGGTGGTTGCAGAAAATCTAGTCAAGTGACTGTGCTGTGGGGGCGTTGGGCAGCAGACCAACCAAGCGCTGGCAACGGCGAGCCTGGCAAACCACTTGATGCGTCTGGTTTAAGTGGTGGGCTGCGTTGCGAGTCAAGGTTGCCCTTATTTGAATCGGCACGTTGCGGAAGCAACGCCGCTTCGCAATTAAGATTTTTTGGTTTGCAGTAGCGCGCCGCGCCGCTTTAACACGGGCGCCAAGTAGTGCCCCGTGTGACTAGCTTTAGTGGTGGCAATCAATTCAGGCGTGCCTTGCGCCACGATCTGACCACCACCATCGCCGCCTTCGGGGCCCATATCAATCACCCAGTCAGCTGTTTTGATCACGTCAAGATTGTGTTCAATGACCACCACCGTATTACCCGCCTCGACCAGTTGATTGAGTACCTGTAGTAGCAAAGCAATATCCTGAAAATGCAGCCCGGTTGTGGGCTCATCCAAAATATAAAAGGTGCGGCCCGTACTGCGTTTTGATAACTCAAGCGACAACTTGACCCGTTGCGCCTCACCGCCCGACAGTGTTGTGGCGCTTTGCCCCAAGCGCAAATACGACAGGCCGACATCCATCAGGGTTTGTAGTTTGCGCGCAATCGAGGGCACCGCTTCAAAATACACCAGTGCCTGTTCAACCGTTAGCTCAAGCACCTCAGTAATATTGCGCCCGCGGTAGCGAATCTCGAGCGTCTCGCGGTTATAGCGTTTACCGACACACACGTCACACGGCACATACATGTCAGGCAAAAAGTGCATTTCAACTTTCACGACGCCATCGCCCTGACAGGCTTCACACCGACCACCTTTGACATTAAAACTAAAGCGCCCTAGGTCGTAGCCACGCGTGCGTGCTTCGGGCGTGCCGGCGAAGAGCTCACGAATCGGTGTGAACAGCCCTGTGTAGGTGGCGGGATTACTGCGTGGTGTGCGACCAATTGGGCTTTGATCGACACTGATGATTTTGTCAAAGTTTTCAAGACCAGTCATACCTGAATAAGGTGCTGGCTCGCTTTGCGCGTGGTGCAAGGCGCGCGACATGACAACCGCAAGCGTGTCGTTAATGAGTGTGGATTTGCCCGAGCCCGAGACCCCGGTGACACAGACGAACTTACCCGCGGGGATGCGCAGTTCAACAGACTTCAAGTTATTGCCACGGCAACCCGTCAGCGTGAGCCACGCTTGCTCTTCGTTTAATGGACGACGCTTTGGGATCGCAATCGCTCTCGCACCACTCATGTACTGACCGGTGACTGATGCCGGATCTTGTTCAATTTGTGCGGGGGTGCCTTGCGCTACGATTTGCCCGCCATGTTCGCCAGCGCCTGGGCCCATATCGACCACCCAGTCGGCTTGCCGGATCATATCTTCGTCGTGCTCAACCACAATCACACTGTTTCCTAAATCACGCAGGTGATGTAGGGTCGCGATTAAACGATCGTTATCGCGCTGGTGCAGGCCGATTGAGGGCTCATCCAACACATACATCACGCCCGTTAGCCCCGAGCCGATCTGACTGGCAAGCCTGATGCGCTGCGCTTCGCCGCCCGAAATCGTATCGGCGCTGCGATCGAGCGATAAATAATTTAAGCCGACATTGTTTAAAAAACTTAAGCGCGCTTCGATCTCGCGCACGATGCGTTGGGCAATTTCTTGACGCGCGCCCGTTAAGCTTAAGTCTTGAAACCACTTCAGGCATTGCGACAAGGGTTGCGCTTCAACTTCATAAATCGCGAGGCCTTGTTCTTGCCATTGCAGCGCTTCGGGCGTGCCTTCTAGTGCTTTGGGTGGGGCGATGCGCTCAGCACCGATCCGTACATGGCGTGCTTCGGCACGCAGACGCGAGCCTTGGCAAGCGGGGCAGGTTTGTACCGCACGGTATTTGCCCAGTTCTTCGCGTACGGCCGACGAGTCGGTGTCTTTCCAGCGACGTTCAAGGTTGGGGATCACACCTTCAAAGGGGTGTCGCTTGACGCTGCTGCGACCTTTTTCATTCAGATAAAAAAACGGTAGCTCAACCTCGCCCGAACCGTGCAACACAATTTGGCGGATCTCTTCAGATAGGGATTCCCAGGTGGTTTCAATATCAAACTCATAATGCGTGGCCAAGCTTGACAGCATTGAAAAGGTAAAGGCGTTGCGCTTATCCCAGCCACGAATCGCGCCCGAGCCCAGGCTTAATTCTGGAAACGCCACCACCCGTTTGGGATCAAAAAAGCCAACATGCCCCAGGCCATCACAGCTGGCACAGGCCCCCACCGGATTATTAAAACTGAATAAACGCGGCTCAAGCTCGGGTAGGCTGTGGCTACAGACTGGGCAGGCGTAGCGACTTGAGAACAAGTGCTCTTGGTTGGTGTCCATATCAAGCGCGATGACGCGCCCTTGCGCTAGCGTTAACGCCGTTTCAAAGCTTTCCGCCAAGCGTTGTTTGCTTTCTGGCTTGATGCGCAAACGATCAATCACCACGTCGATGTCGTGTTTTTCGTTTTTGTTGAGCTCGGGCATGCTGTCGAGATCAACCATTTCGCCGTCGACCCGGACGCGCACAAAACCTTGCGCCTGCAAACTCGCGCACTCATCCTCAAAACTGCCCTTACGCGTACGCGCCACGGGCGCCAAAATCGCCAAGCGCCGCTCAGCCGGCCAGGCCAGCACGGTATCGACCATTTGACTGACATTTTGCGCGGCGAGCGGTAATCCATGAGACGGGCAATAGGGGGTACCCACGCGTGCAAACAGCAGGCGCAGATAATCGTGGATTTCGGTAATGGTGCCCACGGTTGAACGCGGGTTGTGGCCCGCTGCTTTTTGCTCAATTGAAATCGCGGGTGACAGCCCTTCGATTAAATCGACGTCAGGCTTATCCATTAACTGCAAAAACTGGCGGGCATAGGCCGACAGACTTTCAACGTAGCGGCGTTGCCCCTCGGCATACAGCGTGTCAAAGGCAAGTGAAGATTTGCCCGACCCCGATAAGCCAGTGACCACCACCAATTTGTGACGAGGCAGGTCAAGTGACACGTTTTTGAGGTTATGAGTGCGAGCACCCCGAATACGGATTTCTTCCATGTGGCCTGTGGTGGTTTGATGTATTTCAGCAACCGCTGCGTTTGCGCAGGGCAACTTGGTACTATAACGCCCTGAGGCTACCGCAGCCTACCTGCCCACCACCTTGAAATAAGAGTTTGATGCCTGACCCCCAGTCGTTGTCTTTGACCCCTATCGAGCGTCGCGCCAGTTTTGCGCTTGCAGGCTTGTTTGCAGCACGCATGTTGGGCTTGTTTTTGCTGTTGCCCGTGTTTGCGGTGGCAGCATTGGGTGTGGTCGGCGGTGATGATCCGGCGCGGGTTGGCTTGGCCTTAGGCATGTACGGCCTCACGCAGGCCTGTATGCAAATCCCCTTTGGTTTGGCCTCTGATCGTTGGGGTCGGCGGCCCGTGGTGTTAGCCGGGTTGTTGTTGTTTGTCTTGGGCAGTGTGATTTGCGCGCTGTCGAACGATATTTTTTGGATCACGATTGGTCGAGCCATTCAGGGCTCCGGGGCAATTTCAGCGGCAATCACCGCCTGGTTGGCCGATGCCACCCGACCCGAGGTGCGCACTCGCGCGATGGCAATGGTGGGTGGTTCGATTGGTTTGTCGTTTGCGCTGGCCTTGGTCGCGGCTCCGTTGATTGTGGGCGCCGGCGGTTTGTCAGGGCTGTTCTGGAGCATCGCGTTGTTAGGGGTGGTGTGTTTAGCAGTGGCTCGGTTTGTGGTGCCGGTTGTGCCCTTGGCCGCTAAGCCTGCACAACCTGCTCGGGCGATGCAAGTATTCACTCACGTTGATTTATTACGTTTGAATTTTGGTGTGTTTTGTTTGCATTTGATTCAGGTCGCGATGTTTGTGGTGGTGCCACCCCTGTTTATCAAGCTAGGTGGTTTAAGCTCGGCCGAGCTCTGGAAGGTCTACCTGCCAGTGATTTTTGGCTCGTTTATTTTTATGGTGCCGATGATTTTTGTTGCTGAAAAGAAGCGCGCACATCGTGCGATGCTGCGCTTAGCCGTCGCCGGTCTGGTCGTTGTGTTCGCCTTGTTACCGTGGGCAAGCCAAGGTTTTTACCTCTTAGCGGCAGGGTTGACTGCGTTTTTTGTGATGTTTAACGTGCTCGAAGCGCTGCAGCCGTCACTGGTGTCGCGTGTTGCACCGCCCGAGCTCAAGGGCTTAGCCCTTGGTTTTTACAATACCGCCCAAGCGGCTGGGTTGTTTCTGGGTGGCAGTTTGGGTGGCGCGTTGGTGGTTTGGGGTGGTGCCAACACCGTATTTTGGGCGGCCTGCGTGTTATCGGCACTTTGGTTGTTAGTGACCTGGGGCTTGCGGCCCCTAGGCCCTAAGCATTAACCGTTGCGGCAAAGCCGCCTAGCAGCGGGCCAGAATCTAGCCCAAGACGAGTAGCGTATCAATCGGCCCGAATCCCAGAAGCCTCAATGACTTTGGCCCAGCGCTCACGATCACTGATCAAAAACGCTTTGAACTCAGCGGGCGTGTCGCCGATTGGCGTGGCCCCTAAGTCTTTCATGCGCTGGATCACTTCAGGTTGCTGAAGCGCTAATTTCATCGCACGATTCAGCGTGTTCACCACCGCCTCTGGCGTGCCCGCTGGGGCGAGCATGCCGACCCAAGGTGCGGTCTGCTCAAAGTCTTTGAAACCCGATTGATCCATTGTTGGTACACCCGGAAAATCTGGCAACGGTTTGCCTGAGCCCACTGCTAAGACTTTTAGGCGTTTATCCGCCACTAAATTGGCGATGCCGATCATGGGATAAAACATAAACGACACTCGACCAGCCATCACCTCGGTCAGCGCTGGCGCGTTACCGCGAAACGGTACATGCAAGGTCTTAATGCCTGCAACGGTACTCATTAAGGCGCCTGCTAAGTGGGCTGAGCCACCGTTACCGGCTGAGCCATAACTCAGGGTGTCTGGCGCGCTTTTGGCCTTGGCGATCAGATCTGCCAGACTGTTGTAAGGGGCGTCATAGGCGGTTACGACCACCAACGGTAAATTCGCTACCAGCGACACGGGGGCAAAATTACCGAGGGGCTCGTATTCAGCCTTTTCTTTCAGTAACAACGGGTTGACGTTGTGCGACAGCGAGGCCAACAAGAGGGTGTAGCCGTCAGGCTTGGCCTTGGCCACTTCGCGCGTGCCGATGAGTGAATTGGCCCCAGTGCGGTTTTCGACCACAACCGATTGGCCCAGCGTACCCGTCATGTGTTGGGCCAAAATACGTCCAATCACATCAGTGGGCCCACCCGCCGCAAAACCAATAATGACCTTGATCGTCTGGTTTGGATAGGCTGCAGTTTGTGCTGAAGCGGGCGCTGCAAAAATGCTTAGCGCGCTGAGTAAAAGTGCAAAGCTAATTTTTTTCATTTTTTCGACCGATCTTAAATTTTAAAAGTCAATGAAGGGAAACCTAAATTTTTCAGAGCCGTTACACAGATCTACGACACAAACCCACCGCTAAGCTTGCGTCGCGTATTGCCTTCAAACCTTTAGGCAGCAAGCGGAAAATACCGATCTGCCATGACCTGACAACGCTTGATAAAGCGATGCTCGTCAGGGGTGTAGTCGGCCACCGCGTTGTGAATTGTGCCCATGTTGTCCCACATCAACACATCCCCGACTGTCCAGAGGTGGCGATAGCGAAACTGCGGCTGCAACTGATGCTCAAACAAAAAGTTTAGGATCTCGTCGCTTTCTTTTTCGGGTAACTCGTTAATCCGCATGGCATAGCCAGGATTGGCATACAGAATCTTTTCGCCAGTAATCGGGTGCGTTAAAAAGATGGGATGCGACACCGGTGGCTTGGCTTTTAATTGAGCCTCAGTCAGTGGTGGGCGCGTACAGCCTGGCTGCTTGCGCATGTTTTCCCAAAACTTATTAAAGTCGTGCAAGACGGTCATGCCCTCAAGTTTCTTTTTTAGCTCGTCTGGCAGGGCAGCGTAGGCAGCCCGCATGTTTGAAAACTCAGTGTTGCCCAGTGGCTTGCCATCGCGGTGCGGGATCTCAAGGCCATACAACACGTTGGTAAACGCGATCATCTTGCTATAAGACATATCGGTGTGCCAGTCTTGGCCCGCGTCCGCCAAGCCCAAGGGTTTGCCGTCGACCTTTTTGTTCGACAAAATCATCACTTCGGGGATACCTGGGTCTTGATACATGTTGGCCACGTTGACCTCAAGCGTGCCAAAGGTGCTGCTAAAGGCTTTTAGCTGAGCCGAAGTGAGGGTTTGCTTCGAAAACCACAACACACCGTGCTTGCCTAACAAGCCTTCGATGGTTTTGTATTGTTCTTGTGACAAGGGCTGCGAAAGGTCGATGTTGTCGACACGGGCGCCGAGGCCTTGTCCGCTTGGGGTCGCTTGAATCATGGCTTTGTCCGTTCTTTTGAGTGTTAAACCGTTTATGAATCTAATGTAAGGCAACTGCGTTCGCCCAGCTTCGCGTCAAGGCGACTGTTAGTCGATCTTGGCCGACTGTAGACAATCATAAATAATATACTCTGTTGAGCAAAAAAGCGTAGATTGGTGATGTCGCCCCAAATAGCTAAGAATAGAGACAGCTAGGTGTGTGGGGGTAGCCTGCCTTGGGTTGCGTGGTGGGATTGTGCCTGTATGCAGTTTCGGGCGGTTCTTAGGTCAAATCCTGCCGTAAACTGTCTGCCATGCGTAGTTTTGCGTCTAGCACTGGCGCGCAGCCAGGGGCATGATGGCGCTTGGTACGGGCCCGACAGGGCATCGATGAATAAAGTTTTTAAGGAGCTCGGCATGGCCTCGGTCAATAAAGTTATTTTGATGGGTAATCTTGGACGCGACCCAGAGGTGCGTTACAGCCCTGACGGTGCGGCTGTGTGCAATGTTTCGATTGCCACCACCAGCAGTTGGAAAGATAAAAACTCGGGCGAGCGTCGCGAAGAAACTGAATGGCACCGTGTGGTGTTCTACAACCGCTTAGCCGAAATCGCTGGTGAGTATTTGAAGAAAGGTCGCCCTGTTTACGTTGAGGGCCGTATCAAAACCCGCAAATGGCAAAACAAAGAAGGCGTTGATCAATTTACGACTGAAGTCGTGGCCGACAACATGCAGTTGTTAGGTGGGCGTGACGGTGGCGATGGCGGCTCTTCGGGTGGTAACGAAGGCGGTTCAAGTGCGCCACGCCCAGCAGCTCGTGCACAGCAAGCCGCACGCCCTGCCGCACCCGCAGCCGGTGGTGCAAACCTGTCTGATATGGATGACGATATTCCGTTTTGAGTTGCGCCGGCAACGGCCCATCTTTTTTGCAGTATTTAAGATAGACCGGCGAAAGCCGGTTTTTCTTTTTTCTTGGTGGTATTGCATCTTTATTCGTGTTTGGCGGGTTAGCCCAAGCCGGCCGCTTAGTGCAAAGCAAATTTAATAGCTGTGCGCAGGCCGACTTGTTGCTATGCTTGTCTAACAAGAAAACTCATCGGAGACATCATGGATTTAGGAATTCGCGGCCGTACGGCCATCGTTTGTGCGTCGAGTAAGGGCTTGGGCCTGGCGTGTGCGCAACAGTTGGCGCGTGAGGGCGTCGATCTAGTGATGCTGGCGCGCGGGCAAGAGGCGCTTGAGGCAGCAGCGCAAAGCATTCGCGCCGAAACAGGGGTCAAGGTCACGACCATTGCAACGGACATCACCATGCCTGAAGGTCGTGCCAAGGTGTTAGCGATTTGCCCTGACCCTGACATCTTGATCACCAACGCTGGCGGCCCTAAGCCTGGTAATTTTCGTGACTGGAGCCGCGAAGACTGGCTGGCTGCAGTCGATGCCAATATGATCACGCCGATCGAGTTAATTCGTGCGACCGTCGACAAAATGATCGAGCGCAAGTTTGGCCGTATCGTCAATATCACGTCGGCGTCAGTCAAACACCCGATCGAGCATCTCGGCTTGTCGAACGGCGCACGTGCCGGCCTAACCGGGTTTATCGGGGGCCTGTCGCGTCAAACGGTTAAACATAATGTAACGATCAACAATTTGTTGCCCGGCCCGTTTGCCACCGATCGCCTG
>JARXAG010000051.1 GCA_029866055.1 Burkholderiaceae bacterium
ACCCCGGCTGCTGTCCATTTTTTGACAAGCAAAAGTTGTTCAAGATGCTGTGGCGAGTACTTTGCGGCCCGCGTTTCACCTTCAGGCCGGTTCACTAGTCCGATTTGGACGTAGTAGCGAACCGTGCGTTTAGTGAGGTCGGTGAGGGCACAGAGCTCGTCAAGCGAGAACGTTTGGGTGTGATTGACAGTGTTCATGTGTTAATAATAACACTAAAACTGTATAAATAAACTGTATTAATAAAAATAGGCTGATTAGATTGGACGATAGAGGGGGCAGTGCCTCATGGCGTGAGGCAGGTCTCGACGTACTGGATGAAAAATTAAAAAACGCTGTTTAAACAGCCAGCGGCTTGTTCAGTCAAGACCACTTCAACAGCTAGTTGTGCTCGCGTCAGTCCCACAAACAATTGGCGCCGAGCTTTGTCGTCAAAGGTTTCAAAGTCAACTTCTGTCAACACGATGCCTACTGCACTTTGGCCTTTAAAGCGATAGACAGAATCGGTGAGTAGCGCCCCTTCAGTCCATAGCGCATCGCCGGCGACTGAATACTTGCCAGTCGGGCGGCGCAAAGTGAATTCACCCAGTTGTGGTGTCTTAATCAAGATCGAGCCTGCCAGGCCTCGCCAGCTAATAATGGCAATATCTTTGAGGGCGATGCCGCGCTTTAGCAGGTGCTTGACTGCGTTCTCAGTCTCTCGTAAAAGTTCTCTGTCATTCTTGTAGGTGTAGAAATTAGGTGTTTCGCCGCGGTAGAAAGAACGTGACACAACGGGCTGCTCTGTCAACCCAAGCGCGTTAATGACATGGCAGACCGCACCCGGGGTGCGAAAGTTATCTTGGCAGGTAACAATCACAACATCTGTTAAATCAAATTCTTCGCGTTTATAAAGTCGCTGAGCGTCGTCTTCAAGCAGATAGATCCTGCCGTCATCGGTTAACTGAGGCAACAGTGCTGCCACCCATTCGGGTTGAAAGTCTTGTCCCTCATCCAGCACAATCAGTTGGTAGCGCTGTTGCAAATTAGCATTGGCTTCTATTGCCTCGCAATAGTGTCTGCTGAGGCCATCGTAGTTGTTAGGTGCAGAAAAGTCAGGTTCGCCCACTGTTTGTCGATAATATTCAACGCACAGTTCATGAAAACTCGCGACCTTAGCCTTCGCCGGCGCGATATGCCCAATGTGATCGGCTAGGCTTCGGTTGTAGCAAACGTACAAGCTTTTAAAAGACCTGGCTGAAGCGTCTTCTAAGAGTTTTAAAGCTAGCTGCGTTTTACCAGAACCGGCCGTAGCCTGTATTCTGATCACGCCCGACGGCGCTGTAATACGGGGCACCCAGGTGGCTAGGCCATCCGCCAAGCGAAGGGTCGTGGTGCGAACCTGCTCACCCAATATGCGCATGTCTAGCGTGACGTTAAATTGATTGCAAAAGAATTTACGAATGCTCTCTATCTCAGTCGTAGGCGGGTCGAGAGCCAGCATGCCTCTGACAACTGAGCCTAACTGGTCAAAACGTGCGGCATCAATAATGCGTTCTGGCGGGATGGTGATAATTTGTTGATCACCAACAATGTAGTCGGGCAGGACCAGGCAATTGGTGACATGGGTGTGTAAGCCTGCATTCGACAGCCGACTGATGACTGCCGCAAACTGAATCCGAGATTGCCGTCCCACATCACTAGGGCCATCGCGATAGACCTTGGTAATTTGCCCATTTGCAATCGATACGTCGCCAGCTTTGACCTCAACAAGCAAGACGTTACCGATCGGCGATAGCACCACAATATCAATCTCGCCGTGTTTGTCGAAGTCGTTATGCAACGAATGCCAAGACACACTATGAAAAATTTCATAGCCATCGGGCAACGATGCTTCAAGGCGATACAACACATCAAGTTCGCGCTCGATGCCGGTGGTGTATTTGGGCTTTAAAAGGTCGGGGACTAAGTTAGCCATGAGTGATTGACGAAATTTTGTTAGTGCAAAACCGAGTGTCTCATCCTGTGAGGCACTCACAAGGCGATACTAACCACATACTGGTATGAGGATCACATCTTAGGAGATTTCAAGTGTCAGAAGCCCTAACCACTGAAAGTGCGACCATTACTTTACCAAGCCCTAAAGTTGAAGTAGACAGCAATCTACAGCTTCTTTTGAATCATCTGGCTGACGAAGGCTTTCGCCCCAAGATTGATGATGATGGTTCACTAAGCTTTAAGTGCGAAGGCTGGAAGCTTTACCTTGACCCTTATCCAAATCAAGGGGGCTTTCGCCTTTACTGCTGTGTCTACTGGGAGCTTGACCCTATCGATCGAACCAAAGCCCTAGGCGTTGCGAACGAAATCAACGCTGACCGCCGTTGCGTGAAGGCGGTGGTCAATGGCAACAATACTGTTTGGGTGACCTACGAAACGCATTGCGCTGATGTGGTTGAGTACGCCAGAACAGTAGCCTCAGCCGCCGACTTTGTCGTGAGCGGCTGTCGTGAGTATCGTGAAGCCTTTCGCCGTGAGTCGCAACCTGTGACGCTGAACGCATAAATAACTACTGGCTGCGCTGCTCTGTATGCAATCTCTAACTATTTCAAAGGTGAGCAAAATTTTAAAAAAATCTTTTCTTTGGTTCGTAGTCCTTGTAGGCGCAAGCGTAGTGACGGTTGGCGCTCAGCGCGTTGCGCCCTTGGCGCACGACCCGCAAGGCGCAAGCTGTTGCCAGCAGGCGGGGATGGTAAACCCCGGCTTTCAGTTAGTCTATCTCGCCATCGCTCATGAAAGCGCGACCCGTAGTGTTGAATCACAAAGGTGGAGTCGAGATTTTGTCCTAGCTCTCGAAAAGCGTCGCGCTAAGCGTCAAGCACGACTCATGCTCAAGACTGCTTCTCACAGTTTATTGCCCTTATCTTTAGTTAGGGTAGGGGCTCATTAGCCTTTAGGCAGCGCATACAAAAATAGATGAAAGAAATATTTTTAGTATCACCTGGTGAGCCAGCAGATAGTGCAACATAATTGTCAAAAAGTTAACTATTATTGTTTCAACAACTACACCAAGTTGCACAATCGGCGGATAAAAAAATGGATCGTACCGAACGCTTCTATAAGATTCAATCCATGCTCATGGCCAAGCCTTCGGTCACAATGAAACAGATGCAAGAGGCGCTTGAGGTATCTCGCGCAACCTTAAATCGTGATTTGGCCTACATGCGCGATCGGCTCAATATCCCTTTTGCCTGGGACGCCACGTTGCGCGGCTACGCCATGACACGTCAGCCCACAGACGGTAAAACCTTTGAGCTGCCAGGCGTCTGGTTCAACCAGCAAGAAATCCACTCGCTACTGACGATGATCGAGTTGATCTCAAAGCTCGAGCCCGGTGGCTTGTTGCTGCCGCATGTGGCACCGTTTAAGGCCCGCCTTGAGGGCCTATTAGACGAGGGTATCGGCAGCTCAAAAGAGGCGATGAGCCGCATTCGCATCTTGCCGATGGCACAGCGCCAGGTTTCAGGCGACTACTTTCAAATGATTGCTCACGCCTTGGTGCAACGCAAACGGCTTGATATCAAACACTTTGCGCGGCAAACCGGGCAGACTACCGAGCGGCAAGTGTCACCCCAGCGTTTGGTTTATTACCGCGACAATTGGTACATGGATGCCTATTGCCATTTGCGCGAAGGCTTACGTAGCTTCGCCTTAGATGCGTTAAGCGGCGTCCAACTCGTCGATAAAGCGGCCAAGAATGTGCCAGAGGCAGAACTGCGCGAGATGTTCGAAACCAGCTACGGAATTTTTTCAGGTAAAAATCGTCAAGTCGCCAAACTAAAGTTCACCCCCTTCAGAGCGCAGTGGGTGGCGCGCGAAGTCTGGCATCCCGAGCAAGTTGGCGAAGTACACGCAGATGGTAGTTACACACTAGAAGTACCCTATGGCGAAGACTGGGAACTCATCCAAGACATCTTGCGTCAAGGCCCTGATGTTGAAGTGCTAGCGCCAGCAGCACTGAAGAAGAAAGTTAAAGAGACCGTGCGGAAAATTTTGAAGCTGTATTAGTCAATGAATCTCGCCTATTTTAAAAATGAGTAAAAAACTCTTGTTAGCTGCGGTAATAACGTTTCTCTCAATGGCCATAGGAGTGGCGTTGTAATCTGCCGGGGCTCTCGATAAGGCTATAGAAGCTGCTTCGCGACCTGACTTTGAAACTGAAGAACCTCGGCAGGGCACTGCCTAATGAGGGGCGTTATGTCTGACAATGAACCTCTCAGCCACGTCTCATAGCTGTCAGGATTTAAAATCACTACCATTCGCTTTTCGTCTTGTGGTTTGTGTAATAGCTTAAACACAGCGTGGTCATCTGCGTTGACTGTGAGCATGGTGTAGCTCTCTATCCAGCCAGCAGGCGAGCGCCACGCTGACCATATTCCTGCAATACCCATTGGCGTGCCATCGGCCCGTGATACCTCAGCCGCCACGGCTTTGCCGGTGCGCCAATCAGGCTCAAACACAGACAGCGCCGGAATAATGCAGCGTTGACCTTTTTTCCAGGCATCACGAAACGTGGGCTTTTCAGCAATCGTTTCACTACGCGCATTAAACGTACCCTTGACCTTGCCATCTTTAGACCAATGCGGAATCAAGCCCCAGTGGCCGGTCAGTGCCTCGCGCGCGGGGACAGCTTCGTCGCCGACCTCAGCGTGCGGATGAGAACGGATGAAGAGCCCTTCGTAACCCGGCCACATATCAGGTTTGCCGAGATGCTCGAGCGGGCCTAGCTCAAACGCTTGGCGTAAGTGGTTGACTTGGGTCACGGGCTTGTAGTGACTGCACATGGGTGGGATCTTTCCCGTCGCTTGTGTATCGCGCTGCTTTTGCTATGGCAAGGAATTATCGTGGTCGACGCCGATACAAGATTGTCGCGATCATTTCTTGTACGGTTGTGTCATGCTGATTCACAACGTTGCGCTTAAAGGTAATGGTCCCTCGGTCAGGTTTGCTTGATTCTTTTTTTTCAATGACCGTTGATTTCATCCGAATAGTATC
>JARXAG010000090.1 GCA_029866055.1 Burkholderiaceae bacterium
TGCTGCGTATTTGAAGGGCGATAGCCAAATGAATGGTGTCAATGCCCCAATCAATTCGGTTCAGCCATTCAAAGCAATGCTCGGTTTGCAATACGACGCGGGTGAGTGGGGCGGTCAAGCAACGGTGCTCTATAGCGCGGCGAAAGATCCTAGTCGTATCGCAGCAGGTACAAGCTCTCAGTTTGCTTCACCCGATTACACCGTGCTTGATCTTGGCGTGTACTGGAAACCGTCACCCAATCTGACCGTAAACGCCAACTTAAATAATGCCCTAGATACTAAGTACTGGCGCTGGTCAGATGTCAGTGGCTTAACTGAAAACAGCCGTATTGCAGATGCCTATACCGCCGCTGGGCGCACAGTGCAAGTGTCCCTGCGCTACGACTTCTAACTTTTTTTACCCCTCCGAGGTTCTTATGCAAGGTCCTGTTCAAACGATTCCTCAGGCTTTTTCTAGCTTAAAACGCCAAGGGTTCATCCGTCAGTTCGATGCGGCGCAACGACTCAATTTGTCAGAAGGTGAATTGATCGCAGCGCACATCAATCATGATGTTTTTTTGCATGCATTTAGCCAACCCGACCTCAGCGCTGTTGACGTAAATGGCTCTCAGACAAAGAGTGAGTGTGCTGAAACATTCGCGGCGGATGAGCTGAGTGCGTTACGTCTACGTCCAGACTGGCACGCGCTGATGGCATCACTAGAACCAATCGGCGAGGTGATGGCACTGACCCGAAACGCTTCGTGCGTACACGAAAAAATTGGCGTGTATCAAAACGCCACCATCAATGAACGAGTGGGCGTTGTGGCGTCTGGCAATATTGATTTACGTGCTTTTTATTCTAAGTGGGCGCACGGATTCGCTGTATCTGAAATGACCAGTCGAGGACGTCAGCATAGCCTTCAATTTTTTGACATCTCAGGCGTCGCGATTCATAAAATTTATTTGCGTGAAAATAGTGACGTCAAAGCCTATCAAAGTCTGACGAAGCACTTTGCAGATGACTCACAACAATCCGGTCTCTACGCCGAAAATCCTGTACCTAAATCACCTGAGCAAGCCGACCAGCAAATCGATCTTCAGGCGCTGCATCAAGCGTGGGCCGCTCTACGTGACACGCACGATTTCTTTTCGCTGTTAAAGGCTCATGGTGTCTCGCGTGTTCAGGCCTTACGACTTGCGCAGCCTAAGTTCGTTCAGCAGGTTCATTGCGCAGAAGTGCTTAGGGTATTGACGGCTGCCGCCGCCCGTGAAATTCCGCTCATGGCTTTTGTGGGTAACCACGGCATGCTCCAGATTCACTCGGGGCCCATTCACAAGGTCTGGTATGCAAAGCCATGGCTAAATGTGCTGGATGACAGCTTCAATCTTCACCTTCGAATGGATCACATCGATACCGCTTGGGTTGTGAAGAAGCCGACAGTTGATGGTTTGGTCACCTCTTTTGAGATATTCGATGCGCAGGGTGACGCGATCGCGATGTTGTTTGGTTTGCGTAAACCAGGGCAGCAAGAGCTCTCTGCATGGCGAGATCTTTTAGACGAGATTCAAGAAACCCAACAAGCTTGCGCGGCTTAGTGGCATGATCTCGAACGCTTTGCAATGTCCAGGTCTGTTGTCGCGCCGTCAGGCTCTAGGCTATCTTGCTGGGTGCGCCGTAGCGGCTATCTCGGCCTGCCCGTCAATAGTGCGCGCGTCGCCACGTAAACGAGTGGTATCTATCGGGGGCGCGTTAACCGAAATTTTGTTTACGCTTGAAGCGGACAACGATCTGGTAGGTGTTGACTCAACTTCAATTTATCCACCTCGCGCCCTAGGCTATCCAAACGTGGGCTACGCGCGACAATTGTCAGCTGAGGGTGTTTTGTCGTTGAGGCCTTCGCATATTCTCGCAACAGAAGAGGCTGGGCCACCCGCAGTACTTAAGCAAATCGCCGCTGCCGGAACGCGCATTACGTTGCTACCAGCCAAGCATCAATATGTTGGCTTACGGCAACGGGTACTGGGCGTGGGTCGGTTACTCGAAAGAACCGAAACGGCACAGCTCGTTCTTGAGCAGCTTGATTCGACTTGGGATCAAGTGAAGAGGGTGGTTGCTACCCAAACAAGGGCTTCAGCCGTGCGATCTGTGCGCGTCTTGTTTGTGTTGGCGCATTCGCCTGCTCAGGTTTTAGTTGCAGGGGCCTCTACTGCCGCACAATCAATGTTGCGGTACGCTGGTGCAACCAATGCGGCGCGTGGCTTCAAGGGATATAAACCCATCACGCCTGAGGGGATGATTGCAGCACAACCTGATTGCGTTTTGGTGACCGAGCAGGGCTTGCGTGCCGCAGGCGGTCTTGAGGCGATCTTAAAGTTACCTGGGCTCGATCAAACACCAGCGGGGCGCGCGCAGGCTGTGATCGCGATGGATGCTTTGCGCTTGTTGGGGTTTGGCCCACGCATGCCCGAGGCAGTGCTGGCGCTTCATCAAGCCTTTCACGCGCTATGAGTCACCTTCGGCCGCTGCAGCGTATACCGCCTGCCTGGTGGCTAGGCGTTGCGCTCTTATTGGTGCTTGCCTTTGCGGTCCAGGTGGGTGCGATGCCCGTGCACTTGAATGATTGGCTTGATTTACCAAAAATGTTCGATTGGTCTCTACAAGATAAGCCTACTCAGACGCTTTCTGCAGGTGCTCACGTACTGTTCAACCTTCGCGTACCCCGCCTGTTGTTGGCAGTGTTGGTTGGCGCAAGCCTTGGGTTAAGTGGCGCTCTGACTCAGAGCTTATTTCGTAATCCACTCGCCGAACCCGGCTTACTTGGCGTTAGCGCGGGCGCTGCCTGCGCGGCTGCACTCACGATCGTCATACTCAGCGAGATGCCGCTCGCAGTTATTGCGCCAGTACGCGCCTGGTTGCTACCCTTAGCCGCCTTTGCCGGGGCGCTCGCTGTGTGCTTTGCGCTCGAGCAAATGGCACGTTGGATGGCGCCAGGGTCGATCGCCGCTTTGTTGTTGACTGGTATCGCCGTGAATGCATTGGCCGGGGCGGTCATCGGCCTGTGTACTTATTTAGCGGATGATGAGCAACTCAGAAGTTTGTCATTCTGGACGCTAGGATCAGTCGCAGGCGCACAGTGGCTGTGGGTATGGTTATTTGCTGGCTTACTCGTGGCGGGCTATTGTCGCCTGAGGCACTCAATGCAAACCTTAAATGCACTTGCCCTAGGCGAAGCCGCCGCTCGGCAAATAGGTATCGATGTACCTGGCCTACGAAAACAGGTCATCGTATGGGTGGCCTTGCTCGCTGGTCTGGCCGTCGCTTTCTGCGGCATGATCAGTTTTGTTGGTCTGATCGCCCCGCATTTGGTGCGGCTGTGGGTAGGCCCCGATCAACGGCAAGTTCTGCCACTGGCCATGCTTTTGGGTGGGCTTTTACTGCTCGTGGCAGACACGCTTGCTCGCGTGGTGGCAGTACCTGCTGAGATCCCGATCGGGATTTTTACAGCACTCATTGGTGGGCCCTTCTTTTTCGTGCTGGTGCGCCAGGCGCGCAGTCAGGTCAGCTAAGCGAAATAAAAATGCATCCTAAGCCTTCAGTCGCGTTGTTGCAACTTAATGATGTTCGTCTCAGCCTCGGTTCAGTTTGCAAAGGGTCGCAAGCGCCTAAATCTTTCAAGCTGGGCATATCACCGGCCGAACGATTAGCGATCTTAGGCCCAAGCGGAGCCGGTAAAACAACGCTTCTGCGCTTAATGGCCTTAGACGCAGGCCCCATAAAGGGCGAAGTTCTCTTTAAGGGGCGAGCGCAGCAGAGCTGGCCAATCGCCGAACTCAGTCGCCATCGAGCGGTGATGCCACAAAGTTGCCAAGTCGCTTTTGGCTTAGAGGTTAACTTGGTCATCGCGCTTGGGCGTGTTGCACGCAGGGCAGATCCATTTCTGTCTGATATTGTCTTCGAGGCGGCACGCCTCGCTCGTGCAGATCATCTGCTGTCACGCCGTTGTGACACGCTCTCGGGTGGAGAATATGCGCGTGTTCATCTAGCGCGCGTGTTTGCGCAACTATGGGATACCAGAGACGGTTTGATTCTTGTGGATGAACCACTTTCGGCACTTGATCTGGGCCTACAAGAAATTATGTTGCAGGCACTAGACCGTTTCGCAACAGAACGGCAACATGCAATTATTGCTGTCTTGCACGATGTGAATCATGCCTTACGGGCCTTTGATCGCTTACTTCTGGTTAAAGAGGGCCAACTATATGCAGACATCGCAAGTAAAAGCCAAGCTATACCTTTATTTGAATCACTGTACGGCTTGTCGTTAGAGTGCCTGCGCACCGCCGACCATGCTCTGGTGGTCTCTCCGCGGTCCAATCGACGCGGGGTAGCATGAGCGCCTTGCCTAGTGCCCGTTTGGTCAGGCTGGGGCAATGGCTTCAGTCAGCTCTATTGCACGGGTTTTTGTTACTCTGCCTTGCGACATATCACTGGCATCGTCACGGTTCTTTGAGTTTTAATGCTGACGACATTCATAAAATAAGTACCGGTAATCTGAGCACTTTAAGTACTGACAACGCTCATTTTCTAGACGTGTTCATTGAACAATCTGAAAGTACTGAATCACATCCAACTGCCGTACAACTCATTGAGGCACCGTCAGACGCAAAGGTAGAGATCGCGACGGACTTAGTGGCAGACACCGAGGTAGTGGTAAAAAATGACGCGCAGACAGAGGCAAAAACAAATCTGCAGAACGACATGACCGTGCGTTCAGCTCGACAGAGAACACAACCGACAGCACGACCGACAGCGCAACCTACAGCACAAGCTTCAGCCGCAGTGAATCCTAGCGCCAGTCAAGCCTCGGTCAAGCTGCTACAGGCTGCGCGCCCAGACCATGCGCACAACCCAAAGCCAGCCTATCCCTTGGCCTTGCGCGATCTAGGTTTGACAGGGGTCGTCTGGTTACGAGTCTGGGTTGACAATACAGGACGCCCGCGCGAGATCGAGTTGGCAAAAGGTAGTGGTTATCGACTTTTTGATGAGGCCGCTTTGCGTGCAGTGCAACACTGGCGCTTCGTTCCCGCAAAGAACGAACAGCAAAGCTTCGCCAGTTGGGTTGAGTTTGCCGTGCGCTTTGAGATTAATAGCTAAAGGTCTTGCCCTGACTGAAATCTCGCATAGACAACAGCATTGAACTGCGCTACGCTAAATCTTAGTATCGGATCTTTGCAGAACGATGTACTCGGCGATAGATATGGGTCACGGTCGAGTGATATTCAAAAAATTAATCCTAAAAAAATTTTGAAAACATAGCAAGCGTCTTAGACACGGAGAAACATCATGTCAAAAAAATTAATATTTAATGTGCTTGCAGTGCTCAGTGCGTTCATCATTGCACCAGCCTCGGCACAAGTTTCAACCTATCCAAATAAACCGATTGCGCTGCTGGTGCCGTATGCACCGGGTGGCAGCACCGACATTACTGCCAGATTGATTGCCGAACACCTTTCGAAGCGGCTGGGGCAACAAGTCGTGGTCGAAAATCGCGCAGGTGCGGGTGGCAACATTGGTGCCAATGTGGTGGCACAGTCTGCTCCGGATGGCTATACGCTGTTGATGGCACCTAGCAGCTTGGTGGCCAATATCTCGCTGTACAAGTCGCTTCCGTATGACCTGCGCAAAGATTTAGAGCCAATCTCACGTATTGCAATGATTCCAAACGTGCTGGTTATTGGAGCAGATTCTAAAATCAACACCTTTGCCGAGTTCATTGCGGCAGCTAAAGTTGCTAAACCACCGTTGAATTATGGCTCGGCCGGTAGTGGTTCAAGCCAGCATCTGGCGGGTGCCCTCTTTGCCAATACGATCAAAATTGAAATGGGGCATATTCCGTATAAGGGTGGAGCACCAGCGCTAGTCGATTTGATGGGAGGACGCCTAGATGTCGTGTTTGCACCGCTCGTTGAAGTCTTGCCTTTTATTCAGGGTAAAAAGCTCAAAGCGTTAGCGGTGACGACTCCAACGCGTTCGTTTGCGTTACCCGACGTACCCACAGTGGCAGAGACGTTTCCTGGTTTTGATATCACGCTGTGGAACAGCATCATGACGCGCAGTGGTACACCGCCTGAGATTATTGCAAAACTTAATCAGGCCATCCAGTATGTGTTGGCACAACCTGAGGTTCTGAAAACCTTACGCTCGCAAGGTTCAAACCCTTCTGGAAACTCCGTTGATGACTTTAAGACGCTGATCGCACAAGAGGTTCCCAAGTGGGCTGAAATCATCAAGCTGTCAGGAGCTGAAACGCAATAGAAGCATCACGAAGACTGTCAGCAACCTAAACCCCACGGCATGTTTTTGCTGTGGTAATTAGGCGAAGCTAGCCTTGCATCCAAAGCATCAGCCCATCCACCCATGATTTCGCTGGAAGCTTCAGCTGTTGTTCAATGCGCACAGCCCGCGCATGCAGTTGATCGAAATCGATCGAGGGTGCTTGCTTAAAGGCAATGGCAACGATATTGCTATCGTGTACCTCGGGCAACCAAGCGACGGCGCTAAACGACTGTTCAATGGCCTCTAGATTGTGACTGTGATTGTCTCGATCACAGAAAATATTGACCGTCATGATGCCAGTGTCGGTTAAGCAGTCGGCGCAGGCTGCGTAAAACTCGGGTGAATTTAGTGTGGGCTCGATGGCTTGGGCATCATATAAGTCGACCTGCAGCACTTCGCAAGAAGAATGATTTGACGGGTCGTTGACGTAATCCCAAGCATCCATGGTGCACACTGACAGTCGTTGATCGTTTAACGGCAGTGCAAAGTGAGTGTGGCATTGAGTGATAACCGCAGCGTCTAGTTCGATGGCTGTTGTACGGGCAGCGGGGTAGTGATGGTAGCAAAACTTGGTGAGCGCCCCTGCACCCAAACCTAGTTGAACAATATGCATGGGTTGTTCAATGAATAAGGTCCAGAGCATCATTTGCTGGATGTATTCAAACTCAAGCGCCAGCTGATCATCAAGCCGCATCGCACCCTGAATAATACGAGTGCCAAAATGTAAGTTTCGAACGCCGTCCTGTTCTGAAATATTAGGTTTGCTCATGAAAGCATCTTACGATATTTCTTTGATGCGGCTGATCGTGAGAGTTATTGATTACTTGCGATTTGGCATCTCGAGCTTAAAAAGCCGCACAGCATTTTTATAAGCCACCTGTTCGAGTGTAGCGGGGGTCAGGTAGGCAAGCAGTTGCTCTCGTTGCTCTTGAATAATTTCGTCGTAGCGTTTTTCTAAACCACAACAGGTATCCGAGCCCAGCATCACTTGTGTTGGAAACTCTTCAATCAGAGTTCGCCAGGCGGGTTTGAGCCCATTGGGTGTGTAGATCTTTCCGTCGCCTAAGTTTGCGCTGGTACTTGCGTGCACCGGTCCGCCTGCTGACAACTCACACATGATGTTCTTGCGTTGTTGAAAAAAGTTTCTTAGGTCGTCCGGTCGGGCGAGCGGCAGGCAATGAGACAAGATTGTGGTGACTTGTGGAAATTCTTCCGACAGGCGTAACAAGTCTTCTTTAAAAGTTTCGTTCATTCCGGCGTGGACTTGTATAAACGCACCGTAGCGATTAGCGAGTTCATAGGCTTGCCGCATCATCGGGCTGTCAAGCCTAAAACGTCGTCTAAATTCTGGTCTTGGTGACGATAGATAGTTATCAGTGTGAAGCTCGCCAAAGCCCTTGATGCTGCCATCCTTGAAGCCGCTTTCGGCAGCCTTGAAAAGACGTGTAAATATCCACTGATCTGGATCGGTAAAGCTTCGGCCTTGTCGTAAGATATCGACGAGTTCGCGTTGCCCAATGGCGGCGATATAACGATCTTTTAAGACCCCACGCATGTCGTCATTGAGATAACCAACCGCGCCTGCCCATTGCACGTTGTTTCGGTCCATTAGCTCTTTGAATGAGCTAGCAGAGTACGCCTCGTAATTATGTAGGTGCACGTCTGCGATGGGTACGGTTTTGGCTAGAGCCACTGAGCTTGGCAGGGGCTGCGCTTGCGCTAGTAATGTGCAACAAAAAAGGGCGACACCAATAAAGTTGCAAAGTGATTGAATAGTTGCTGTCATCGGTGCCGTTGGTTTAAGTCATTGTAAAGATAGGGTGGTACGCTTGATAAATCGCACAGAGAACGATTACGCCCGTACGGTCAAAGTCGAAACATAGTTTCATCTTGTGCCTGAAGGATCGAGCTCAAAAGATAGCGTCGATTAGTTTAGTTTTAAATTGAACTTTTCAATTGCTTCTTGAAAGGACTTGGCTTCGGCTTTAAACGCTGGTTGCATTTTGTCGACTGTCATATTCCAAGGCTCAGAACCTGTCGGTTTCATCGCCTCTTGAAATGAGGGGTCTGCAATCACTTCGGCAGAGGCCTTTCTTAACATTTCAACAATCTCTTTGGGCGTTTGAGCTTTGGTATACAGTGCGGCCCACACATCCGTATACAGGTCTGGGTAGCCAGCCTCTATAAACGTTTTCAGTTCTGGCATTCTTGCGCTCTTTTCACGCGCCACCGCACCAATAGCTTTGATCTTCCCGTCTTTTAAATGAGGCCCAGCGATACTGTAGGTGGTTGCCATGATTTGGATGTCGTCTGCCAACAGGGCACGAATCATTTCGGGCGAGCTGCGGTAACTAATTTCTTGGTACGGATCACCCCCCGCGGTTACAGACATTTTTTTTGCCAAAATCAAGCCTAAATATGAGGTGCCCAAAACCCCGTGGTTCATGGATTTGCCGCGTTCTTTAAGCTCTTTCATGAAAGAAGGGATGTCTGTCGCTTTCACCGAAGCGCTTGCAAACAGAATGTAAGGTGCGTGACCGAGTGGCGCGATCGGGGTGAAATCATCAAGGGTGTAGCCAGCATCTTTAATCACAATCGGGGTCGTTGCCAAGCCGTTAGAGGTATAAAACAACGTATAACCATCGGCCGGAGCATTCAACACTTTTTTGGTGGCAACCATGGCCTGGCCACCGGTTGCGTTTTCGAGCACTACGCTGGTCTTTAAGATTTTACCCAGCCGATCTGCAAAGAGTCGGCCAAGCAAATCAAAAGGTGAGCCTGCACCAAAGGGCGTCACGAGCGTGATGGTTTTGTTGGGATAGTTGTTCGTTTGCGCAAGCGCGGGCGCGGTGGTCGTTGCGACGCCTGCCAGCACAAAAAGAAATATATTCCAGCTGCGTATTGAGATGATTGACATGTTTGCCCCGTCTGTGAATTTTGAGTTCTATTTTTACAGAGGAATTACTACTTTAATTCACTGAGATTGGTTTTTGTATTGTTTATGTATCGTTCAATCAAGCAAATTACCCTCGCAACAATCATAAACTAAAAATAGTCGTTTCTTTGCAATACGATCAAACAAAGAATGCTGCGAGGGCCAACAAAGCTGTTAGGTTTTTTGAACTCAAGAGGGGGCCTGACCGCTCGAGTTACTCCGCTTTAATATTGGCCGCCTTAATGATCGG
>JARXAG010000091.1 GCA_029866055.1 Burkholderiaceae bacterium
CACCAGTTCGTTCATCGCGTTGCTTTTGGCCCCCTGATCAATGTCACCAAACAGCTTCAAGGTGAGTTTCTTGGTGCACGAGTGCTTGATGCTCGCAGACCCAAGCTGGCACAAACCGCCGAACCTTTGATCGAAGGGCAAAAAGTTCAGCCTGACCTTGCCTCGACGGCCATGGGGGTCGCTGCGACAACCGCAATTTTTGCTTTAGCGGTTGATTAACGTTTTTTTAGTACTCTCGAATACCCCTTCGCTCTGGCCAAGGTAAGGATTCGAATTTCCAACTATGATTGACAGGCTCAGGCTCTCTTTTGAGAGCCTGAGCCTTTTTTCGATCTGAATCAATCAACTACCCGTGCTTTGGGTCGACCTCAGTCGAAACTTACTCTGATTTTTATGCCGTCAGAATCACGACGGGATACCCACCGGATAAACCATAACAATGACAGAGACAACGCAAGTTTCAACCCCCTCAGTCGGCCCTTTTGCCGGACTCACCGTTATCGAACTCGGCCACAGCGTGGCAGCACCCTTTGCCGGGCAAATCCTGAGTGAACTGGGGGCTCGCGTCATCAAGATTGAAAAAGCCGACGGAGACGATGCGCGTCGTTGGGGCCCGCCTTTTTGGGAGGGTGCCTCAGCTTTTTTCCAGTCTTTGAACCGTAACAAGCAGTCGGTTGTCTGTGAACTACGCGACCCAGAACAAATCGCCGCACTGAAAGACTTTATTTGCACCGAGGCCGATATCGTCATCCAAAACCTACGCCCGGGTCACGTCGAACAGCTGGGGCTAGACGGAAAAAGCTTGCTCGCACGCCAACCACGCCTGATCTATTGCAGCTTGGGGGCCTTTGGTCGCGAAGGACCGCTCAAGACTCGCCCGGGCTACGACCCGCTCATGCAGGCGTTTGGCGGCATCATGAGCACGACTGGCGAACCCGGGCGCCCAGCGGTGCGGGTTGGTGCCTCGATCGTTGACATGGGCACTGGCATGTGGGGCATCATTGGTATTCTCACTGCGCTCTATGAGCGTCAGGTGTCGGGCAAAGGTCGCATCATTGATGTCTCGTTATTTGAGACCGCCACGAGCTGGGTGTCGTTACTCGCCTCACAATACCTGGCATCGGGCCAATTAGCAGGCAAGCAAGGCTCTGGTGCACCAGGCATCGTGCCCTATAAAGGCTACCTCACCAGCGATGGTGAGATTGTGATTGCGGCAGGCAGCGATAGCTTGTTTAAATCGCTTGCTAAAGTCTTGGGGCGCCCCGAATGGCTTGATGACTCTCGCTTTGTCGACAACCCCAAGCGCGTCGACAACCAAGTTGAACTCTATGGGATGATCGAAGCGATCGTCGCCACTCAATCGACTGCTCATTGGACTGCTCTGCTAGAGGCCGCGGGTGTGCCTTGCGCCCCAGTCAACGACTTGGCTCAGATGTTGGCCCACCCGCAAACCGAGGCGCTTGGCTTGGTGCAAGACGTACCTGGCACCGGCATGCGGTTTCTTGGCCTGCCAATTAGCTTCGATGGCGTGCGTCCAAAACCACTTGCACCGCCCCCAAAACTTGGTGAACATACCGCTCTGTTATTAAAAAGGAAAACTCCATGACTGCCTTACCAAGCTACGACACAATTGCCACTGAAGTGATCGGCGCACATGTCTTAAAAGTCACGATCAATCGTCCGCAAGTGGGCAATGCCGTCAATACCCAGATGGGTCACGACATGCTTGACCTCTGGAACCGCTTAACGGCTGATGCCGGCGATATTCGCTGCGTCGTGCTGACCGGTGCGGGCGAAAAAATATTTTGTGCCGGTGGCGATTTGAAAGAACGCAACGGGATGACAAAAAAACAATGGACACTACAACACGAACTGTTCGAGCGAATGTACTGGACCCTAGTGGATTTGCCGGTACCAGTGATTGCAGCGGTCAACGGACACGCCTACGCGGGCGGACTTGAAATGGCCTTGTCGTGTGACTTTATTTATGCAAGCAACGCTGCGCGGTTTGCGTTAACCGAAGTCACGTTGGGCATCATGCCTGGCGCTGGTGGTACGCAAAATCTGCCACGCGCGATTGGTGAGCGCCGCGCCAAAGAAATTTTGATGACTGGCAAGCCATTTAACGCACAACAAGCCAACGAGTATGGCTTGGTCAATGCCGTACTCGAGCCGGCTGAGGTCTTGCCTCGCGCACTTGAAACAGCCGAAGCCATTGCCAGCAATGCTCCGCTATCGGTTCGTCAGATCAAAAAATCAGTACGCTTCGGGGGCCAAATGGAACTGCGGACAGCCTTTAGATTCGAGATTGAGGCATACAATCATTTGATCGGTACTGAGGATCGCATGGAAGGGATCGCGGCCTTTAATGAAAAACGTAAAGCAATTTTCAAAGGGTGTTAAGCGAATGAAAGGGGGTGCTGCGCTGGCAGCGCCCGAACGCGCTCAACCGCTCGGCGACAAGACAACAGTACAGACAAGCAAATAATAATTTTGATACGGAGCACGCAACATGACTCAAACAACTCACTCTCTGACGATCGATACCGGTTTGGATTACCCCGAAATTCGCGAAGGCGTTAAACGCGTTTGTGCGGATTTTCCTGGCGCATACTGGCGCGGACTAGAAGAAAAGCTTGCTTATCCCACAGAGTTTGTTCAGGCACTGACCGCCTCGGGTTATTTGGGTGCTCTGATCCCTGAAGAATACGGCGGCAGTGGCATGCCGTTGCGCGCGGCAATGGTGATTCTTGAAACGATTCATGAATCAGGCTGTAACGCCGGCGCCTGTCATGCACAGATGTACACCATGGGTACCGTGATGCGTCACGGCAGCGAAGCGCAAAAGAAAAAATACCTGCCCGATATTGCTGCCGGCAAAGTGCGTTTACAAGCCTTTGGCGTGACCGAACCCACCACTGGCACTGACACAACCAAGCTGAAAACTCGCGCTGAACGTCAAGGCGATCACTACGTGATCAATGGGCAAAAGGTCTGGACGTCGCGTGCCTTGCACTCTGACTTAATGCTGCTGTTGGCACGCACCACACCTGTCGATCAATGCAAAAAGAAAAGCGATGGTCTCTCAGTCTTTTTGTTAGATATTCGCGATGGCTTGGGCAAAGGGCTTGAGATTCGCCCACTGAAGGCAATGATCAATCATCACGCCACCGAAGTCTTTTTTGATAATTTGAAGATACCGGCTGACAACCTGATTGGTGAAGAAGGCAAAGGCTTTAAATATATTCTTGATGGCATGAATGCCGAGCGTATTTTGGTGTCTGCTGAAGCGATTGGCGATGCACGTTGGTTTACCAAAACAGCCGTGGCTTATGTCAACGAGCGTCGTGTGTTTGATCGCCCAATCGGTCAAAATCAGGCTGTGCAGTTTCCGATTGCGCGCGCGCATGCCGAAACCGATGCGGCTGACTTAGTCTTACGTCGCGCAGCCGCTTTGTTTGATGCGGGCCTGCCTTGCGGCGATGACGCCAATATGGGCAAGCTGCTCGCCTCGGATGCCACCTGGCACGCGGCAGAAGCATGTTTACAGTGTCATGGCGGGTTTGGCTATGCCAAAGAGTACGACGTCGAACGCAAATGGCGTGAAACACGTCTGTTTCAGATCGCGCCTATCTCAACCAACTTGGTGCTCTCTTACATTGGCGAGCACATGTTGGGTATGCCCCGTTCGTTCTAATTAAAATAATCACAATAAAGAGACAAACATGACTGGATTAACGCAAGCCCTCGCTGCCTTCGTATCAAAGCCAACGTTTGGCAGCAATGAACAAGGCGCACTCGCCGTTGCTAAAACGGGTTTTATGGACACCATCGCCACCATGATGGCTGGCCACAACGAGCCGGTTGTCAACATCGTGCGTCAATTTTTAGCCAACACCACCACACCCGCTGAAGCACCCGTTCCTTTCTTAGGGACGATGCATCCAGCGGCCCAAGCGGCCTTCATCACCGCAGTGGCTGGTCATGCACTTGACTACGATGATGTCGCGTTGTCGGGTCATCCGAGCACTGCATTGGTACCCGCAATCTTGGCAGAGGGCTATGTGCTCAACAGCTCAGGACTCGACGCCTTGCGCGCCTATGTCGTGGGCTACGAGGTCTGGGCCGAACTCGTCAGCCGCGAAACTGACCAGTATCATTTAAAAGGCTGGCATCCAACAGGCGTCTTTGGCGCAGTGGGCGCAGCCGCCGCCGTCTCTTACCTACGCCGTTTGAATGAGTCGGATACACGTCAGGCCTTGGCCATTGCAGCCAGCCTGGCCAGCGGCCTGGTCGCGAACTTTGGCACGATGACCAAGCCCTTTCATGCGGGCCGAGCTGCGGCACACGGTATCGAGGCAGTGCGTTTATCAATGCTTGGCATGACCTCAGCGGCCGATGTCTTTGAACACCCTGCCGGTTATCTGAACGCGTTATCAAAAGCTGGGCGCGTTGATCGTACCCGCGCAGCAGACACGCTTGGTAAGACTTTGCGTATTTTAGAGACCGGGTTATCGATCAAACGCTACCCCGTATGCTATTCAGCGCATCGCACGATCGATGGCGTCATCAAAATCGCTGAAGCCGAAAATCTTCAACCCGAGCAAATCAAAAGCGTTCACATCACGACTGGTGTTGCACAAGCCTCGATGCTTAGAAACCATCATCCTGTGACCGGACTCGAAGCAAAGTTTAGTGCTGAGTTCGCGGTGGCCTCAGCGATTGTTGCGCGAGAGGTCGGCCTCGCCCAGTTGACCGACTCGTTTGCAACACGCCCAGATGTTTCGGGTTTGTACAGCAAGGTATCCATTGAGACGGTCGATACGGTTTGCCCCCTTGATCCAGCCTTTGCACTCACCGATCGCGTCACCATCGAAACCAATGATGGTCGTAGGTTTGATTCAGGCGATATCCGCTTTCCGTTAGGCAATGCCTTGAACCCGATTGATGCTGCAGGCCTCAAACGTAAGTTCATGGACTGCCTTGAAACCGGCAAGTCTGCAAACAGTGCGATTAAAGGTGCGGACGCTGGTCTGTATGACCGTATTGCAACGCTCGAAGCGTTACCGAGTATTCGACAACTTTTTAAATAATTGCCTTCAAGCCGTTGCCTCAACATAGAGGCGGCGGCTCAGGGCTGCACACAGGCCGTTTGCCCCAGCATGAGTTACAGCGTTGTTTGGTTTAAACGTGATCTGCGGCTCAACGACCACGCGGCACTTAGCCTTGCGCTTTGTCAAGGCCCGGTGCTCTGCCTTTACATTGTTGAACCCTCTTTGTGGCGCAGCGCAGATGCTGCGACTCAGCACTATCACTTTTTGCTTGAAAGCCTGCGCGACCTGTATCTTGAACTCAAGCGACGCGGTGGAGTGCTGCACGTGGTCGCTGGCGAAGCGGTCGACGTGTTCGATAAACTTTACGCACTCAAGCCCTTTAACAGTCTGTATTCTCATCAAGAGACTGGTAACGCGTTGTCGTACACGCGCGATCGCAACGTAGCGCGCTGGTGTCGCACCCACGCCATCCCCTGGCGGCAAAGTCAGCACTTTGGGGTCACTCGCGGGTTAAAGGATCGTGATCTCTGGAAAGATCTTTGGGATCAGCACGTTGGGCAAGCTTGCCTGCCCGCGCCGGCTGCGATCCCTTGCGTCGCCTTGCCGTGGTCAGAGCCCGCTCTGCCTACGGCCGCTGCACTCGGCCTAGAGACTGCTGAGCCGGCGCAACGTCAACGTGGAGGACGCACGCTCGCGTTAGACGTCTTAAACAGTTTTTTACACGACCGCAGCGCGCAATATCGCGGTGGGATTTCGTCGCCACTTTCGGCACCCACTGCCTGTTCGCGCCTGTCAGCGTATCTAGCCTTTGGTTGCTTGAGTCTGCGTGAGGTCGTGCAAGCTACGACCCTGCACTTGCAGGCGTTAAGCCCTGCGCAAGCGTGGCATAAAAAGGGTTTAACGGCGTTTGTGAGCCGACTGTATTGGCACTGTCACTTTATCCAGAAGCTTGAAAGTGAACCCGAGATTGAATTTCAAAATATGCACCGGGGCTACGATGGTTTGCGTGAAAACGACTGGAATCCCGCGCACTTTGAAGCGCTTAAAGCGGGCAAAACGGGTTGGCCGATGGTCGATGCCTGCGTTGAGATGTTGCGCGAGACTGGCTGGTTGAATTTTAGAATGCGCGCCATGCTCGTCTCGACGGCAGCCTACCCGCTTTGGTTAGACTGGCGTCCGGTTGGGCACTGGTTGGCGCGTCAATTTTTAGATTATGAGCCAGGCATTCACTGGAGCCAGTTGCAAATGCAATCGGGCACCACGGGGATCAACATCCCGCGTATTTATAACCCGATTAAGCAAGCACAAGATCACGACCCAAGCGGCGTGTTTGTCAGACGCTGGCTACCCGCGATGCGTCGGGTACCCGATACTTGGCTGCTTGAACCCTGGAAAATGCCGCACTCGCTGCAAGTGCAACACAACGTGTATGTCGGTCAGGATCTAGGCTTGCCCGTGGTCGAACTTGAAGCGAGTACGCGCGCGGCTAAGCACAAGCTCTATGCCCTCAGGGGGCAGCCCCAGGTACGAGCCGCCAAACGCGAAGTCGTGCAAAAACATGGCTCGCGCAAACGTGTGACAACAAGCAAGCAAAAACCTGTTTCACCACCCATCAGTCAACAACAAACTCTAGATTTCTGATGTCAAACGACTCTTCGATGCGCGGCGTCAGCAAGCAAAATCTGCCCAGCAAAAACTGCCTGAGTTGCTTACGCCCATTTACGTGGCGCAAAAAGTGGGAACGCGACTGGGACAACGTCAAGTATTGCTCTGAACGGTGCCGAAGAACGGCGACCGGGAAAAAATAATGATTGCCATCTATTGGTTTCGTAACGATTTGCGCCTGTGTGATCAGCCATCATTTAAGAACGCTTGCGCGCAGGCTACGCGGCTCGCACCGATCTTTATCCATGACAGCGCTTACGACGCCGAGACCCGTTGGGGCTTTGAACGCATGGGGCCGCATCGAAAGCACGCTCTACGCTCAGCGCTGCAAGCACTCAAAGCGCAATTGCGCGAGCGACAAAGCGACTTGCTAGAATATCAAGGCGGCCCTGTCGACACGCTAATTACGCTCGCCAAAAATCTTCATGTTGAGACCATTTTTTGCGAAGAGATCGCAGCGCCCGAAGAGCAACAACAGGTAGCCAGGCTCAGGAAAGCGGGCTTGACCGTCAACACTCTCTGGCACTCAAGTCTGTTGGCGCCACACGACTTGCCGTTTGCCATTGAGCAATTGCCTCTGGTCTTTACAGAATTT
>JARXAG010000117.1 GCA_029866055.1 Burkholderiaceae bacterium
GAATAAGTTTTCGGTAGTCAGCGCTAAATGCAAGAAGCATCCCGTTGTTTAGGATCAGATCCATACCGAACGTCAGTGTGAGCGTGACCAAAACTGGTGCAGCAATCACACGGTTCAGTATTCCGCGCTGAATAAGATAGCCAATACCGAAAAACAAAGGGGCGGCAATCAAAAGCGTAAACCAAGGATCGATGCCCATGCTGCTGTATGCAAGCCAAGCCAGGTAAGACCCCGCTACGATAAAACCACCATGCATGATGTTGATGACGTTGAGCACCCCCCATACCAGTGAAAAACCCGCAGCGATACACGCATACAGGCATCCCAGTACCAAGCCATTTGTTAGAACTTGTAGAGCCAGCATGATTCGGGGTTTTCTTTATTCAATAGCAATGGCGTTAAAAGTGCTGTGGCCGCACCTGCCGCCACAGCACACACTCAACCAACTTACTTGACACCAATTCTCAAATCACCTTGCTTGATTCCTGCGGGGTGGACAACAATCGGCTTTGCATTCTGAATTTGGAAAATAGGCGGCTCAAGCGAGGTGATTTGGCCATTAGGTCCAAATTTCACTTGACCCCAGAATGTTGTGACATCCATCTTGGCCAGCTCATCTCTTACTTTTTGACGATTTATCGTGCCTGATTTCTCTATGGCAATCTGAAACAGTGCACCCGATACCGATGCTGATGCATTTGCGTAATCAGGATCAACTTTGTAAGTGTCTTTGAAAAGTTTTACATAGCTCTCGGTTGTGCCGAAAATATCAATGCCTTTATAGCGAACGGCTGGATGCCACCAAGCGGCACTGGTGATGTTTTCAGCTCCCTTGCCAGCGGCATCAATAAACTCTTGATAGGCGGGTGCAGCAATCATCGTGACAACAGGGGCCTCAATGCGTTGATCTGTCATCTGCTTTCGCATAAGCACGAGGTCGTTCGTGTAACCAGTGGCAAAAATCCACTGTGGATTTGCCGCCTTGATTTGCGCCAATGCAGAAGAGTGATCGAGGGTGTTGATGGCGAATTTTTCAAAATACACCACCTCCAGACCACGTTCTTTGGAAGACTTTTCCATCTCTTGGGCGATGGCCAAGGGGAAAAGATCGTTACGCGCCAAGATTGCGACTTTTTTTACATCCGGCAGACGCTGCCTGATGATTGTTGTTAGAGGATTTGTAAGCGTGTCATTCGGAGTGAAGGTGCCAAACAAGAACTTATACCCTTGGTCGTAGACCTGTGAGGACGAAGCTGTGGCCGCAATCATGGGCACGCCATAACGCTCAGCCACTGTGCTGGCCGCTTTGGCTGCTCCAGATCCAAACGGTGCGAAAACAAATTGGACATTGTCTTGGGTGATCAAGCGCTCGGTCGCCTGAACGGCGCGCGGGGTGTTGGATTGATAGTCGATGTAAACGATCTCGACTTTCATCTTCTTGCCTGCAACGTTGATACCTCCGGCAAGATTGACTTGATTGGCCCAGAGGTCATAGCCTTGCTTTTGTTTCAATGCCTCGGGTGCCAAAGGTCCCGTGATCGGAAGCGGTGCACCGAATTTAATCACCTCCTGAGCATGGGCAGTCTGGACACCAAAAACTGAGACCGCAGCAACTGCAGCCATCCAGAGTGATACTGCTCTTCGACCACGGTTAGCCGTGGAGCGTACTGATGCCATCGTGAAGTTTTCCATGTCATTCTCCTTTTGTGTCATTTCAGAAACCAGGGACTGCGAAATCAGTTTAACCAGCCCTCCGTCATCCGGGAATCCTATATAGTTCAGTAGTGCGTTCTAATTTCGCGAACAGGTCCGCTAAAGATGCTCCAGCCTCATGTCCTCAAATATTTCGCTGATATTGCCCGCAATGGTTCGTTGCGTTTGGCTGCTGACCTACAAGACATCGCCCCCAGCGCACTCAGCCGTCAGATTTCTCAACTTGAGAAATTTCTAGATGCAAAGTTATTCTTTCGCACTGCAAAAGGCATGCAACTCACTGAAGTCGGCCGAGAGCTTTTCTTGTTCGTTGAGGAAAACAATCGTGGTGTGGAAGCACTTTTACATCGTATTGAAGACATTGATGAGCTCCGACACGGAGCAGTAAGAATTGCCTCCATTGAAGGTGCAATCACCAGTTTTTTGCCGGACGTACTTGCTCGTTTTTCCGCCTCTTTTCCCGGCATAAAGTTCGAAGTCGTTGTTTGTGGCTCTAACGATGTGGCGCATCGTGTGGGTCGAGGTGAGTCTGAAATTGGCTTGGCATTCAACTGCCCTTCTAGGGAGGATGTGGTTCTTCGGGCGCGAATTGCGCAACCCCTGAACTTGGTGGCTCGTCCCGGCCATCCCGTTTTTCAAGACGGCGAAAAAAGCTTTTCTCAACTCAAAAATTATCAATTTGCCTTGCCGAATCGTCGATTTGGCATTCGTCGACTGATCGACCAGACTATGCATGCTACGCAGTCAGAGCTCACTATCGCCTTCGAATCTGATTCGCTGCAGCTCATCAAGCAGCTCGTATCTCAAACGGATATGCTGACTTGTTTACCTCGAATTGTTTTCGAACGAGAGGTCTCAAATCAAACCTTGGCTGCCAGCCCTTTAAAAGACTCACTCTGCTCCGCAGCAAGTATCGACATCATCACTCAGCAGTCCCGCGCACCTTGTGGTGCGGCGCGTAAATTTTTAACAATGCTGCTTGACACAGCCAAATCGACGTACAGCTAAATCATGCCTTGCATGAAGACTGTTCTAGTTTGAGCAACATATGGTTGCGAAGGACTGTCTTCTCTGACTGTTGGTTTAAGAATCTAATGGCAAGCACTATTTGCCTTGTTCTTTTGGAGTGCTGCTATGAAAACCGTCAAGATTCTTTCCCCCTATAACAAAGCCGTTGTGGGTGAGATGCCTGAGTCAGAAAGTCAGGATATTGAATCAGCAATTCAACGCTCACAGGCTGCTTTTCAAGTCATGCGTAAGTTGCCACGATTTGTTCGGGCAGACATCTTGATGCGCGCAGCAGAAGGACTTAAAGCACGGCGCGAGGAATTTGCTAAATTGATTGCTCAAGAGGCGGGCAAGCCTCTTTACGACGCACGCGGCGAGGTGTCCAGAGCAATCTTTAACCTCAGCAATTCAGCCGCTGAGGCGCGGCGGTTTAGTGGAGAGGAAGTTCCACTAGATATGGATGCGGGTGTTTTCGAATATCAGTCAACTGACTCCAGCGGCAAACCCATCGCGCTGCAAGATCTAAATCTCGACAAGCTTTCGGGCATGCGCCGGCGTATCGGCATCGCACGACGTTTCCCTATTGGTCCGATTTTGGCGATTGCACCTTTCAATTTCCCTTTAAATTTGGTGTTGCACAAAGTTGCTCCAGCGTTGGCCGTTGGAAATAGCGTGGTACTGAAACCAGCACCTCAAACCCCCTTGACATCAGTTTTACTCCAAGGCCTGCTTCGTGATGCAGGACTTCCCGATGGTGCACTTGAAGTGTGTCATTGCTCGGTGCCCTTGGCTGAATCTATGGTGAAAGATGAACGCTTCGCCATGGTGAGCTTTACAGGAAGTGCGAAGGTTGGATGGCATATCAAATCTATCGCAGGCAGAAAGAAGGTGGCTCTAGAGCTAGGTGGCAATGGGGCGGTGATAGTGGCAGAGGATGCCGATATAGACCAGGCTGTAGCGCGTTGCGTTCGAGGCGGCGTTGTTTATGGAGGACAGTACTGCATTGGTGTCCAACGGATTTTGGTGCAGCGATCGGTTTACGATGACTTTCTGAAAAAACTGATTGAAAAAATCGAAAAATGCAAGGTCGGCGATCCTCTTGAGGAGGGTATCGATATAGGACCCGTGATCGACGAGGGATCTGCAATTCGCATTCAAAGCTGGGTCGAAGAGGCCGTTGCTCAGGGCGCAAAAATTGAGACAGGTGGTCGTCGCGATCGTGCTGTTGTCCAGCCCACCGTGCTCAGCAATACCCAGCCAAACATGAAGGTGGAAGCCGAAGAAATTTTTGGCCCCGTCATGACCGTCAGCGTTTACGATGAATTCGAAGAAGCAATTGCACGGTGCAACAATTCTAAATACGGTTTGCAAGGTGGATTCTTTACGCAAAACCTGAAACATGCATTCCGTGCAATTGAAGATTGGGAGGTTGGCGGACTGATGATTAACGATGTACCCATCTACCGAATCGACAATATGCCCTTTGGTGGCTGGAAGGAATCAGGTCTTGGTCGTGAGGGCACTCGCTACGCAATGGAAGACATGACAGATATCAGGCATCTTGTGATTAATTACGCTTAACCTTTTCCCGCCGCACCCCCCACCAAACCCGAATCCGCACACGTTCAAACCGTTGCGGATTTTTGCTTTTTAGAACGCGATTTTTTCCGCCTCAAGGTAGGCCAAGCTCACATATTTGCCAATGTTGCGGTCAAAGCCTTCCATGGTCTTGGCCCTTGCAGCCACACGCGGGTCTTTCAGCACGGCGGCTTTGGCGTCGGCTTCGGATTGGCTGTCTTCCACCGCTTTAAGGCAGGGCTCCCAGATGCCCGCCATGAATTCGCCATAGGTCTTGAGCAGGTCTGGGCGTGCCTGGCCGTGACCGGGCACCCAGAGCTGATCGCCCGTGGCGGCCTGCAGGGCTTTGTAATATTTGAAGGTGCCGGGGTAAGAGCCCTCGTCCATGTTGGCGATGCGGTTGGTCATGGCGATGTCGCCCACTGCCGTCACCTTGTCTTGCACCACCTCGACACACAGATCCGAGGTCGTGTGCGCCGTGCCATAGTGGTGCATGCGAAAGGTCACATCGCCGATATGAATCGCTTGGCCATGCTGCACGGGCGTGTTGGGCAGCACCACTTGCGTGCCCAATGTGGACTGGTTAGTCCAGCGCTCCATCAGGCTGCGCCACAAGTTGCCTTCTGCGCCTTTGAGTTTTTCAATGGTGCTGGGCAGCGCGTAAATGGGCAGCTTATCGCCATAGGTCTTGGCAAAGGCGTGGTTGCCCAGCCAATGGTCACCGTGGTAGTGGCTGTTGAACACGGCCACCACGGGTTTGTCCGTCACCTGGCGGATCATGCGGATGGCCATCTGGCCGATTTGCAACGAGGCCCCCGAATCGATCACCACCACCCCGGCCGTGGTGACCGCAAAGATCACATTGGCCATCATGCCCCGGTTCTCAGGGGTGGGAAATCCGTCGGGCGAGTAGATCATCCACACATGGGGTGACAGCTTTTGCGCCGGAATGTCGGCCACGGGAGGGCCTTCGATGAAGTCTTGCGCTTGCTGCGCGAGCAAACGCGCCTCGGGCCACAGGGCTGCGCCGCCAATGGCAGCGCTGGCCCACAACAGTTGTCTTCTTTTCATGGTGATCCCTCCATCGGTGCAGCGCTGGGCAGTGCCAAGGGCGCTGCACGCGCACATCAAACGGCGTAGCCCTTGTTGGGCAATGCGCCCATGATTTTGGGGGTGTTGAGTTGGCGTGGCTTGATGCGACCGCCTCGCGCTTTGAGCCAGGTCTCGACCACGTCCCAGACCTGCTTGTTGCCCTGGTTGCGCGCTTCTTCGGCCACCGGGGCCCAGCCCGCCACCTTGTACTTTTTACCCGCGTCGATCAGCTGGCCTTTCAGGCGCATGTCGCCAATGCGTTGGCCTGCCTTGGCCACCGGGTTGCAGCTGTATGTCAAGCCACCCACACGCACCATGTCGCCGCCTTGCTGGTAATAGGGGTCGGGGTTGAACAGGTTGTCGGCCACATCTTCCAGCACGGTCTTGATGGTCTCGCCCGTCATC
>JARXAG010000166.1 GCA_029866055.1 Burkholderiaceae bacterium
ACGTTCAACAAAGAGTGCTCACAATGCAATCGCGCGTCACAAAACTCGAAGCAATCATGGCAACTTTGGCGACCCGCGATGATGTAGCCCGGGTTGAGGTGACTCTTCATCGCGAAATATCTGCCCAAACCTTGAAGATACTTTCAACCTTGATTGGTACTTCAACGGCTTTGATGACCGTGACTTACTGCTTGGTTAAAAATATTGGCTAGAGCATTTGGCCCATCTGTGCGGCGCTAGCTTCAAAGAAAGCAGCCGAGATAATCATTGTCACTGCATTGATAATTGGGAATTAGCATGTACCACTACACAGACGGAGGCCTCCGTAATATTTGGTTGGCGAACGGCTATGAACGCGAAGAAACTCCCTACGGTAAGGCTTTAACCATTCAAGATTTGCCTGGCCTAACGCGAGCAATCTGCAAAGCCTTGATTCGTAAAAATAGCAAATTAACGGGTGCTGAATTTCGCTACTTGCGCCAGGCCATGCTTATGTCTCAGGCGTCCCTTGGGCGAACATTGGGTCGCACGGACCAAGCGATCGCGGGCTGGGAGAAAAACAGCAAAGTACCAAAATTTGCAGATCAAATGTTACGAGTGGTTTACGCCGCTCACGCAGACGGTAATGAACAAGTCAAAAACATCATTCACGCGATGAACGATGTAGAACGAACCATTAATTTCGTCATGACAGAAACGAAAATGGGCTGGCAGTCGAAGGTTTCAGAGGGGGAGCTGTCTGATGAAGACGACTGCGAACTGTCCGCCTAAGAAGAGGACCGGCAACCAAAAAATGCAGCAGAGATCCCTCTTCAAAGCGACCCATGAACCTGTTGTGTTTAAAAATACACGACTTGACGATTTATTGGCTGAGATCACGTCTGACAATATTCATGCAGAGGAAGGTTTTGGTGGTCGGGTTGGCAGGGAGATTCTTTAACGCTTAAAGCTTATGTGAAAAAGCGTACGCTTTTACGAATCAAGTTGAAATAGGCTGGATCAGATCAGCCACTAAGCGCCCCAGTTCACGCGTCGAATAAACCTCAGGCCTTGGTCGCCCAACTTGCGTGTCACAGGTCAACAGCGCCTGCGTCATGACGTTGGGGATACTCGACACACCATGCAGAGCCCCAATCAATCCACCCACAATACAAGCATTGGTATCGGTATCGCCACCGCCAAGCAAGGTCTCGGTGATTGCGGCTTGGTAGGTCGATGCTTTTGCAAGGTGCTTAAAGGCCAGCGTAAAGGCAATTTTCACAAAACCTGCGAGGGGGTAGCAGGGCTCATCGCCATCGGCTAAGGCATGTTCAAACCAGCCCTTGACCTCTGAGGCGGCTTCGTCTTCAAGCGTTAGCGCTGCAGCTTGAAGCGCGCCTGCGCGATCACCGGACTGCATGATTAGGTGCCTGATCGCCACAACGTAAGCCGCATTGGCGTATTGGCACGATAGGTTAGGGTGGGTCAGTTGGCAGTCTAGCTTGGCGGCGGCGATCGCCTCAGTTAACGACACGCGCGTTGACCAAACCGCCAAGGCTGTGACCCGCATAAGGGCGCCGTTAGCTTTTGATTGCATATTTTTTGTACGCGCCGCACTTAGAACGCTGTTACCTAGCCCCTTCATTGCTTTGGTCGAGGTGTGTAACAACGCATTGGCAGTCGTGTTGCCAATATCAAAGGGGTTTGAATTAGCCCAAGCAACGTAGGCGCTAGCAACGCGATCAATTAAAAAAGTCTGCTGCCCAGTTAAGGCGTGCAGTGACGCAAGCGTTAATTCACCGTCATCGGTGATCTGGCCAGGCGCCGTACGCAACACGCCGCCGCCAACCATTTGTAAGGCTTCATCGACTTCTGTTTGAGTTGGGTTGCGCCGCAAAAACTCAAGCGTGGCGCCCGCTGCATCGGCGACTAGCGCACCAAAGATGGCGCCGTAGGCGGCTTGTTGGGTGGGTGTTAAGTGTTGAAAATTGTTGACTGGGTTTTGAGTGGTAGTCATGTGAACGGCCTTTGGCGCGTAGCCAATTTATTTAACTATCGAGTGTATGCGGGGCGCTGTCTCGTCTGGTGAGGCGCCAACGCGCGCGTAGCGAATAATGTGCCGAGTGCGGGGCAATACCTATGACCCCCATTACTGAAAGCGGCGGGTTAAGGCGCTTAGTTCAATTAGTTAAATGTCAAATATACTTGACATTTTTAATAAAAATGAAGTACTATTATTGCTAGAGATCCTGTCGGAGCAACTCATGAATCTATTTGAAATCGGTGCGTTAGTGCTAAGCCGTCGAGAACAACTTGGGTTAACTCAACTCCAATTGGCCCGCTTGTCTGGGCTTTCGCGTGCGACGGTTAATCAACTTGAGGGCGGTACCCTCAAAGAGCTCGGGGTCACAAAGTTGCTGGTTCTATTTGACCTGCTAGGTCTAGACATGACTGCTGGGCAGCCTAAGCAGTTGCGTCATGCTCTGCAAATGGCCAGTCAATCTGCCAGTGTGAGTTATAAAACTGTGATGCAACCTAAAGAGCTGCAAACGGCTTTAGTGTCGGGGATTGTGCCGGCTAGTTTGATTCCTCACATTGCAACATTTTTAGACGAAGCGCCGCTTACGCTCTTAGTCGCAGCGGTTCAAGAAGCCGCGCAGCGCGGTCGAGTGCCAATGAAGTTGATTTGGCGCCACCTTAAGCAGTGGGCAACTGAGTTTCAGTCGCCCCGCGCAGTGTGGGCGTGAAAATTGATGCCAAATCCAAGCGTAAAAAAGCCTAAAAACTTGTTAAGTGGCGATTGGGAGTCACTGTTACGCCATGTTTTCATCTTGGTCGACGATATTGCAAAGCACGGTGTGCCAGATCCCTTTTGGACATTCGGTGGAGGCACTGTGCTGATGCTTCGGTATCAACATAGGTTGAGTAAAGACGTTGATATTTTTGTACCTGATCCTCAATACTTGGGGTTTGTTACACCACGACTTAGTGATGTTGCGGCAGGGATCTCAACCGATTACGTAGAGTCAACTGAATTCGTCAAATTGATTCGCCCCGAGGGTGAGATCGATTTTGTGGCATCACCCAATTTAACTGAGGTCCCCTTCGAGCACTGGCTATTATTAGGTCGCACAGTAAAGGTTGAAACTGCGGCCGAAATCGTCGCAAAAAAACTGTGGCATCGCGGTAGTGTTGCAACGGCTCGAGATCTTTTTGATTTAAGTCTTGTTATTGACAAAGAGCCCGAAGCGCTAAAAACAGCATCTCAATTTTTGACCCGCCATGCAGACGTTTTTGTACAACAAATTGAACGTCGTGCACCTATCTTAAAGGTTCAGTTTGAGGCCATTAATACTTTGGCATACAACGTCAGCTACGAGGTTGCTGCTCAAAAGGCTACACAGTTTCTTCAGTCTCTTTGAACGGACCAATCTGAGATTGTGCAGAAGTATCCAAGCATGGGCGTAAGCTGGCTCAGATCGCTCATGCGCCGCACGTCTCACCTGAGTAAGGCTTATGAGGCTCGCGGTTAAAGGGTGGGTGAGTTTGCACGGAGTGCGACTTTTATGAGTTGCTTTATCAAAAAGTCGCGACTTTTTGATAATCCAATATTAAGTGGTCGTATGAAAAGCTATTTAGACGCTCAAGTTCGCCAAGACCTCCAAAAGAAAATGGTGGTGCTGACAGGCCCCAGACGGGTCGGTAAATCAACCCTGATCCAGCAATTGCTGAGTGAGTGTGAGGGTGGGCAATACCTGAATTTTGATGTACCAGCGCATCGTGCCGTGCTTCAGTCGCAGAGTTGGCGTCAAAGCGCGCCGTTGCTGGTCGTTGACGAAATTCATAAATTGCGCGACTGGAAAGCCTGGCTGAAAGGTGCTTATGACGGCCGCGCGCCGGGTCAGTCATTCTTAATTCCTGGCAGTGCCCGCATGGATACCTTTCGGCAAGCGGGTGAGTCTTTAGCAGGTCGCTATTTTAGAATGCGCTTGCATCCGCTTTCGGTGCGCGAGTGGTGCGATTCAACGCTCGCATCGCCTGAGATTGCGCTTACTCACTTGCTTTCACGCGGTGGCTTCCCAGAGCCCGCGTTAGCCGATGACGACATCCAGGCGCAGCGCTGGCGCACTGATTACTTTGCGGGTCTGGTGCGCGAAGACGTTCTCGAGTTTTCGTGCTTACAAGAAGTTAACACCATGCGCTTGTTTGCCGAGATGTTGCGTTCGCGGGTGGGGTCGCCTTTATCTCTTGCCTCTTTGGCGCGTGATCTCAATCTTTCGCAGGTCACCGTTAGCAAATACCTTGATATTTTAGAGTCGCTTTTTATCGTGTTTGTGGTGCGGCCGTGGCATCGCAATATCGCGCGTGCCACGCTGCAAGCGCCAAAAGTCTATTTTTATGACACGGGCATGGTGCTTGGCGATGCAGGGCTTCAGTTTGAAAACCTAGTGGCATGCCATTTACTAAAAAACGTGCAATGGCAGCAAGACACCCAAGGGGCAGAGGTCGATCTGCACTACGTTCGCACCAAAGATGATGCCGAAGTTGATTTTTGCCTGAGCCAGGGCGACACACTGACACATTTAATTGAATGCAAGTTGTCTGATACAAAGCCGCATCGCGCCTTAAATCGTTTTGCCGAGCAATGGCCGCAAGCCCAAGCGATTCAATTGGTTCGAGAATGCAAAGCTGAGGTTGACCAAGGCTCAATCGGTATCCGTGATGCTGCACAGTGGCTGGCTGGGTTAGCGGTGTGAGTGCAGGGTAGCGTGCATTCGTCGTATCGCTTAATTTTTCGTAGCCGGGCTATACCTGACCCTAACTTTATAGACTGATCTTCCCTTATCTTCATAGATAAATGCGACTTGGCCAGACGCCGCTTCATTTTCTCGAAAGATATCGCACGAGTAGCTTAGCTTCTCATTTTTTGGGTCAGTCGCGCTGGTTGTGTGTTCGACCTGACAAAACTCTAAGGCGCCCAGTTGCTCAAGCGACATTCTTAATTCTTCAAAAACGACACCAGTTTCGGTGACCTTACCATTTTTATTTGTAGCCTGAAGGACTCCGACACGAATCCGTTCATTGATGTTCATTGTCTCTTTCGGAGGCACAGAAAAATGATAGTCAGT
>JARXAG010000169.1 GCA_029866055.1 Burkholderiaceae bacterium
AATGACTTTCGCGCCGCGGTTAGACCTGCTGTGCAAACTGCCAGCGACTTTCGCGTTACGGCTAGACCTGCTGCGCTTGCTGTTGAAATCGCCAGCCGCTTTCGCACATATCTTTTAAATCGCGCGTGGCACGCCAGTTTAGCTGTTTAGCTGAAAAATCAACGCTGGCATAGCAACTGGCAATATCGCCGGCGCGACGCGGGGCAACACTGAACGGCACGGGCTTGCCACTGGCCGCCTCAAAGGCTTTGATCATTTCAAGCACGCTATAGCCACGACCCGTACCTAGGTTAAAGGTATGCAAACCGCCTTGTTGAGTTAAAAATTTAAGCGCAGCAAGGTGGCCTTCGGCCAAGTCCATCACATGAATATAGTCGCGCACGCCGGTGCCGTCTGGGGTGTCGTAATCGTTGCCAAACACCTTGAGTTGCGGCAATTTACCAACCGCCACTTGTGCAATAAATGGCATCAAATTGTTTGGGATACCGTTTGGATTTTCGCCAATCAGGGCCGAAGCATGCGCCCCCACTGGGTTGAAGTATCTGAGGGCGGCAATATGCCATGAGGGATCAGACGCGCTGAGATCTGACAGGATCTCTTCGATGTGCAACTTGCTACGGCCATACGGGTTGGTCGCGCTAGTGGGATGCGCTTCGTCGATTGGTAAATATTTTGGATCGCCATACACAGTGGCGCTTGAACTAAACACCAGCGTTTTGCACTGAGCCGCCTGCATCGCCTGCAACAAGCTGATCGCGCCTTGTACGTTGTTGGCGTAATAGTCGACCGGCTTTGACACCGACTCGCCCACCGCTTTGAGGCCAGCAAAGTGAATCACGGCGTTGATCTGTTGCTCGGTCAGCGTACGCTGCAACAGTGCGGTATCACGCACATCGCCCTCGATGGTTGTGACAGGCGCGCCCAAGATTTGCTCGAGTCGCTTGAGCGCACCTCGGTCACTGTTGCTGAAATTATCGTAAACCACCACGCGATGGCCTGCTTCAAACAGGGCCACGGCAGTGTGATTGCCAATGTAGCCAGCGCCACCGGTTAATAAAACGTTCATCTTGTGTTGGCTGAGCGCATGAAACGCCTGCTTTAAAAAACTTTGATTCAGCATACTAACCGCCCCAAAGCGGTTATAACAAGCAGAGCTCTTAGAAGATTGATGCAAGGCTCCATGAGTAAACGCAAAGGAGTCAAGTACTTGGTTGCTTTTACTAACAATTCGACTTGTATCGTTTTTTGCTTTTGAGGGGCGTCAAGGGATTGAATTGCGCGCGGGCTTGCCGCAGACTCTCTGTATCGGCGCCGCGGGCGCCTCACTCATCCGAGCATGACCGCTATGCACCGCTTTAATACGCTAACTTACTGCCAAGACCTTGAGCGCGCCGGTATGTCACGGCAGCTTGCCGAAGTACAAGCCCTAGCTTTAAATGCGGTACTTGACCGCTCGGTTGATGACTTCGCGACTAAAACTGATCTGGCTCAGGGCCTGGCCGCTTTAGACAAAGAAATTCGCCTGACGAAAAGCGATCTATCCGCCGCGGTGGGCGTCCTTGAAAAAGAAATACTTCTGACTAAAAGTGACCTGTCCGCTGCTGTCATCACCCTCGAAAGGAAAATCCACGAAACCAAATGCGATCTTTCGGGCGCCGTGACAACTCTGGAAAAGAAAATTGTTGAGTCCGAAGCCCGCCTTGGGAAAGAACTTCATCGCTCAATCGCACCAATTGAAAAGGATATATCAAACCTTTACGCGGATAACAAAATTTTTAAGTGGTGCTTCGGGATCATGATTCCAATTTTGCTGACGCTGCTGGTCCCAGTGGTGCAAGGTTTGTATAAACAATTCGTGCTTGGACAAGGTTAATCCGTGCCCTTAACTCATCCGCACCTGCGCTTCAAAGCTGGTAACGCCGTGACCTTGCTCGAAAACGGTGTGCAATTGTTTCCGGCGCTTTGCGAGGCCTTTGACAAAGCCACGCGCAGCATCCACGTTGAAACCTATATCTTTCGACTTGATGCGGCCGGCAGACAAATTTTGCATCATTTAAAACTTGCGGCGCTGCGGGGGGTCAGGGTACGGGTCATGCTCGATGGCTTTGGTAGTGCTCAAGACGAACAAGCCATTCAAACTGAGTTGCTGTCGGTTGGGGCGCAGTGCCGCATTTATCGGCCAGAGCCCAGGCAATTTACGCTGAAGTCTTTTGACTTTAAACGTTTGCGGCGCTTGCATCGCAAAATCGTTGTAGTTGATTCGCGCGTAGCGTTTATTGGCGGCATCAATTTTGAAGATGATTATTTGACTCCTGAGCTGCTCAACCGAGATGTTGAAGGCAATTATCTAACGCCTGAGCTGCTCAACCGAGAAAGTGATCCACGCTTTGATTACGCGGTGCAACTTACGGGGCCCGTTGTCGCCGACGCCGTACACGCGCAAGATCTGCTTTGGCTGCGCCTAAATTGGCGACTCTTGCTCAGGGGCCCGCGCACCTGGCGTCATTTGCGATTTAGGCATCAGCGCCATCGCGCCGCACTTTACCCTGCTACGGGTAACGTCCAAGCCGCATTGGTGTTGCGTGACAACCTGCGCTATCGCAAAGCAATCGAAACCGCCTACCTTGAGGGCATTACGCAGGCGCAGCACACCATCATCATCGCGAACGCCTATTTTTTACCCGAGCGCAAACTTCGGTATGCGCTCATCGAAGCTGCGCAACGAGGCGTGAAGGTCAAGCTTCTGCTACAGGGCAAAATCGAATATCGCATGCAATATCACGCGACCCGCTGGATCTACGATCAGTTTTTAGGCGCGGGTATTGAAATCTATGAATACCTACCTAGTTTTTTACATGCAAAGGTCGCCGTGCTTGATGAGGTGTCAACCGTTGGTTCTTCAAACCTCGATCCGTTCAGCTTATTGCTTGCTCGCGAAGCGAACGTATTGATTGATGACGCTGCTTTCACGCAATCACTGCGTCAGTCGCTTGAAGCAGCGATCGTACAAGGCAGCAAAGTCATTGAGCACACGCTGTACGCACGGCGCCCTGTGTTGACTCGCCTGACAGATGGTTTGGCGTACTTGCTGCTCAGGGTGGGCGTTGCCTTGACTGGCAAGGGCAGCGACTACTAAACCTGAGTTTCAGTTGTGCCGTAATCAGCCGACGCGTTTGTACGAAAAAGCATGAGGATCAACGCTCAGTTACGGCAATTCAAGCTCGGCAAAGATCGGCGCATGATCCGATAGCTGCGACCACGGCCGGCCACGCAGAACGCGGGCATTGCGCACCGCAAACCCTCGTTGATAAATGCGATCGAGGCGCAGCCACGGGAACGCGCTTGGAAACGTGCGCGGCGGTGGCGTGGGGCTATAGGCGCCCTCCATCGACAACTGATTTTGGCGCAGCGCCTCACGGCGAAACAGATTGGCGCGTATCTCTGAGGGGCTATCGCCACGCCAGACACCGCGCAGTTGATGAATCGATTCGCGCAGCTTGGGCATGACGCCCCGGGTACGTGGCGCATTGGCAAACACTTCATAGACGCCAAGTTGTTGCACAAACAAGGGGGCAAGGCGATCTTTCCAATCGTTAAAATCGCCCGCGATCAGCATTGGGGCATCGTCAGGCACCATCCGCCTGATACGCTCGGCCATCACTTCGATCTGGCGCACGCGCCCCCCGGCAAACAACCCCAAGTGCACAACAAAGCAATGCACTTCGCGGCCACCGACATTAATCACCCCATGCAACAAGCCTCGCTGTTCTAGGCGATGATCTGAAATATCTTGATTTTCGAAGCTAACAATTGAGTGCCGCGATAGCAAGGCATTGCCGTGATCGCTTTGGCTTTTGATGGCGTTGCAGCCGTAGGCAACGTCCATATGTAAGGCTGCCGCCAAAGACTCGTGCTGGGCATGCAAGCGACCATAGCGGTCGTTGCGCCCTTGCACTTCTTGCAAAAACAATAGATCGGGCCGCAGGCCGTGCAAGCCGAGTCGCAAATCCACCATTGAGTCGCGCCCTGAAAGAGAGCGACCTTTGTGGATGTTATAGCTAACGACTCGAAGTAACGACATGTTGGTCGACGCTGCCGTTTGCGGCAGACATCGCCTATTTAGTAATTAATTGTGTCACTCGTCATAAAAACACGACGAACTAAACAGCAAAAGCGTACTAAACAACAACCAAAACTTTTAAGCCTAAAAACGTCAGGCTGCCATAGCTATTTAAACTTTCACTTCTGGCTGACGCAAACGGATATGCAATTCGCGCAATTGCTTTTCGTCAACGGGCGAAGGCGCTTGGGTGAGCAAGCACTGCGCGCGCTGGGTTTTTGGAAACGCAATCACATCACGAATTGACTCGGCACCGGTCATCATGGTGACAATACGATCTAAACCGAAAGCGATACCGCCGTGAGGTGGCGCGCCATATTGCAAGGCGTCGAGCAAGAAACCAAACTTGAGTTGTGCTTCTTCGGCGTCAATCTTGAGGGCACGAAACACTTTGCTCTGAATTTCTTCGCGGTGAATACGCACTGAACCACCACCGATCTCCCAACCGTTAAGCACCATGTCATAAGCTTTGGCGGTTGCCTTTGAAGGATCGGTGCTGAGCAGATCTTCGTGGCCATCTTTGGGGCTGGTGAAGGGGTGATGCGCGGCCACATAGCGATCGGCCTCTTCGTCGTATTCGAACATCGGAAAATCAACCACCCAGAGTGGTTTCCAGACAGCTTCGAACAAATCGTTAGTACGACCAAACTCGCTATGACCGATTTTGACGCGCAACGCGCCGATGGCGTCGTTCACAACTTTGGCGCGGTCTGCGCCAAAGAAAATCAGATCGCCATCTTGCGCGCCGGTGCGCTTGATCATTTCGGCAAGCGCTGCGTCGTGCAAGTTTTTAACGATTGGTGACTGCAAACCATCGCGGCCTTTTGCCACTTCGTTGACTTTGATCCAGGCCAAGCCTTTTGCACCATAAATCGATACAAACTTGGTGTAGCTGTCGATTTCGCTGCGCGAGATGATGCCACCTTTTGGCACGCGCAAACCGACCACGCGACTGCCTTCGGTGGTGGCTGCTTGGGCAAACACTTTGAAGTCAACGTCTTTCATGACGTCTGTTAAATCTGTGAACTCAAGCTTGACGCGCAGGTCAGGTTTGTCTGAACCATACAAGCGCATGGCTTCGCTGTAAGGCATCAGCGGAAACGGGTTGGCTAGCTCAACGTTTTGCACAGATTTAAAAACGTGACGGATCATGTCTTCAAAGATCGCGCGAATTTCGGTTTCGTTTAAGAAAGACGTTTCGCAATCGATCTGAGTAAATTCAGGCTGACGATCAGCACGCAAATCTTCGTCGCGAAAGCATTTGGTAATTTGGTAGTAGCGATCAAACCCCGACACCATCAACATCTGTTTAAAGAGCTGTGGTGATTGCGGCAAGGCAAAGAACTCGCCCGCATTCACACGCGATGGCACTAGGTAATCACGCGCACCTTCGGGTGTGCTCTTGGTGAGCATGGGGGTTTCGATATCGATAAAACCCAGGCCATCTAAAAACTTACGCACTTCGATCGACACGCGATAGCGCAACATCATGTTGCGTTGCATTTGACCACGGCGCAGATCAAGCACGCGATGCGTTAGGCGGGTGGTTTCAGAGAGATTTTCATCATCAAGCTGAAATGGTGGCGTGACCGAAGGATTGAGGATTTCGACTTCGCGGCAGAGAATTTCGATTTCGCCTGAGGCGAGTTCTTTATTCGTGGTGCCGGCTGGCCGCTCGCGCACTAAACCCGTAATGCGGATGCAAAACTCGTTGCGCAGGCGCTCGGCAATCGCAAAGCCTTCGACGTTATCGGGATCGAACACGATCTGGGCTAAGCCCGCACGATCGCGCATATCGATAAAGATCACCCCACCGTGATCACGGCGGCGGTGTACCCAACCAAACAACGTAACGGTTTGACCTAAGTGGTCTTTACAAACCTGGCCGGTGTAGCAGGTACGCATGCAAACTCCAAAAGATCTGACAAACAGATCTGACAAAAAAAATTAATCGGACGAACGAGAAGACGTGACGGGCGTTGTGACGCCCTCACTGGATAAAGTCGTTTGTGTCGGGGCTGTTTGGCTGCCGGACTTGACTGAGCTCAGTTGCGCTTGCGCAGCTGCGACTTGAACTGCAACGCCTTGAGCTGCCGCGTCGACGGCATTCAGAATCGGGCCTGCGGGCGGCGCAACAACGCCCATCGACACAATATATTTAAGCGCAGCATCGACCGACATATTGAGCGGCACGACCTCGCTGCGCATCATGATTAAAAAGAAACCAGACGTTGGATTGGGCGTGGTGGGCACGTACACGCTCACGTAATCACCCTGCAGGTGGTCAGCCACTTCGCCGGTTGGGGCGCCCGTCAGCAGAGCAACGGTGTAACTGCCCGCGCGCGGATATTGCACCAGCACGGCCTGCCTGAAAGCCTGCCCGTTGGGTGCAAGCAAGGTATCGCTAACCTGTTTCACCGACTGATAGATTGACCTGACCAGTGGGATGCGACCTAGGACTTTTTCTGAATACTTTAAGATGCCACGGCCCAAGAAATTGGCGGCAAACATGCCAGTCGCCAGCAACACCGCCAACACCAAGGCGACCCTGAAGCCCGGGATTTCAAAACCGAACAAGGCCTGAGGCGACAAAAAGCCTGGCACCACGCTTTCGAGCGTGGTGACCACTAAGCCGAGCACCCAGATCGTAATGACGACCGGCACCCAGATCAGTAACCCGGTGATGAAGTACTTTTTTAGAAATCGCATTTCGGAATCAAAAAAGTTATCTGTGTTGCCACGACTCGGCGTGGAGGGCTTAAGCGTTGAAGGTTACGGTTGATATTTCAGGCGGTTGATCTTTGAGTAAATGAAGGCCCACAGGCCTAGGTGTGCTCAGCGTAGCGCTCAAGTGTTACCGGACGAGTTGTTTGATGATCCGCCCGAAGAAGACGAGCCGCTGCTACCCGAACTTGCTGCGCCAGAACCGCTTGAAGACGCTGCGTTTGAGTTGCTGGTTGAGTTTGAGGAGCCGCTAGCAGGCTTGCTGCCCGAGCTGTCAGACGACGCACCGGATTGGCTGCCAGACGCGTCGCTTGAGCCAGCTTTAGCGTCACCACCCGAGGCGGCTGAGCCACCCGCGGCGGCCTCAGAACCAGCCACGGGCACAGCAGCTTCGCTAGTTTTAGCACCGCCGCTACCGTTGCTACGAAAATCGGTGACATACCACCCCGAGCCTTTTAATTGAAAGCCGGCAGCGGTAACCTGTTTTGAGTACGTTGACTGACCGCACTGTGGGCACACTGTCAGAGGCGCATCAGAGATTTTTTGCAGTTTGTCTTCAGCATGACCACAGGCTGAGCATTTGTAAGCGTAGATTGGCACGATTGACTTCTTGGATACTGGATAAGTGGGAAAGTACTAAACCTGAAAGGACAGTACTGAAACCAAAAGGAAAGCCTTTGATTTTAACGGGTTTTTACTAAAACTCGATGGCACTGAAGGCAAAGCGGCCCCAAAGATCTCAATAAACGAACTTTGGGGCCTTTTTCGACCCGTTGTGGGCCGAAGAGCTAAGTAATACTTTTATATTGCTTACAAACCTAGTTTTTTAAGGTCCGGGCGAGCCAAATGAAACTTAGTCACGCGCTGAAACGCAATCCCAATCTTGACCATAGTGGCGTCGTCAAAAGGTTTACCGAGCATCTGCATCCCCACAGGCATACCGTTGTCGGCAAAACCGGCGGGCAACGAAACACCCGTCGTGCCCATGTAGTTGCCTGCACGTGTAAAGGCAGAGACAGGGGTTTTTGACTCGTCAACCTCGGTCAACGGGCATGCGCCCATTGGCACACAAGGCGAAAGCAGTGCATCGACGTTACTCATCCAGTTTGTCCAGGCGGCAGTGGTACGACGATGGTCGGCCATGGCGTCGACGTAATCCGCAGCAGAGATATTGCGCCCTGACTGCACGCGCTTGCGCACAAACTCGCCAAACGGGCGGGCGGCATCATCGATATAGGCACGATGAATCGCGTAAGCTTCAGCGGCAGTGATGTACCCATTGCGCAACATCATGTCTTTAAAATCAAACGGAAAGGGCTTGTCGACCATCTGCGCGCCAAGCTCAACCAGCACGCGGCGTGTGTCTTCTAGAATCCGCTTAATGTCAGCGCCGACTGGGATAGGATATTGCCCCTCAGGAATCATCGCAATCCGAATCCCCTGCAAAGGCTTGGCGCCCTCGGGTGGAGCCTGCCATTGAAACAGCGGGTGACCACAGCTAGTTGGGTCAAGCGGATCGGCGCCGGCCATCAACTCGGTAAGGATGGCAGAATCTTGCATATCGCGGGTCATGGGGCCGATCGAGTCTAGCGTGCCCGACAACGCTAGGGCGCCATGCAAACTGATCAAACCACGTGTGGTTTTTAAACCTGTAATGCCATTTAACGCGGCGGGGATACGCACCGAACCGCCCGTATCAGAACCCAACGCAGCGGGTGCCAACGCTGCCGCCACGGCGACACCCGAGCCACTTGAAGAACCGCCCGGTATGCGATGAGTTGTCAAATCCCAAGGGTTTTTAGGGGTGCCCATGACAGGGTTGGTACCCCAGCCACCGAAGGCAAATTCAACCATATGGGTTTTGCCCAGATTAATCATGCCAGCGCGCAACAGGCGTTCGACCGCCGTGCAAGTCGTGGGGCTACGACGTGTTAACCAATCTTGCGAGCCACCTGTGGTGATTTGGCCTTCGATGTCGCACAAATCTTTTGCGGCAATCGGCACACCATCTAAAACACTTAAGCTGTAGCCCGACGCGCGACGCGCATCGGCAGCGCGGGCTTGCGCCAGCACGCTGTCTGAGTCAACGCTGACATAGGCGTGTAACTCTTTGTTGCCTTTATCGATTCGCGTTAGATATTCTTTCGCAAGCTCTTCAGAGCTAAATTGTTTGTTGCGCAACCCTTGCGCGAGTTCA
>JARXAG010000173.1 GCA_029866055.1 Burkholderiaceae bacterium
GCAAGCGTCACAAAGACAAATTGCAACAGCCTTGAATCATACGATGAGGTTGGTAGATACAGCCAACCGAGCGCGACCAAGGCGCTGACGCCTAACATCGGTAAGAGACATATCCATAACAGGCGACTAACCGGCAAATTGACATACTGCTGCGTTCGCAGCAGGTGTCTCAAGCTATGCATTCCGCAGAAGTAAACCGTGAAGGCGATTAAAGGTTGAGCCACAACTGCCAGCAAACTCACTGACAAAATCTCGAAGCCAACCCGCCAATTTTTTATCGCTTCAAAACATATCAAGATCGCCAAGGCCATAACCCAAGGCCAAGCCAACGCGCGCAACGCTACGACAATCGTCTGAGCACTTTCAGCACCAACAATTAACGTGAATAACTCAAGCATTTCAGAAAAATGAAGTAGTGTAGGCAACACAATGACCGCACCGCCGTACAGCAGTGTGCTGATTTTTGCAGTGGGTGGCGCTAAGTCTCTTGAGAAATGCAAAATCGAAATGATCAAAAAGCCGCTCATAAATACGAGCGGTGCCTGCCACCAAATCAACACAACACAACCAGCCAGGCCCAAATAGATCACTACAAACTGTATCCACGCCCGCCAGCCCTTGACCGCTAGCAGTTTTTGAGCAAAGCAGGGGTCAAGAGCACCATGGGGCACACCAAGAAAAAAGATTAACGTCGCGACCAAGAGTAACGAGGCCAGCGGGTCGACCGATGGTACAAGCGCAGAGCCAAGCGCGATGAGTGTTGCCACAACACCAAAAATAAAACCTTGTTGTTGAATACGGTTCATCGCGCCGCCGCCACTTGATAAGCGCTTTTCATGAACAGCCCCGGTGGTAATGACAAAATCACTGCCAGGTAATCAGACACTCGCCCCTGATCCGACAAAAAGCGAATCAATTTTTCGCTGCTCACCTTTGAAAATAGTCGCATGAAGAGCTCAGGGCCCAATTCGGGATGATGACGAAGCACATTCAGAAAAATCGCATCCATCTGTCTGATGACGAAAGAGTCTGGTTGATGACCGACAGGTAAACCGTTTTTTTGAAGAGACTGCTTGCAGGCAAGAGCCCAGCGCTGAATTCTTTGAAAGGCGTAACCCGTCGCGGGTCGAGCGGCACCAGCGGTCAAACCAACCCGAACATAGCTCGAGTGCTGCTCAGTAGGCTTAACAGTGTCCTTAGGCTTAACCGTGCCCTTAGGCTTGCCCACCCCCATCGGGATCAAACCATATTCATTACGCAGGCGTTGATAAGGCCTACCATCCGCAAGTTTTTCGACCTGAGCGTCAAGATAGCTGACGAGCTCAGCTTGGTCATAAATCTTGGAAGCGAATACTGTAAATTCAACGAGTGCTCTTGTTGTTGATACAGGCAACACATAGTTAAAGCCAACAAACGCTTGACTCGCTGGATAAAAATCCATCAATTGTGCTGACGCGGGATCAAAGCGTGGCTCTTGAAACTCAAGCTCGCAACCTAAAAATGATTGCCACAGGGTGGTGTCAGACAGCTTCTGTGTCGGCAGTGGGCGAGTGTCAACGACCGCGTTGGCTGAAAAAGAACCACCAGTGGTGTCGAGGTGCCACCTGCCCTGACTAAGACTCGGCTCTGCGGTCAATGAAATACCCGTTTTTAAATCCATTGCGGGATTACTGGCGATCATTCGAACCGCCTTCGTATAAAAATCTGCTGCAGTCAACAATCGGTAAGGAGTTGTAGAGCAATCGACCAGCGCACGACTGACGCCATTGTTGACGCTAAAGCGCTGCCAAGTATGCTTGGCAAGCTGGGCAAACGGCGCATGCTCATCGCCCCAAAAACACCAGGTTCTATCGTTTTCGTAGGAAGTGCGCGGCTCAAGCAATAGTGTTCTGGGTGCTTTCGCCTGCAACGAAGCGAGTTGCAATCCCAAACTTAATCCGGCGCAGCCGGCTCCGATAATGATCAGATCAAATTCAGTTTGCATGACCCTGCACGGACAGGAGCGACTTTGAGTCTCTTGGGGCTAAAGGCTCGTGCAGCTTGGCGTCATGCCGGCTTGGGTAACGCCAAAATTTAAGCGTCAACGGTGCGGTGAGAAGGACTTCGATCGTAATCATAAATTTCTTCGCTTTAGACACCACGATACGTTGATGCCAGTATTCGCATTGTTGTCGCCTGAGTTTCTGACCAATCTCACGATAGATACGAGCCGCTACCAAGATTGCCAACCTAGCTCTGAACGGTAAGTAGGATAACCCTTTTTCGCCACTCTGGTAATAATCATCCGCCACGTCTAATAAGGTCGCCACGGCTTGCTTAACCAACTGCTTGTGCTCTTCGCTTGGGGCAATGAGCTCACTAGGTGCTAAGCCATTGACTAACGCTGAAGGGATGTAACGCCGATCAACCAGCGCATCCGTCTGTACATCTCTGCAAATATTGGTCAACTGCATGGCCATCCCCAGATCAATAGCGAAGGGTTCGGCCTCTGGATGATCGGTGTTGAGCACTTTGCACATCATTAACCCAACCGTACCTGCCACTTGATAACAATACTGCATCAAGTGAGCATCGTCTGCCATCCGAACAAGCTCAGTGTCAGACCATACCCCTGCAATCAAATCAAGCACGACTCTCTTATCGATCTGACACTCATTGATTAACGTGATGCCATCCTGCACCACAGCATCTGCAGTCAAGCCTGAATGAATCGACTCGCGAAGCTCTGCGATATTCTTCTTTGAACGAACGGCTGATTGATCTTCATCTGCCAAGTCGTCAACGTAGCGACAAAACCGATACAACCGAGTTGCACGACTTGCATGTCTTGGGCCGAGTAGCTGGCGAGCCCAGTAAAAACTCTTGCCCTTTGCCGCAAGAACACGGTCTGCGTCAACGAAAGAATCGTTAGCCTGCGTCACGTGGGTGTCACCTTGGGGATTAAAGCATCAACCACTTTGGCTGACGAAATCACGCCTGGTAAACCAGCGCCTGGATGGGTGCCTGCACCAACTAGGTAGAGATTCTTTAAACTTTCAGCGCGGTTGTGAAAACGAAACCAAGCAGACTGCGTGAAGATTGGTGAAATTGAAAAGCCTGCGCCGTGCTCGCTTAGATAATCATGCTCGAAGTCTTTAGGCGTCATGAAAAAATCTTCAGTGATCACGGATGACAGCTCGGGCAATACTGTTTTTTCTAAGGCGAGCACAATACGATCACGTAGGGCCGGCCCTTCAACGGACCAGTCTTGCCCACCTTGCAAGTTGGGTACAGGGCAAAGCACGTAAAAACTGTCGCAACCGTCTGGGGCAAAGCTTTTGTCAGTCGCCGTCGGACGATGCAAATACAGTGAAAAATCTTCAGATAAGATCTTGCGATTAAAAATGTCTGCCAACAACTCTTGATAGCGCTCGCCCATCCAAATCGTATGGTGGGCAATGCTTGGGTAAGTGCGTGTTGTACCGAAATACAGTACGAAGAGCCCCATTGAGTACTGAGATTTTTTTATTTTTAACCGCGTAAAAAATGATTGCTTTTTTGGCTCGAGCATATGCTGATACAAATAAGCTGGGTCAGCGTTAGACACAACCACGTCAGCCTCAATGGTTTGGCCTCCTTCAAGTACGACACCTTTGACGGTGTCGGCCTCGACGAGCAAGCGTTCAACCGTTTGATTCAGCTGAATCTCAATCCCTTGGCGCAGCATCAGTTTTTCTAGGGCTGACACAATTGCTTGCGTACCACCCATCGCAAACTGCACGCCATAGGCGCGTTCAAGATAATGGATCAGACAATAAATACTAGTCGTATCAAAGGGGTTTCCACCCACCAGCAGCGGTTGAATTGAGAACGCTTGCCGGAGTTTGTCGTTTTTAAGATAGTGAGACACCAATTGCCAAACCGTTTTATAGCTTTGCAGTCCGATCAGTCTTGGTATCTGCTTCACCATAAACAGAAAACTATCGAAAGGTGTGGCTGACAACTCGGTGAATCCGACCTTAAAGATTCGCTTCGAGTGGTCAAGTAACTGAAGATACCTTTCACAGTCAGCAGGTTCGATGCGCCGGATTTCAGCAAGCGTTTCTTCTAAGGTTCCGCCGTAATCAAAATGATCACCGTCCGCAAAATAGAAGCGGTACCAAGGCGTAAGCGGCACAAGGGAAACGTGATCGGAGAAAGTTTCACCAAATAGGGCAAACAGCTCTTCAAACAAAAATGAAGCGGTAATCACTGTGGGCCCGGCGTCATGCCGAAACCCATTGCGTTCAAAGGCTTGGGCACGCCCACCGAGCTGTGGGCAACGGTCAATCAAGGTGACGTCGTAGCCCTTGGCTTTGAAGCGCAACGCGCTGGCGATGCCTCCAAATCCGCCGCCGATAATCAAAGCATGCATAGATTGAGCTCGTTAATAAGACAACTGATTCAACAGCCCACGAATATTTTGCGAGCATTCACTCAACATTGCGCCAGACTGAACTGGCAATTGAGTCAGAGCCGCTTCGGCCCTGAGCAGGTATTCGGTTGCCAGGTCTTTAGCCAAACGTTTTGAATCGAAGGCGGTATCGAGGCCTGCGTCCATTAGCTCGAACACTGACACAATATTCAACGCATCGCGGTCTTTGCCAGACCCGTTTGATTGACGCTGATCCGCATCGATATCGAGCAGATCATCATAGATTTGAAAGCCAACCGCAAAGTCCTTGCAGGCTTGTTCGGTGCAAAGGATGGCACTGTTATGACCACTGAGCAAAAATACAAGCTCTAAGGGTAGACTCAATAAAGCGCCTGATTTTGCTCTGACAATGGCCAGATAAGTCTCTAGCTGCATCTGCTCAGGGGTAATCGATAGATCGGCACACTGACCGTAAATCGCTTCGCTCGAGCGGTGGTGCATCGCCTGGTACATTTTTGGCAGGGCACCTGCTTTGCTGACATTTGCTAACGCGGCATAAGACGCGGATAAAAAAAGATCGCCACAACAAATCGCGATATCGCTACCAAACTTACTCCAAACTGCCTGGTGTCCCCGGCGAAACTCATCACGGTCTTGAAGGTCATCGTGTATTAAGGACGCATTGTGTAAAAGCTCAACGACTGTCGCAACGATAATGCAGTCGTCTTCTTTCAGGCCTACCGCTTTGCCAGCGCTGAGGGCCAACCGCGCGCGCAGGCGCTGCCCCCCTGACTGCAAATGGTGCGATACAGCCTCTTGAATTCTGGTTGAGTTTGAAACGGATGTTTGCGGTGCGCTTTGCAACGACGCGCGCATGAACATTTCGACTTGTTTGAGCAAAACCGTTGGTTCGCTAACCAAATAACGTGGGTCTACCTGATTTGCTGAAAGAGCCGTACCCATCCCCATTCGAGCTCCATCACACTTTTTATATATTTTTTTAAAAAATCCCCGGCCGTAGCCGGGAATTTTCTACATGCAACCGCAACAGTCTTAGTGCTTTGAAGCCTCTGATTCTGTAACTGCAACTTTCCAGATGATCAGACCGAAGGCAATCTTGTTCAAAACATCAGCCAGGTTATAGATGATGTTGAGAGCTGCTGCGCTGCTGGCAGGGCTGCTACCAGTCAAGTAACCGAAGAAATAACCGATTGGGTAAATTGCCCAACCAATGGTCACGATCCAACGCATTAAGCTAAATGCCGATTGCACTGAGGGTGGAGCACTTGCTGCATTAATCTTGCTGGCTTCGCCGGCGAAGATTTCATACAAAATATAGAACCAACCGATCATGCCAACGATGAACGCTGGCCAGACAGGTGCATAACCTGCTTCACCAACATAACCGCCAACTAACATGACCAGAGTACCGATCATCAAACGCCAGAACACACCGCCTGGTACCTTGGCGATCGCGGCCAAAATCAGATAAAACTCGATCATTAACAGCGGCACTGTGATCAGCCAATCAATGTAACGAAAGACTGTTGGTGTTGAGCCCGTTGCAACCCAAACGTCGCGCATGTAAAAGTAATGCACAGCGGCGATTAAAGTTACCAAGCCAGACACGGTCAGTGAGGTTTTCCACTTAGCAGAGACACGGTCTCTTTCTAAAAAGAAAAACGCAGTTGACGCGATCAACGCCATCGAGATGAGCCAGAAAGAAATACCAACAAAGTCATCTTGCTTCAACACTGATGAAGAGGCCCAAGCCGGGGTGCTCGATAACGCTAACAAAACACTACTACCCAGGGCGGCTTTCCCCCGAGACCAGATTGAATTTAATTTCATGATGTCCCTTTCGATTGAATTTCTTCATAGCGAAAAATATCGCAACCTATAAAGTACACCGAGTGCGGCAGGTTTTACAACCCATTTTCCGCAATGACCCTGCCCTGCGTATGAATGGTGCAACAACGTATTCACTAACTTAAAATTAGGTTTATGTGCGTAGGAATCGACTCATAAAAAAACTAAAATTTGCCTCGAATAAAAAAAATCGTATACGATTTACACATTAGCAACTAAGTATAATTTAAATAGAACCGCTGGGACCCAGACACGGCCTCAGCGCGAGCTTCAGCACAAATTACCGCGCTGATAAACAGGTTTGAAGAGCATCCAACTCAAACGCATACTCTTAAAGAATAAAGCGCCACCATGATGATCAATACAAAAAACACCAACGCTCTACCACTTGCCGGGCTGAAGGTTCTTGACTTAACACGCGCCTTGGCAGGCCCCTTTAGCGCCATGATTTTGGC
>JARXAG010000194.1 GCA_029866055.1 Burkholderiaceae bacterium
AAACCTGCTCAATCACTTGAAAAATGGATTGCTCACCCAGATACACTTCATTGATGCGATTGAGTGATAACTTCCAAAGACGCGGTACGAGCACGGCGCGATAAAAAACATAGCCGCCAGACTGATGCAGTTGTTCAAATTCGCACACCATGCCGTGGTAGGGAACAGATTTTGTACCATCGTGCGAAAAAATTGTGAGCGTGGCCGACTTGCTCAGCATGTCATCAAAGTTGATCTCTGCTGAAGCACTGACGAGCGTGAGTTCAAAGCGAAATAGCCGCGACAGGGCTTCGACACCCTTCAGGGTCACGACATCAAGGGTTGCAGAACCCTGACCCTTTGCACTGAATCTGAACCGAATCTCATTGCTAGCTGTCTCTGCCATGTTTTCCTCACTTGATGAAAGTGTTGCGCTCACCGGGTAGGGGGTGTTGGCGCCGGTTTGACTTCGTTGAGCGGCCGACCTTGCTGATTGACTTTGACGCGCTCTCCTGGATCATACCTAACCAATGCTGTCTGGACATTACCGTTAAAGCGGTAAGTAATGCGGTAGTTGGGAGCCGAGGTGTAAGTGGGTGGCCCGGGTGCGCAAATCGTTTGAACAAAAAATTTTTGCTCAGCGACTAGGCTGCCTGGTTTAGGCGTGGCAAGTAAGGGGTTAGAGGGCACCAACAACTGCGTGACAAAAAATCCAATGCCGCCGGCAAGCAAGATGGTTGGGATGACCAAAGACGCTGCAGCGAACGAGGTCGTGTAGCTCGCGGCCTGCGTTGCGACGGCATTGGCGAGGGGCACACCCACCACGATGCCTGCAGCGCCACCAATGGTGGCGATCCAATTTTTTTCAAACCAGGTTTTATCGTCTTCTTCCTGTTGTGCGACCTGTTGCGACGTCAGTACGGTCTGCCGGCAGACTTCTGGGCCCGTGCGACTTTTCTCGGTTTCGTGCGTGACTGACAAGACTGTTGCTGCGTAGGCGCTCTCTTGTTGAGCATTGGCGTTGCTAAAAAACAACGCCAACGAGCTCGTTGCGAGCAAGGTCAAACAGAGCGCCGCCGCTACGCGGCATAGATGAGAACCGAAAGGAAACATATCAAAAACTGGTCGAAAGCAATCAAGCAAGTTAAAATATAACTATATTTCAAGCTATTACAGCTTTTACTTGATATATTGGTTAAGGTTGTGGAGCGAGTGCAAATGCTAAATCGATCGGTCAATAGTATCTTGCTTTTATTAAGCTTGTCCTTAGTATCTGGCTGTTCTTGGCTGAATTCTTCTTTGGGCGGCAACTCAATGAAAGACGCCAAGGCGGAGGTTGAGTGGCCCTACGCCAAAGAGGCCATTCTGGTCGACATGGTGGCTGATATTGACTTGAATTTTTATTCAAATCAGCCCCATACCGTGGTGCTCGGCGTAGTCCAAGTCGCAGACGCGAAAGTATTTGTTGATTGGCTAGCGAAGCCCGAGGCCGTTCTAAAAACGTTAGTGAGTGGTAAAGCCGCAACAGAGGTGTTGAAGTTTGAACGCTATGTGGTTACCCCGGGTAAAAAAACTGCACTGAAGATTGACCGAGTGCAAGACGCCAAGTTTGTAGGGTTCGTCGCTGGGTACTACCAGTTCAATGCGATTCAAGCGGCGCGGTTGTTCAAAATACCGCTGAATATTCAAACTTCGGGCATTGTGACCACCACCTACAAGGCAGAACCGGCTGTGCTCGCGCTTAGGTTGTTTTTAGGGAGCGATCGGATCGTGAACGCAGAAATTCTCACATATGACTTTGAGAAAAAGGTGGTCATTGAGACAGTACCGCTCGATTCGTCGAAACCCGAAGTCAGTTTGACTGACGGCCGAGTCAGTGAGGCGAAAGCTTCTTCTGAAGCCGCGATGAAACTAACGGATTAAAAAGAAGCGAGGCATCATGGATTTTAGAAAAGGTACGTTTTGGCATCAAGGTCTGTTCTTGCAGCCGCAGCATTTTCAGCGCTTTGATCTCACTCAACAGTTTTATCGTAAACCGCTCTATGAAGCGGTGAGCCCACATTTTTGGGGTGTCGGCAGCCTCGTGTTGGCATTAGAGCAGTTCACGGCCCGCTCGTTTGAGGTCCGGTCCGCAAATTTAATCTTTCAAGATCAAACGTACATCGAGTTTCCGGGTAATGCGGTGATGAGTAGCCGGTCGTTCGAAAAAATATGGACAACAAGCGATGTCCCGCTCAAAGTCTACCTAGGGTTGAAAAAACTTTCAGAGGTTTCGCCAAATGTGACAGTGGTTGATTCGCTGGCTGAAGCCGGGGCGGCCAACACGCGTTTTGTAAGCCTGGGTCAGGCCGAGACTATGCCTGATCTTTACGCGCAAGGCCCTACAGCAGAGGTGCGCACGCTGGTGCATGTCGTCAAGGTTTTTTTTGAACCAGAGCTCGAAACCTTAGACGACTACGACTTGATCCCTGTGGCAGAACTTGTGCGCGATATCGATACGGTTCGCTTGGTGGCGCGCAGTGCGCCGCCCTGTTATGCATTGTCGGGCTCGCAATTGTTGAGCGACGTGGTGAACGACATTCGGGATGACATGGCTGGGCGCCTGCGTCAAATCGCAGAATACAAGCTGCCACGCGATATGCAGCGTGAAGAACTCGATCCAGATTTTATGATGTTGTTGCAGGCAGTGCAGGCGTTGAATCGTTTGGTGCCATCGCTTGTGCACTTGGCCGAAACCCGACAGATTCACCCCTGGGCCGTGTATGGCTTCTTGCGCGTGTGCGTCGGTGAGCTCAGTACGTTTTCTGATCGAACGGATGTATTGGGACGTCAAAGCCCGAAAGATGAGGGGATCCCGCCTTATGACCACCTCAACTTAGGTTTTTGTTATTTGGCTGCACGACAATTAATCAGTCAGTTGTTGGGCGAGATTTCTGTGGGCCCGGAGTTTCATGCTTACTTCGAGCCGCGCGACGTTTTTTCGGTAGCCGCCCTTCGCGCGGAGTTCTTCGGCGAGCGCCATCGCTTTTATTTGGTGACAAAAAGTGGGTCGAACAATGACCGGCAGTCGCAAGATTTTCTTGCAACCACACGTCTTGCTGCGCCGTCCGAACTGCCCGCCTTGATTGATCATGCCTTGCCGGGGATTGAGCTGATTGAAGTCCTGAGCCCGCCTCAAGGCTTGCCGCAGCGACCCAACACGCGCTATTACCGCATCGAGCAAATGAGTTCTGCCTGGGAGTCTGTTGAAAAAGAGGGAGAGTTGGCGATGTTTTGGCCCACAGCACCAGAAGATTTGCGTGCTGAGATTGTTGTGTTGCGGGGTTAAGCACCGATGCGGCTTTCAGACTTTTTTATCCCTTTGATGGCCTACGTTCGCTCGTTTGAGACGGCGACGGCGGGCGCGCCCCAAGAGGTTTCAGCCTGTATCGACCGCCTCATTGAGCAAGCGAGCTCGCAGGCGCTGAACGCTGGCATAGAGGTGCAGCTGTTTCATCAGGCGTTGTTCCCAATCGTCGCCTGGACAGACGAGCACATCTCGCGTCGCAAGATTTGGGCGAGCCCCTTGGCCTGGCAACCCTTTTTATTGCAACGCCGTTACTTTAAAACCTCAGTGGCAGGGCAAGAGTTCTTTGAGCGGCTTGAGGCACTGACGGCTGACGAGGCGCCAGTGCGAGAGATTTATTTGTTGTGCCTGTGTATGGGGTTTGTCGGCCGATATGGTGCTGCAGCCGACGGCGCCGAGTTGTCGCAATTGAGGCTAGATCAGTATCGAATGGTGCTCGAGGCAATTGGGGCGTCTGCCGAGGGTGCTGAGGCGCCACTGTTTCCGATGGCGTACCGCACCGCAGACGCAAGTAAATTCAGTCGCACGAGTCGCTGGCCGCGATGGCTGCGTCCGACTACGATTTTAGTGGTGTTGGTTCCGGTCGCGTTATTAATTCTGTTGACCCTGTCTTTAGATGCAGAACTCGCTAGTTCGGTGAGGGCGTTTCGGCGTTCAATTTATCTATGAAAGTAATATTCGGTTTTCTCTTTAAGTTGTTTTTGCTAGTGCTGCTGGCCTTGCTTTGCTGGGGCATTACGCTAGTGTTGGCTTGGCCCCTCTGGGCTGCCGTCGTCATGTTTGCTGCGGTCATCGCGACTGTACTGGTGTTCAAGCTGTTACGCCGGCTGTGGATTTCAACGCGGGCACGTGTCAAGCTTGCCCAATCAGAACTTGCTGCGCGCAAGGGCGCCGGGGCGGTCGCGCCGCTGTTAGATCTGACAGACAAATGGAAGCAGGCGATCGAGTTATTGCGTAACTCAAGTCTGAAACGCTTTGGTAATCCTTTGTACGTGCTGCCTTGGTACATGGTGGTTGGTGAGGCGGGCTCGGGTAAAACGACAGCAATTACCCGTTCACGGTTGACCTCTGTTGTAAAAAATGTCTCGCAATCTGATCCGATCAGCCAAACGGCCAACTTTGAGTGGTGGTTTTTTAGCAAGGCGATCGTGATTGATACGGCGGGTCGCTATGTTTCGCCTGATTCGCTAGACTCTGATCAAGCCGAATGGGAAAAAATTCTCGGCTTGTTGGCAAAGTATCGTCCCAAAGACGGGCTTGACGGTTTGGTTGTTGTGATTGATGCCGACCGACTGTTAAGCAACGATAGTGACTTGCTTGACAGACGTGGTCGTACTTTGCGTGAGCGCGTCGATCAGTTGATTCGTCTGTTTGACAAACGTTTTCCAATCTATGTGCTCGTCACGAAGTGTGACTTGATTCCTGGTTTTAATCATTGGTGCGACACATTGCCTGAGCCTGAGCTCGAGCAAGCGATGGGGTACGTTGGAAAGCTCAGACAAGGGAATGGTGCCGAAGCTGATTTTGTTGCTGTGGCATTTGCGCAGGTGACTGAGCGCTTGAAGCAGTTGCGGTTGGACATGGCAGTCAAGGGAGTCGAACTTTCGACCGATACGCTGACGTTTCCTACCGAAATCGAACGTCTGCGCCCGGGACTGCACGAGTTTTTATCCGCTAGTTTTGGTAACAGCCCATATCTAGAACAACCACTGTTGCGCGGCATTTTTTTCAGTAGCGGTCGCAACACAGGTGCTGCAGTGCCAGGGATGTTACGTGACCTGTTGCGACCAACGGCTACTCGCGCGCCACGCGAAACCGGAGTTTTTTTACACGATTTTTTCGGTAATGTTCTGCCGCTAGATCGTGGGATGTTTTTGGCAACCCAGATTGTTCACCGCTGGCGACAAGTCACCCGTAACCTCGCACTGGTTGCCTGGTTTGCCGTCGTCATCGCTGCGTTTGGTTTCGTCTTGATGTCTTACGTGTCAACTAAGTACACGTTGGTACAAATTGAGCGTGCCTTTCCGAAAGATCTGGGCGATGGCTCACAGGATGTCACCCAGGCGCGGCAGCGTTTGGCCGCGATGCGTCAGGTGGTGGATCTTGTTCTTGATCAGCAAAACAACTGGCAGTCTCGCTGGCTTGCGTTTAGTCCCGAAGTCAACGGACTCGAACGGGATCTTAAGGGTGCTTATGTTTCGGCGATCAAGACTTTTCTGTCCCGCCAGAGTGCTTATGGCGATCGCTTTAACAAACTGCTCGCTGACCAAAACTCGCCGCTCTATGCTGATGCAATTCTTGCTACAACGCGTAACTACAACAAGAGCCAAGCAAGTTTGCGTGGAGCAAGCTACGACCAGTTGTTGAAAATGCCTGGTGCGCCTCAAGATGTCTTGCAGGCGCTTGATTCGGTGCTGACGCCAGAGGTCAGGGCTGGCTATGATCGGATGGTAAGCGCGTATTTCGCCTGGTCTGAAGCAGATGGTGGCTTGTTGACTGGTGGTTCGCGGGTGGATCTTGAGACGCTGTCGAAAGCGGTGTTTGCCCCCGGGCAGATGCCTTGGTTACTTTCTTGGGCGGATACACGAAGCGGTATACCCGCTGTAACGCTCAATGAGTTTTGGCTACCGGGTTCGCTCGGTTCAAGTGGTGTAAAAATTCGGCCTGCGTTCACGCGTGCGGGCGAGTTGCGAATTCAAGAGTTTTTGCAAGAGCTTTCGCTTGCTTTTAAGGATTCGCCTGAATTTGTCGCAAAACGTAAATCTTTTGAGTCGTGGTATCAGGCAGAAAGGATCAATGTCTGGCATACCTTCGCCTCTGCTTTTGCCGAGGGGGACAAACTGCTCGTGAGTGAACCGATCTGGCGTGAGATGGTTCGTCGTGTGAATAAAGTGAACAGTCCTTACTACGCCCTAATCGGCCGCCTGAGCAGTGAGTTCGAGGCAGTGCCCCAAGCGCAATTGCCTAGCTGGTTGTTATTTGCCCGAGACTTTAGCGTATTCAGACGTGATGCCCAGAGTACAGGGCCGCTCGCCCAGGCGACCACGGTTCTAGGAGTCTTTAATGCAATCGGTGGGCGCGCTCTTCAGGACTCTATTCAAACCGGGTCGGTCGCGCCCGTGCCCAATCAAATGAGTCGGGCGCTTGGCACCATTGATGCGTATCGCAAATTTATTAACGATTTTGATTTAGCTGCTGCCGAGGCGATCGAGGGCGAGGGCAAAAGTTATCAAATGGCGTCAGATTTTTTCGCCTTTGGGATCGACCCTGCGACTAAGTCCTCAAGTTTGCGAGCGCTGCAAGAGACATTTGCCGAGTTTCGTAAGCGCTCGGGTTTTGTCGCAGCTGATGATGCCGTGTTGTGGCCAATTGTTGGCGGACCGTTGCAGTTGCTGATACGGTATGTGACCGAGCAAGCTTCTTGCGGCTTGCAAAGGGACTGGGAAAAAAACGTCATCTGGCGGACGCAGACAGCGGTGAGCGCCAAAGAGATCGGCGAGCAACTCTTTGGTCAACAAGGGTCAGTCTGGGCCTTTGCTAATGGCCCAGCAAAACCTTTTATTCAACAAAAAGGCGGAGAGTTCGTGCCGGTCAAAGCGCTGACCTACGATAAATTGGTGAAATATGAGCTTCCGTTTCAAAGCGATTTTGTACCGTTTTTGAATCGGTCGATCGGTGCGCGCGTACAGCAATTAGTAAAAGATCAGCGAGCAGAAAACGCCAAAGGCAAGTCGGTCAAGTTGGCGATCACCTCGCGTCCAATCGGTGTCAATGCGAGTGCCAAAGTCAAGCCTTATGCGGCGATTTTATCAATTCAGTGTGCTAACGAAGAAATTGTGTTGAATAACTTTAACGTGCAGGCAAACGACACGGTGACTTGGTCGCCTGATCTTTGCGGCGACGTCTCGCTACAGATCAAAATTGATAATCTGTCTTTGATCCGTCGCTACCCCGGAGCTTTGGGCTTAGCCCGCTTTATCGAAGAGTTTCAAGATGGCGAGCGTATTTTTACACCTGAAGATTTTCCGGCTCTGCAAGAAAAGCTTGACGCTCAAGAGGTGCGATCAATCAGTGTGCGTTACGACTTTGTGGGACAAGAGGCACTGTTAAAGCTGGCGGCGGATTACAGCCATTTGGCAGAAGTGTCGATGCCAACTGTGACGGCGGGCGCTGCGGCGCGCAGGCAATTGAATGTTCCTGAGCGGGTGGGTCAGTGTTGGCTTGGCGGACGCCCTGTCTCTGTTGAGATGGATCTGCCCCGACTCATTGAGCAACGCGTTGTATCACTCGTCGATAGTTCAACTCCGGCCAACTCTGAGAGCGCGCAACCTGCAACAGAGCCAGTTGTCACGCCCGCAGCAGAGAAGCCAGAAGCTGCGAGTCGCCCGGTCACACCTCAAGCTGTTGCGCGGCGCAGCCATGTTGTCGAGGGGGGCGATACGCTCTCTAAGCTTGCGCTCAAATATCAGGTGGATATGAAAGCACTGATGAAAATAAATGGGTTAACGAGCGATCTAATCAAGATCGGGGAAACCCTAAAAATCCCAGCAAAATAATTAAGCAAATCGCCAGTATTTGAGAGTATTGCTTCGTTTCTGACATTTATAGTCAGTGTTTTGCGTTATCTTCCACTCAAATGCAATTAGATGACGTTGTTGCTCGAAGTGCTGAGCGCTTTCAGTTCTAAGGAGAAAGATTATGGCTTCTGCAGGTTCAGTTGCACCCAAAGAGAGAATCAACATTACGTACAAGCCCGCAACGGGCGATGCGCAGGCTGAAGTCGAGTTGCCATTAAAGTTGTTGGTGGTGGGTGACTACACCCAACGAGAAGATGATCGCCCTGTAGAAGACCGCGCGCCCATCAATATCGACAAAGATAACTTTACCGATGTGTTGAAGGCACAAAAACTTTCTCTTGACTTGAGCGTGCCCAATCGCCTTGAAAAAGAAGATTCAGATGACAATTTGGCGGTTAGCCTGAAGTTTGAGTCACTGGCCGATTTTGAGCCCGATGCCATTGTTGAGAAAGTACCTGAGCTCAAAAG
>JARXAG010000202.1 GCA_029866055.1 Burkholderiaceae bacterium
GGTAATACGCCCGCATCAGCCCAAACAAAGTTGCTGGTCTGGCCAAACAATTCAGTGGCGACACGCTGTGACAAGGCGGGCAAGATGGGGGCAAGCATGACCGAGAGCGCCTTGAAACCCGCCAGCGCCGCTGAGCAGATGTGTTGTAGTGCGACGCGCTGCGAGGGCTCGGCAGATGCCAAGGTTTTTGCAATCAGCCAAGGCTGTGCCGCATCAAAGGCTTGGTTGATCTGATCGGCATGCGCCATGATCTCGCGAATTGCCCGCCCGTATTCGCGCGCTTCAAGATCGGCGCGAATGCGGTCTGCGGCCTGTGCCCAGTTGTTGCCCAATAAGGCTGCATCGTCGGGGTAAGCAAGCTGGCCGTCAAAATATTTGCTGATGAAATTGGCGGCTCGGCTCGCAATATTGATGTACTTGCCAACCAAGTCGCTGTTGACTCTGGCAATAAAATCATCGGGATTAAAGTCAATATCCTCAACGCGGGCGTTGAGCTTAGCGGCGATGTAATAGCGCATCCACTCGGCGTTCATGCCAAGCTCAAGGTAGCGCAGGGGCGAGATGCCGGTGCCACGGCTCTTTGACATTTTTTCGCCACTCACTGTAATGAAACCATGCACATTGAGTTGATCGGGCGTTTTACGGCCTGAAAACTGCAAGGTGGCAGGCCAAAACAGAGCGTGAAAATAGATAATATCTTTGCCAATAAAGTGCACTTGTTCGGTTGTGCCGTTTGGATCAAGCAGTGCTTCAAAGTCGACGCCAATTTTGGCGCAATACGACTTCAGTGAGGCAAGATAGCCAACAGGGGCATCAAGCCAAACATAAAAGTACTTACCTGGCGCATCAGGGATTTCGATCCCAAAATAGGGTGCATCGCGCGAGATATCCCAATCGCCAAGATTGGCTTTTTCATCACCGCTGCCAAGCCACTCGCGCGTTTTGGCTAAGACTTCTGCTTGTAAATGTTTATTGCCCTGAGCGTTGCTGCCGGTTGTCCATTTTTGTAAAAACTCAATGCAACGTGGATCAGACAATTGAAAGAAATAATGCTCAGACGTTTTAAGCACGGGTCGCGCGTTGGTGAGCGTTGAGTATGGCTCGATCAAATCAGTCGGCGCATAGACCGCGCCACAGGCCTCGCAAGAGTCACCGTATTGATCTTTGGCGTGGCACTTGGGGCACTCGCCCTTGATGTAACGATCGGCTAAAAACATGCCCTTAACGGGGTCGTAAAACTGTTCGATTTCGCGCGTACTAATTAGCCCGGCCGCGCGTAATTTGCGATAGATGTCTTGCGATAACTCTATGTTTTCAGCTGAGTCAGTCGAATGCCAGTGATCAAATTCAATTTGAAACCCTTGCAGGTACTGTGGGCGTTCGGCACCGATGCGTTCGACTAGTTGTTTGGGCGTGATCCCTTCGGCTTCGGCCTTCAGCATGACGGGTGCGCCGTGTGTGTCGTCAGCGCCTACAAAGTGCACAGTGTGGCCAGCCATGCGCATGGCGCGTACCCAGATATCGGCCTGGATGTATTCCATGATGTGGCCAATATGAAATGAGCCATTGGCATAGGGCAGGGCAGTGGTGACGAACAGGGTGCGGGGCATGGCGGGCGCTGGTAAGAGAGTCAAGCTTGCGAGTTTAACAAGGTCAATCGCTTGAGCCCCTTAACCCAACACGAACAGGCCAGAATAATGTGCCGCCAAGGAGACTAAGGCGCTGGCCATTAAGCCCCAAACGGGGTTGAGCTTGGTGAACAGGATGCCAGCGACATTGGCCGCCACGATTAGGGGTGTCAGCCAGCCACGGTAAGCGGCGTGGCTTAAATCTAGGCCTCCTGCGAGGATCAGGCCGATCGCAACCGGCACCAAAGCATTTTGTGCCAGGCGCAGGCCTTTGCTGCCCTCAAGCCGATTGGCTACGCGCCCGACTAAAAAGGCAAGCAGACAGGCCGGCACAAGCATGGCGAGCGTGGCCACCAGCAAGCCAGCAAACCCGGCAATTTCCCAGCCGACTAAGCTCACGATCACCACGTTCGGGCCCGGCGTGATCTGTGCGATGGCAAACAGCTGCATAAACTTCTCGTCGTCCATCCAGCGCATCGATTCGACCACAACGTCGCGAAGCGCTGGCAGCACAGCGTTGATGCCGCCAATGGCGATGAGCGAAATCATCGCGAAGCTGCGGGCTAATTGGCCTAAGACACTAGGTTCGCTCATTTTTTGCCCAACCATGCGGTGATGACGAGGGCTGTCGGAATCAATGCCAGCACGACGTACACCATGGGTAGGTGCAATACCAAAATCCCCAAGATTGCGAAGCCAGCGATGAGCCAGCCGGCTAAGTCGAGTTTGACCTTAATGGCCATTTTCAGGCCCGTGGCCAGCACCATCCCCGCGGCGGCGGCACCGGCCCCTGTGAGGGCCACGCTGACAGCCGGGAGTTGAGCAAATTGATCGTAAAGCAAAGCAAACGCCAGCAAAATCATGATTGGCAGCACCATGATGCCGAGCACGCAAACAATCGACCCCTTAGGCCCTTGAAAACGATCGCCAATGACCACTGAGGCGTTCACGACATTGGCGCCGGGCAAGATTTGCCCCATGCCCAAAATGGTTGCGTACTCTTTTTCGGTGAGCCACTGATACTGTTCAACGATTACGTGTCGTGCCATGACGGCGACCCCGCCAAAGCCGAGTACACCAATGGTGGCGAACCCTTTGAACAGTTCAAATAAACTAATCGAGCGTTCGGGGGTATTCATGAGTCGCTGCTGCGGCGGTTGGGTGGTTTAAGCAAGCTAGGTGAGCGCAATAGAGCAGGGCCAAGCCGCTCAAGAAATATCGCGGGCCTTGACGTCAGTCACGTCGGCGCTGTTTTTCGTTGAAAAAGAGCCGCTCTTCAAAATTGGTTTGCGTCGCGCGCTGCGCGCCATCCAATATTCTTTGGCTGAGAATGTTTTGCCTCGCAAGCGTGCCACCACGACCAAGATCGCGACTGCGACAATGGTTGACGCGACAAACACAACGGCCATCACCATACCGATTAGCGCGAGAAAGACAAACGCCACAAGCCTAACCAGTCGTTGGAGTAGAAATAGCATATTGCAAGCCTAAAATAGGGAAAACATAACAGAGGAATACCCATGAGTGTAACGCTGGCTGAGGTGCGTGAGGGGCTTGAAACCGTGATTGACCCCAACACTGGGCGCTCGATTGGGTCGGTTGTTAAAGACAGCCACATCCAAATGGTTGGCGAGTACGTCAGCGTACGGGTTGAACTGGGCTATCCGGTGGCCAGCCAGCTTGATGGGTTGCGGGGTCAAATTTATGCTGCGCTCAAGGCGCTTGGGGTGCCTAGCCCTGACGTTCAAATCAGCGTCAAGATCGCGGCGCACGCCGTGCAAACGGGCGTTACGCGGGTTGAGGGTGTGCGCAATATCATTGCCGTCGCCTCGGGCAAGGGCGGGGTCGGCAAAAGTACCACGGCGGTTAATCTGGCCTTGGCGCTTCAGGCCGAGGGTGCGCGCGTTGGCTTGTTGGATGCCGACATCTATGGGCCGAGTGTGCCGTTATTGCTTGGGGTGTCGGTGAAACCAGCCAGTCTGGATGGTAAAAAAATGGTTCCGATTCAGGGCCACGGTTTACAAGCGAATTCAATCGGTTTTTTGATGAATGACGACACGCCGGCGATTTGGCGCGGCCCCATGGTGGTGCAGGCGCTTGAGCAATTGCTGCGTCAAACCGCCTGGGATAATCTTGATTACCTGATTATCGACATGCCACCGGGTACCGGGGATATTGCCTTGACCTTGGCCCAAAGTGTGCCCGTGGTGGGGGCGGTGATTGTCACCACTCCCCAGGATCTTGCCTTGATCGATGCCCGCAAGGGCTTGAAGATGTTTGAAAAAGTGAATGTCCCCATTTTGGGTATTGTCGAAAATATGGCGCTTCATATCTGCAGTCAGTGCGGGCACGCTGAGCCGATCTTTGGGCAGGGCGGGGCAATGCGCATGGCTACCGATTACAAAGCGCCGTGGCTGGGCAGCTTACCCTTGGCGCTCGCGATACGCGAGCAGGCAGACGCTGGGCAGCCGATCGTGGTGTCGCACCCCCAAAGCGAGGCCGCCGGTTTGTACCGCGAGATCGCGTTGCGGCTAGCCGCGCGGGTGGCCAACCTGCCCAAAGACCTTAGCGAGAAGTTTGGCGCCATCTCGATCAAGCGAGTTTGAGCAGTCTAGGGGTAAAATCCGCCCTCTTGGCACAGATAACTATTGAGGCGCTTAGTCATGAGCATTAAAAGTGACAACTGGATTCGCCGTGTGGCGCAGTCAGAAGGCATGATCGAGCCGTTTGAGCCGGGTCAGGTGCGTTCAAACGAATCGGGCCGGATCGTCAGTTATGGCACCAGTAGCTACGGCTATGACGTGCGCTGCGCCAATGAATTCAAAATCTTCACAAATATCAATTCAACCATCGTTGACCCTAAAAACTTCGATGAGAAATCATTTGTCGATTTCAAGGGCGAAATCTGCATTATTCCGCCTAACTCGTTTGCCTTAGCGCGTACGGTTGAATACTTTCGTATCCCGCGCAGCGTCTTAACGATTTGCTTAGGCAAAAGTACCTACGCGCGTTGCGGCATTATCGTCAACGTGACCCCGCTTGAACCCGAGTGGGAGGGTCATGTGACACTCGAATTTTCAAACACTACACCGCTACCCGCTAAGATTTATGCTGGCGAAGGCTGCGCGCAGATGTTGTTCTTTGAAAGCGACGAAGTTTGCTCAACGTCGTATAAAGATCGGGGCGGCAAGTATCAGGGTCAGCGCGGCGTGACCTTGCCTAAAACCTGATGTCGCAATAGTGCTTGAAACGCTACGGTCAGTCGTCAACCAGACGATCAGTCTAAAGTTTGTTAGGCGGTCATTCAATTAACATGTTTGGGCGCTATAGTCGCCCCTCTTTAATCTCTCATTCGCTCACGAGGCGGTTCGCATGAAATTTCGCTTTCCTATTTTCATCATCGATGAAGACTATCGCTCTGAAAATGCTTCAGGTCTAGGTGTGCGTGCCTTAGCCTCTGCGATTGAAGCTGAAGGGATGGAGGTTATTGGCGTCACTAGCTATGGCGACTTAAGCTCATTTGCGCAGCAGCAAAGTCGCGCAAGCGCCTTTATCTTGTCAATTGATGACGAAGAGTTTGATATTGATTCGCCAGAGGATGTGGCGGGCGCGATTAAGAACTTGCGTACGTTTATTGGTGAATTGCGTTTTCGTAACGCTGACATCCCAATCTATCTTTACGGCGAGACCCGTACCTCTGAACATATCCCCAATGATATTTTGCGCGAACTGCATGGCTTTATTCATATGTTTGAAGACACGCCTGAGTTTGTGGCGCGCCATATCATTCGTGAAGCGCGTAGCTATGTTGACAGCCTGGCGCCGCCGTTCTTTCGCGAGCTAGTCAAGTATGCGCAAGATGGTTCATATTCGTGGCATTGCCCCGGGCACTCAGGCGGCGTCGCCTTCTTAAAAAGCCCGGTCGGCCAAATGTTTCATCAGTTTTTTGGTGAAAACATGTTGCGGGCTGACGTCTGTAATGCGGTCGATGAACTCGGTCAGTTGCTGGATCACACTGGCCCGATTGCCGAATCTGAACTGAATGCTGCGCGCATTTTTCATGCTGACCATTGTTACTTTGTGACCAATGGTACGTCGACCTCAAACAAAGTCGTCTGGCACGCCAACGTTGCCGCTGATGACATTGTCGTGGTCGATCGCAATTGCCATAAATCAATTTTGCATGCGATCACCATGACGGGCGCCATCCCAGTGTTTTTGCGCCCGACGCGTAATCACATGGGCATCATTGGGCCGATTCCGTTGGCCGAATTTGAGCTTGAAAGTATCCAGAAAAAAATCGATGCCAATCCCTTTGCGCGCAAAGTCAAAAATAAGCAGCCACGTATTTTGACGCTGACGCAAAGTACGTACGATGGCGTGATTTACAACGTTGAGATGATTAAAGACAAGCTCGGCGACACCATTGACACGTTGCACTTTGACGAAGCCTGGCTGCCGCATGCGGCGTTTCATGAGTTTTATCAAGATATGCACGCGATTGGGCCTAATCGGCCCCGTAGTAGCAAAGCGATGGTGTTTGCAACCCATTCGACGCATAAGTTACTGGCCGGCATTTCGCAGGCTTCGCAGATCATTGTGCAAGAGCCCGAAACCCGTAAGCTTGACCGCAATATTTTTAACGAAGCGTATTTAATGCACACCTCGACTTCGCCACAGTACGCCATCATCGCCTCATGCGATGTGGCCGCCGCGATGATGGAGGCCCCAGGCGGCGCTGCGCTGGTTGAAGAAAGTATTCGCGAAGCTTTGGATTTTAGGCGCGCGATGCGCAAGGTGGATCTTGAGTACGGTGACGATGACTGGTGGTTTACCGTGTGGGGCCCTGACTATCTTGCGCCGCGCGGCGTAGGCGAGCAAGCCGACTGGGTACTCAAGTCGAATGACCATTGGCATGGCTTCGGCGACTTAGCTGAAGGTTTCAATATGCTCGACCCGATCAAGGCGACGATTGTGACGCCGGGTCTGGATATGTCTGGCAGTTTCGGTGAAACCGGCATCCCCGCGGCGTTGGTCTCGAAGTTCTTGACCGAGCATGGCGTGGTGGTTGAAAAGACCGGCCTCTATTCGTTCTTTATCTTGTTCACGATTGGCATCACAAAGGGCCGCTGGAACACGCTGCTGACGGCGTTGCAGCAATTTAAAGATGACTATGACCGTAACCAGCCAATGTGGCGAATTTTGCCCGACTACTGCAAAGGGCATCGTCAGTACGAACGGCTCGGCTTGCGCGATCTTTGCCAGCAGATTCATGCCGAATACCGTAAACACGACGTGGCGCGGTTAACGACTGAGATGTATCTGAGCGATATGGTCCCGGCACTCAAGCCCTCTGATGCGTTTGCTCAAATGGCGCATCGTGAGGTTGAGCGCGTGTCAATTGATCAACTCGAAGGTCGTGTGACCGGGGTGTTGTTGACGCCTTACCCCCCAGGTATTCCGTTACTGATCCCGGGCGAACGTTTCAATAAAACGATCGTGCAATATTTACAGTTTGCGCGTTCGTTCAACGAAAAATTTCCAGGCTTTGAAACCTATATTCATGGTTTAGCCGAAGAGATTTTGCCTAATGGCGAGAAGCGTTATTACGTTGATTGTTTACTCGAGCAGCCTGCGAGTTGAAGGCAGCGCTTCGCTGGAAGGCGTGTTCGAAGCAGTGCGTTGCTTAGGGGCGAGTTCAGTGCAGCACTTTGCTTGTAGGCTGGTTCGATGCATAACTTTGATGTCGCGGTAATTGGCGCGGGGGCGGCCGGCATGATGTGCGCGGCAGTGGCCGCGCAGCGTGGGCGTCGGGTGGTGTTGATTGATCACGCAGAAAAACTGGCCGAAAAAATCCGTATTTCGGGCGGAGGCCGC
>JARXAG010000207.1 GCA_029866055.1 Burkholderiaceae bacterium
GTCGTCATCAGTGGAGCGGGCGATCGACGCGACGAAGATATCTCTCGCCAAACCGAGATTTTGGGCGAAATTTTTGATGAAGCCATTTTGTATCAAGATCAGTGCCAACGCGGACGCGAGGATGGCGAAGTTTTAGCATTGCTGCAACTAGGCTTAAAAAATGTTTCGCGTACGAAAGAGATTCAAGAGATTCGCGGTGAGTTTCTTGCCATTGACACAGCGTTAGCCAAACTGAAACCAGGTCAGCTTTGCCTGATTTTGATTGATCAAGTGCAAGAGGCGCTTGATCACATTGCGCAAACAATCTCTGAAAGTCGGTAAAAAAACCACGCAAGCTTCGTGTGGAAGATTGCGTGGCACTAAGACCAGATCAAAGGTGAATCGCTCGCGGTAGCGGTCACGGCGATCACAAAATCGTAGTCACACGCAGACTGGGTGAATCACCGAGTTTGCGTGCAACAACAGTCTTTTAAGATTTCGCTTTTTCGCCGGCAGCACCGGCAGCAAACGGAAACGCCGGAAACATCGCACGAGCCTGCTCTTGCAGTTTGTCTTGCATCTGCCCGAACAAATCCTTGCTTTGCTCAACGTATGAATTCATCATATTTTGCATGACCGGTGTTTGGCCACTCATAAATTGAGTCCAAGCCTCGGGCGACAATTGGGTATTGCCAAACAAACCTTTCGATTGGTCTGCAAGGCGATCTTGCACTTCCATAAATGTCTGGATATTTTTTTCGAGATAAGTGCCCATCATTCCTTGCATGGCATGACCATAGAACCGAATGACCTGAGCCAGCATGACCGACGAAAACATCGGCATACCGCCGCTCTCTTCTTCGAGAATGATTTGGAGCAAAATACTACGCGTGAGATCTTCTGCAGACTTGGCATCTACGACTTTAAAGATCTCACTTTTAAGTACTAATTGTTTAACATCTGCCAACGTGATGTAGGTGCTAGTTTGCGTGTCGTACAGACGACGATTAGGATATTTTTTTATCAGACGTACGGATGCGTCTGTTGCCGCTTCGGTCATGCATGCCTCCAAAAATAACTATGTAATAACAAACGATAGGTTGTTAGCAGCGCCAACAACCTACGGCCTTAACCCATATGCAAACCACCGTTCAACGAAAAATCAGCGCCCGTTGAAAACCCTGATTCTTCAGAAGCAATCCACGCCACAATCGAAGCAATTTCTTCAGGACGCCCCAGCCGCTTCACCGGAATCGTTGCGACAATTTTTTCAAGGACTTCGGGGCGAATCGCACGCACCATATCGGTGCCAATATAGCCGGGCGACACAGTATTGACTGTCACGCCTTTACTGGCAACCTCTTGGGCAAGCGACATCGAAAAACCATGGATCGCAGCTTTGGCTGTGGCGTAATTCGACTGTCCAAACTGACCTTTTTGCCCGTTGACCGAACTGATATTGATGATGCGACCAAACCCGCGATCGACCATGGCTTCGATCACCTGTTTTGTGACGTTAAACAAACTATTCAGATTAGTATCCATCACCGCTCGCCAGTCGTCGGCCGACATCTTACGAAATACGCCATCGCGCGTGATCCCGGCATTGTTCACCAGAATATCGACCGGGCCGTGCTCGGCCACCACCGCTTTAAACGCGGCTTCGCATGAGTTCCAGTCTGAAACATTGCCCACTGAGGCATAAAATTTATAGCCGAGTGCTGCTTGCTCGGCCAGCCATTGCCCATAGTCGCGGCTCGGGCCACAACCTGCAACAACCGTCATTCCTTCTTTTGCCAAACGCTGACAAATAGCAGTCCCGATCCCACCCATTCCACCGGTTACATACGCTAGCTTTGCACTCATCCTCATCTCCTTTTGCCGCGTTGACACGGCATTAACCAACGCTAGACTGCTCGAACCTTGACGTAAGACCCCGGAGCTTTTTCAAGCACGGGATATGATTGATTGCCCAATGTTTTTGAAGCTTTAACGCGCTTGCCGCTATGAGAAGCTAACCAGTCGCCCCAGTCACGCCACCAACTGCCGGGATATTCAGTCGCTTGTGCAAACCATTTTTCAGCAGCTTGACCCTTGACAGGTTTGTCGGCAACCCAATAGTTACGCTTGTTTTTTGCTGGTGGATTAATCACTCCAGCGATATGCCCCGAGGCCCCCAGCACAAAACGATTCGGACCAGGAAAAATTGCCGTCGAGGCAAACGCCGAGTGCCACGGCACAATATGATCTTCGCGCGAGCCGTAGACATAGGTCGGGACTTTGACTTTACGCAAATCGATTGGCACGCCGCAGCTTGTGAGCGCGTTGGGTTGGCTGAGTTTATTTTCGAGATAAGTATTTCGAAAGTACCAAGTGAAAAATGGCCCAGGCAAATTCGTGCTGTCGCCGTTCCAGAATAATAAATCAAAGGCAACCGGCGACTCGCCCTTTAAATAATTTGATACGACGTAATTCCAGACCAACTCGTTAGGTCGCAAAAACGAAAACGTCGTGCCAAGCTCGCGCGCCGACATCAAGCCACCGTGCCCGATTTGTTGCTCGCGCAGGCTAGCGTGCTGTTCATCGACAAACACCCCAAGCGGGCCCGTCTCTTTAAAGTCAACCATTGAGGTCAGTAGTGTTAAAGACGCCACTGGACTTTGCCCCTTGGCCGCGGCGACGGCCAAGCCTGCTGCAAGCATGGTGCCACCCACGCAAAACCCCAACGCATTGATCTTACTTTGCCCAGAAATGTCTTGTGTCACCTTGAGCGCGGTCAGGATTCCCTCTTGAAGGTAATCATCCCACGTCGCTTTTTCAATGCCATCCGTATCTTCTGCAAGCGGATTTCGCCAGGACATCAAGTACACGGTAAAGCCTTGCGCGACAGCATCGCGCACAAACGAATTTTCGGGTTGCAGATCAAGAATGTAAAACTTATTGATGCAGGGCGGCACCAACAAAATCGGCCGCTGATACACCGTCGGTGTCGTAGGCGAATATTGTATTAATTGAAAAAACTTGTTTTGAAAAACGACCGACCCAGCAGATGTGGCAACGTTTTCACCCACGACAAATTTACTTTCGTCACTTTGTGAAATACGCCCTTTTTGAATATCACCGATTAGATTCGAAACGCCCGCAACGAGAGTTTCGCCGCCCGAGTCGAGCAGCGCAGCTTGTGCATCAGGATTGGTCGCCAAAAAATTAGCCGGCGACATCGCGTCAATCCACTGCATCACTGAAAAATGTAACCGGTCTTTGAGCTCTGGCGAGGCGTCTGAAACGTCGACCAACTTTTGCATGACGTTAGCCGACAAAAGGTATAGGTGAGCCATGAGTAAATGAGGCGGGCTCGAGGCCCAAGCCGGCGCGGCAAAGCGACGGTCTTTAATCGCCGGCAAATGCCCTTGGGTCGCCTCTTGGGATAAGCGTTGCCAGGCTTGCATGAAGTCGTGTTGGACCGACGCGAGCGCCTCTTTTGAAATCCCGGGCGGTGGCGCCAACCCCTCTGGAAACTGAAAATTCACATTCAGACCTTTTTATCTTATTGGCGGTGTCATCGTGCGCTGCAAGATCCGGATTGTCAACCCCCAAAAATACGCTTGACCGGGCAGCCAAAATCAGTCAGATACTGTCTAGCCACGCAAGCGTCGCCATCCGCCCCGTCTCGCGATCGCGTCGATACGAAAAAAACTGCCGCTGCGAGTCATTTACCGTGCACAAGCCACTATTTTCGACCTGTGTCACGCCTATTTGCGCAAGACGCCAACACGCCAGACCCGCTAAATCTGCACGCCATTTGCCTGAGTCAAGAGGGTCTGGCAAAAAATACCCCGCCTGCTCAGCGCCCTTGCCCTGAAAAGCCAACCTGACATCCTCGCCCACCTGAAAAGCTTGCGCGCCGATACCAGGGCCAACCCAAGCACGCCAACCTGACGCCATCGGGCGCTTGGCTTGCATCAGCCGCAAGGTAGCCTCTAATACGCCGGCAGCAAGGCCTTTCCAGCCAGCATGGGCCACCCCAACCACGGTACCAGCCTGATCCGCCAGCACGACCGACAGGCAATCAGCGGTCAACACCGCCAATACGCGCCCTGGCGCGGTAGTGACCGAGGCATCGGCCGCCGGAGGCCCTTGGTTGAACTCAAAGAGCTGGGGGTCATCTGCATCTACCACTCGAACCCCATGCACCTGCTTGAGCCAGACAGGTTCGTTGGGTAGCACTTGTCTCAGGCGCTTGCGATTTTCATGCACGCTGGCAGGGTTGTCTGAGGTGCCAAGACCTAAGTTAAACGTATCGTAAGGCGGCGTACCCACTCCGCCATTGCGGGTCGTACAGAAGAGTTGAACACCCTGCCAAGCTTGCTTTGGCCGGATCAGGGGGAGAGCGGGCTGAGTGGTTGAAAACATAATGGGCACTGAAAGAGTGGCTTACGGCGACGACTGCAGGTTGGGCACTGAAAGTTTGGCTTGCGACACTAAGCGCATCGCCAACACTAGGACTTCCAGCTGATGTGTTCGATGACCTTGAGCATATCAGCTGCAGGCGCGGCCGTAAATTCGACCATTCCTGCGCCGCTGGGATCCTCAAACCTCAATTGATGTGCGTGCAACATCTGCCGAGCGGCACCTTCAATGGCCCGACCACCGTACAACGTGTCACCCAAGAGAGGGTGCCCCAAACTCGCCAAATGGGCTCGAATCTGGTGTGTTCTGCCAGTTTCTAGCCGACAAGTCACTTCAGAAATATTCGAGCCACCATATTCGCCCACCCTGACAAGCTGATAGTGTGTCACCGCGGTTTTGGGTGCGCTCAGGCTATCGACCGACATACGCACTGGTACTTTGGGGTCTCGTCCGATCGGGCGGTCTATCGTGCCCTGCTCAAGCATGCGCCCATGAGCCAGCGCCAAATACTGGCGCCCCATGGTGCGAGCCTGTAATTGACGCACTAAATGGGTTTGTGAGACCTCGTTTCGTGCAATCACCAGCAACCCTGACGTGTCTTTATCCAGGCGATGTACGATTCCGGCACGCGCAACGTGAGTCAGTTCGGGATAGCGGTGCAGCAAGCCATTGAGCAAGGTTCCCGACCAATTCCCCGCGCCGGGGTGTGTCACAAGCCCAACCGGCTTATTGACAACAATCCAATCGACCGTTTCGCCTAGTACATCAAAATCAACAGGTTGCGGCACAAAAGCATGATCTTCTGGGGCCGGCTGCTCGTAGACCGTAATCAAATCATCTTCGCGCAGCGTTTGCCTGAGTTTGGCGACTTTACCGTTCACCAGCACGTGCCCGCCCTGAATCCACGTCTGCAACCGGCTTCGAGAATGTTGTGGCACCAGCTGCGCCAGGACCTTATCCAGTCGCTCGAGCGGCATTTCGTCGGTTACCAGAAAAACCTGAGGTTCGTCGTCGGGCGCAATATCTTCAGAAATTGGGGTGTCGGTCATTGGGACTCGTCTTATAATCAGCACAGAATGCTAACACCAAGGATCATTTCGTGATGGGTCGCAACACTATTTCTTTGTTTCAGTCGCGCACTGCAACCACCTGGGCTAACGGGCTCATGGTTTTATTTGTCGCTTTACTGATTGCAGGTTGCGGCACCAAAGGGCCTGAGTACGATCCCACCGCCAGCTGGAACGTCGAGCGCCTGTTTGAAGACGGTAAAGCCGAAATGAACTCGGGCAACTGGCGGCTGGCCAAAGAGCGTTTTATGCAAGTCGAAACGCGCTTTCCGTTTGGTGCCTACGCGCAACAATCGATGCTGAACTTGGCCTATGTGCAATGGAAAGATAAAGAGCCCGAACTGGGTTTGGCCACGCTCGGCCGCTTTCAGCAGCAATATCCCAGCCACCCGGCGACAGACTATGCGCTATACCTGCGCGGCTTGATCAACTTTACGCCCCCAAGTGCGGTATTTGCCACCGTCACTCGGCAAAATCCTGGCGAACGCGACCCCAAGGCGTTGCGCCAGTCGTACGCAGCTTTTGCCGAACTTGTTGAGCGTTTTCCTGCAAGCCGCTACGCAACTGACTCACGCAAGCGTATCGAATGGCTGATCAACACGATGGCCGAAAACGAGATGCTCATCGCGCGTTATTACTACGAAAGGTTTGCCTACGTTGCCGCCATCAATCGGGCGCAAGTGGTCATCACCGAGTTTCAAGGCGTGCCGTCTTCTGAACCGGCGCTCTACATCATGATGATGTCTTACGACAAACTGAAGATGACTGATTTGCGCAACGACACCGAACGCGTGTTACTTGCAAACTTTCCAAACACGACCTTAATCGCTAAGGGCTTTCCTGATAAATACAGTGCCTGGAACCCATTACGGTTATTCTAAACAAGCGACTGTTTAATCTTGCCTAGTTGTTTTCAGCACTTAACTGGCTAGCAATTGCTACGTCAGGTTCTGAAGGCAAGAGTTTCCATGCTCTTGCTCGGCGTGGCGTGTATAAAACGCCACGGCCTCGTCAAGTGAACGGGTGCGTGCAAAAGGCGGTAAGCCGCGCCACAGCTGCTTGCCGTACGGCTTATCGACAAGGCGCGTATCACCCACCATCAACACGCCCCAGTCGGTTTCGCTTCGAATCAAGCGACCTGCACCCTGTTTAAGCGCAATCGCCGCCTCTGGCAATTGATATTCCATAAACGGATTGCCACCGCGGCTACGGCAGGCCCGCAAACGTGCTTCAAGCACAGGGTCATCCGGCGGTGCAAAGGGCAGTTTATCAATCGCGACTAAGGTCAGACGATCACCCTGAACATCAATGCCCTCCCAGAAGCTTGCACTTCCGACTAGTACAGCATGATCCAGCGTACGAAACCGTTCGAGTAAGTCTCGGCGCGTGCCATTACCCTGCCGCATGAGTGGCCAGGTGATGCCAAGACGGTCATACGCATCACCAATCAAACCGGCCACGCGTTCGACCGCACGCAGCGTGGTGCACAGCACCAGCGCCCCGCCCTGACTCGCTTGAATTAAGGGCATTAGCGTATCGACAAAGGCTGGCAAAAAATCGGCAGATTGCGGTGGTGGCAATTGTTGCGGCACGTAAAGTAGCGCCTGAGTCGGATAATCAAACGGCGACTCAAGCCGCAGAGTTTGCGCATCGTCTAAGCCTAAGCGCGAAGTGAAATGTGAAAAATCACGATGCACGGATAGCGTCGCTGACGTAAAGATCCACGCCTGACCGCCCTGCCGATAACGCGAAAACGCTTCAGCAACAGATAAAGGTGCCGCGTGCAAACGCACGTGATGCAAGCCACACTCAACCCAGCGCACGACCTGCTGCAGATCTTCGATGGGCGCACGCGACTCGCGACCAGGCTGCCCCCACTTTGCCAAGCGTTCAGCCAACTCTTGGCAGGTGCGTGCCGCCGCAGCTAGGTCTGGATGTTTTTCTTCGACGCTTGCGAGCATTTTGCCGATGTCGTCGAGCGCCAGCTGTAAGGTTGCTCGCGCAGCGTCAAAGACCTCGGGCTCAGGAAACGCCTCGAAGGTCACACGCTTAGAGGGCATCTGTTCAAGCCCGGCGCAGGCCAAACGCAACTCGCGAGCGTTGTGCTCAACCCGGCGCGCTTGTTCAGACCAGTTGGTAAGCTCTCGGGCGTGCGCGAGGCCAGCGATTTCAATGAGCTTAGCCAGATCCAACAACTGGTGGGTTGAGAGGCTATTGCCCAAGAATCGCGTCGCGGTATCGGGCAACTGATGCGCTTCATCAAACACCACGGTGTCAGCTGCGGGTAGCAAATCAGTGATGCCCTCGTCGCGCAACATCAAATCAGCCATAAACAAAGCGTGATTAATCACGACTACGTCGGCCTCTTGTGCTTGACGGCGCGCCTTCAACACAAAGCAATCACGTACATTCGGGCAATCTTGACCTAAGCAGTTTTCACGCGTTGACGTGACGCGCTGCCAGATTTCGGCCTCTTCGGGTACCGTCGGTAAATCGGCTCGGTCACCCGTGGTCGACTGCTGTGCAAAGGTGTGGATATGGCGCAACTGCTGCACTTCGGCGCGCGACTTTAAGCCACGATCTTCGGTTTGAAATTTTTCAAGATGATAGTGGCACACATAATTACCACGGCCTTTGAGTAAGGCGATTGAAGCAGGCACACTGAGTGCATCACGCACACGCGGCAAATCGCGTGCAAACAACTGATCTTGCAAGGTGCGGGTGCCGGTCGAGACCAACACTTTGCCGCCCCCCAGCAATGCAGGTACTAAATAAGCCCATGTTTTACCGGTGCCGGTGCCGGCTTCAGCGACCAGGGTTGAGCGTTCGGCGATCGTGCGCTCAACCATCTGGGCCAATTCGATTTGTGAAGGTCGCACGCGAAAGCCCGGCGCAATCGCCGCAAGTGGCCCTTCGAGCGAAAAAAGCTGAGAAATCGACTGATCTGACATAAGTGGCACCAAGAATCTAGGCGGATCATACCGCCTCAGCTGAATAAGAAGTCTTAGTGTGGCAAAATCGTCCGTTTGCCTTAGCTAAAAAGCCCTCACTCCAATGACTGAACCGACTTCTGCCAAAACTGCCACCCAAGCCACTGACACAACTGCGGTGACCACGAACGCTGTTGCCTCGGGTGCGACTGTAGCTGTCACTGCGACGGCCTCTTCGGCAAAGCCGTCGGCTGCTGCAGGCGCCGCAGCAGCCGCTGCGCATCCTGGCACAACGGCACCCACCTTTAGCGCGCCCGTCACTTCGCAAGAAGCTGAGGTGCGGATTGTGGCCCAGCTCGCGCAAGAGCTTGGCATCCGTGCTGCACAAGTGCTTGCAGTGATTGAGTTACTCAATGACGGTTCAACCGTGCCGTTCATCGCCCGCTATCGTAAAGAAGCCACCGGCGGTTTAGATGACACCGTGTTGCGCAATTTAGATACGCGGCTGTTGTACTTGCGCGACCTCGAAGAGCGTCGTGCGGCGATCTTGGCGTCGATTACAGAACAAAACAAACTTACCCCTGAACTTGAAAAGTCGATCCAACAAGCTGACACCAAACAGCGTCTTGAAGACCTCTATGCCCCGTTCAAGGTCAAACGCCGTACCCGTGCACAGATTGCGCGTGAAGCGGGGCTAGAGCCCTTGGCCGATGGCATTTTGACTGATCTGCAATGCGACCCAGCCGTACTGGCCACGCAGTACTTCAACGCCAAAGCCAATATCAACGACGTCAAAGCCGCGCTAGATGGCGCCCGCGACATTTTGGCCGAGCGCTACGCTGAAAACGCTGATTTGCTCAGTGACATGCGCACACACTTGTGGTCGCATGGGTATCTGTATTCAAAGGTGGCCGACGGAAAAGAAGCCGATGGCGCAAATTTCAGAGACTGGTTTGATTTCAACGAACCTCTGCGCACCCTACCCTCACATCGCATCTTGGCCATGTTGCGTGGCCGTCAACAAGGCGCCCTCGAATTACGCATTGGTCTAGAAGCCAGTCAAGACATTCTAGTGCCACACCCTTGCGTCGAACGCGTTGCCAACTTTTTAAAACTTGGCAAAGATTTATTCTCAGCGGCCCCGTCTGCACGTGCCAAGTGGTTAGCAGACGTTGCCCGTTGGACCTGGCGCGTCAAGCTCTTAACCATGTTCGAATCTGAAATGGTCACGCGTCTGCGCGAAAGCGCCGAAACCGAGGCGATCCGCGTGTTTGCAGCCAACTTGAAAGATTTGCTGCTCGCAGCACCTGCAGGTCCGAAGGCTGTGTTGGGTTTAGATCCCGGCATTCGTACCGGCGTCAAAGTCGCTGCGATTGATCACACCGGCAAGGTCGTTGAAACCGCAACCGTGTATCCGTTTGAACCGCGTCGTGATCGCGCCGGTACGCTAGCGGTATTAGCGACCCTCGCACGCCGTCATAAGATCGAACTCGTTGCGATCGGCAATGGCACCGCCTCGCGCGAAACCGAAAAACTTGTGGTCGATTTAATGGCGGCTCAGCCTGATCTTAAATTAACTCGCGTGGTGGTATCTGAAGCGGGGGCTTCGGTGTATTCGGCCTCTGAGTTAGCCGCACTCGAGTTTCCGGACCTTGACGTGACCTTGCGTGGCGCCGCGTCAATCGCGCGTCGCTTGCAAGACCCGCTGGCCGAGCTCGTCAAGATCGAACCTAAAGCCATTGGCGTAGGCCAGTATCAGCACGATTTGAATCAGCGCGAACTGGCGCGCTCGCTAGACGCTGTGGTTGAAGACTGCGTCAACGCCGTCGGCGTAGATGTCAACACGGCTTCTGCCGCTTTGTTGGCCCGCGTCTCGGGGCTCAACAGCACCTTAGCCAAAAATATCGTCAGCTATCGCGACGAAAAAGGCGCGTTCGCCAATCGCAAGGCGCTCAAAGAGGTTTCGCGTTTTGGTGAAAAAGCCTTTGAACAAGCGGCTGGTTTTTTACGCGTTCAAAACGGTGACAACCCGCTTGATCGCTCATCGGTTCACCCCGAAGCGTACCCAGTGGTTGAACGCATTTTGAAAAAAATTGCTAGCGAAATGAAAGATGTGATTGGTAATCGCGACAAACTCAAAGGCTTATCGCCCGCCGAGTTCGTTGACGAAAAATTTGGTGTCCCAACCGTACGGGATATTTTGCTCGAACTCGAAAAGCCTGGCCGCGACCCGCGCCCAGAATTTAAGACGGCCACGTTCAAAGAAGGCGTTGAAACGCTGAACGACTTGCTGCCAGGGATGATTCTTGAAGGCGTTGTGACCAACGTGGCAAACTTTGGTGCCTTTGTGGATATCGGTGTGCATCAAGACGGCTTGGTGCATATCTCGGCCTTGGCTGAGAAATTCGTGAGCGACCCGCGCGACGTCGTGCGCGTGGGGCAAACGGTACAAGTGCGTGTGCAAGAAGTTGATATCGCGCGCAAGCGCATTGCACTGACGATGCGGTTGAATGATGATGCGCCACCGGCGAGGTCGATGGCTGCGGCTGGTGGCCCAAGCGGTGGTAACGGTGGCGGGTCAGGTGGCAGCGCTAACCGCGGGGCACGCAAACCGAACGCTAACAGCGCACCCGAGCCAAGCCCCGGCGGTGCAATGGCGGCAGCGTTTGCCAAACTCAAAAAGTCGTAAGTGTTCGGTACGTTAAAGGCTTGCACTCAGCGCTGAGTGCAAGTTATACCTAGCTAGGACATGCAGCTAAAGACACAATTAGTTTACGCTGCAGGATTGCTGCGGTTCATGCTGAGCCTATTCGCTAGGCTGCATGGCGATCGTTAAGGAAGCGATCAATTGTTCACGCCTTTCAGTTGAAGCACTATCGGGCGCTGTGGCAATCACTTGCTCGCCTTGCACGATTGACAAACCAAGATCACCCTCAAGCTTGATGCTAGCCTGCGCGCCTGCTTGCTGCAAAGCACGCATCGCGGCGCCTGCTAGTTTAGGATCGGCAAAGGCAATCGAACAAAATAACTCAGTGCCATCTTGCGCCAACAAGCGAAACCGAAACTGACCGGTTTCGTCGCGAAAGGTGACATACCGAGCACTTTTGCCTGCAGCTTTTTCTTTTTTAGCTGATTGTGAAGACGTTGCCGTACGCGAAGTTGCTAAGCTGCGTAAACCAACCGCCTGCCGCAATTCTTGAATAAAAGGTGTTGCAATCGCGCGCGCTTTGCGAGCCCCCTCTTGCAAGATGTCTTCGATACGATCTGGGTGCGACATCAAGTCTTCGTAGTGCGCACGCAGTGGGCCCATTTCTTGCTCGATACGTTGGCACAAGCGCTTTTTCGCATCGCCCCAACCCATACCTGCCGACAACTCAGCATGAAAATTAGCGGTCTCAGAGGTCTTTGCAAAGGCCTTGTAGATCAGATACAAATGCGAGGCATCTGCATCCTTCGGTTCACCGGGGCCGCGCGAGTCGGTCACAATTTTGGCGATGGCAGAGTTTAGGGCTTTGGCACCGCCTTCAAACAAAGGCACGGTATTGCCGTAGCTTTTAGACATCTTGCGACCATCCAAACCAGGCAAGGTCGCAACGTCGTCAGAGATCACGGCCTCGGGTAATACAAAAAAATCACGCCCCTGACCAAACAAATGATTAAAGCGTTGGGCGATATCACGCGCCATTTCAAGATGCTGCGTTTGGTCGCGGCCGACTGGCACCTTGTGCGCGTTGAACATCAAAATGTCAGCGGCCATCAAAATGGGATACGAGAACAAGCCCATATTGATGCCATCATCGGCTTCGACGCCTTTTGCAGCGTTTTGATCGACAGAGGCTTTGTAGGCGTGGGCCCGGTTCATTAACCCCTTGGCCGTCACGCAGGTCAGCATCCAGCAAAGCTCTGGGATCTCTGGCACATCCGACTGGCGATAAAACGTGACGCGTTGTGGATCAAGGCCTGAAGCCAACCAGGTTGCGGCGATTTCAAGCCGCGAACGCGCGATCAAGGCTGGATCTTCAGACTTAATCAGAGCGTGATAATCGGCCAAAAAGAAGAAAGCATCAACGTTTTGCTGTTGGCTAGCCTGTACGGCCGGACGGATCGCCCCCACATAATTGCCGAGGTGCGGCGTGCCAGAAGTGGTGATGCCAGTCAGAACGCGGGTATTCATAAGGTGACCAAGTGCTGAAGTTTGAGAAGACAGC
>JARXAG010000113.1 GCA_029866055.1 Burkholderiaceae bacterium
AGCTTTTTTGCAATCGCCAAGGCTCTGGGCATCAACTCTTCGTGCGGGACGCAAAAGGTCACCAAACCGATACGCTCAGCTTCTTTGCCGTCGATAAAATCAGCCGTCATCAAATAATATTTTGCTTTGGCCATGCCACACAAGAGAGGCCAGATGATGGCGGCATGATCGCCCGCGGCAACGCCGAGCTTAACGTGACCATCGGTAAACTTTGCTTTTTCAGAAATGATGCTGATATCAGCAAGCAAGGCAACCGCCAAGCCAGCACCAACTGCCATCCCATTGATTGCAGAAATGATTGGCTTATCGCATGCCAGCATGTTGTAGACCACATCGGCCGCCTCTTGCTTGACGATCGCAATTTGCTCAGGATTGCCCACCATGGTTTCAACCCAGGCCAGATCACCGCCCGCTGAAAACGCACGATCACCTGCACCGGTCACGATCGCAACCTTAGTCTGGGGATCATTTTGCACCACGTCCCAAATCTTGGTGAGCTCCCAATGCAGGCGAGCATTCGTGGCATTCATGACCTCAGGCCGATTCAGCGTGATCAACAACACGCCTTCATCGGGCCGGTCAAATTTTAAAAACTGAAAGTCGTCGTAAACCATTCGATATCCTAGAAATACTATTAGCCTAGCAACAATTTTTTTAATTTACGAACCGCGCAATCGGGCGTAGTCAATACCGGTACTGAGGCAAGCTTTTGCGCCTGTACGGCGGCAGAGGCCATCGAAAACTGACCGAACACAATCGTGTTGTAGCCCTTGAGTGTCGCCACTTTGTCCGCAATAATTTGATCGTGCTTGGCCTGATCACCCACAAGCAGTGCATCGAACGCCCCCTCAACAAGCATGGCATCTAGGTCAAGCTGGGCCCCACGCTGCGCGAGCATTTCGTTTAACTCTTCTGTGAGCGCCGGGATGGACGGCCCAAAGGTTGTCAACAGCGCGACCTTACCACCACGCTCGATCACCTCTTCAAACAAAGCTTCGTTGGGTGTCAGGATCGGAATCGAGTGTTTAAGTTTCAACCCCTCGATCGTTGCGCCAAACGCTGAGCAGGTAAACAGTATGGCTGTCGCCTCGGCGGCAACACAATACTGCCCCAGCAGATCAAAGCGCTGCGGAATCGAATCCGGCAAGCGTCCCGCTTCGCGAACATCTTGTACGAGAGAATCTTCTAACAGATTCATCACACGCGCCTCGGGCCATAAGGTCGCGAAACTTGCTAACGCCGGCTTCATTGAAACATCACCGGCGTGAATCAAGTAAATCTTTTGTAACCCTGCCATGACCTTCCTTATCTATTCGGGTTGAAGCTTTGCGGCCTTCACCACATTACCGGCCCGCTCAATTTCAGCATTTAATAACTTGGCTAGGGCTTTGGCGTCACCGGGCATTGGCTCAACACCCGCCGCCTGTACTTTTTTAATCGTCTCGGGGTCGTTCAACACCCAAGCGATTTCTTTTTCAAGTCGAGCAATCACTGCGGCCGGAGTTTGAGCGGGCGCAAACACTGCTACCCATGCCGAGTATTCAAAGCCCGGCAGACCCTCTTGCGCAACAGTCGGTAAGCCTGGTGCTGCCGGATGCGGCGTGGCACTCGTCACACCAAGCGCGCGCAAACGACCGGCCAAGATATTGGGCATCGCAGTAGCCACCGGCTCACAAATCAGCTGCAATTGCCCCCCCATCAAATCATTTAGCGCCTGGGGTGAACTCTTGTAATTGACCATTTGCAAGTCAATACCTGCCATCGCTTTGAAGGTCTCGACACAAATCTTTGACCCACTGGTGGCAGTGCCGTAATCAAGTTTGCCAGGTTGCGACTTAGCCAGGGCAATAAACTCTTTCAGGTTCTTTGCTGGCACCGCAGCATTGATCACTAGAATATTGAAGAAACCTTGAAACGCCATCGATACAGGCGCGAGGTCTTTCACTGGATGAAAAGGCAAGGTCTTGCGCAAATGAAAATTCGCAGCCAGCGTCGTGCTTGAACCTAACACCAAGGTGTAGCCATCGGGCGCAGCCTTCACTGCAGCGTCCACACCGATCAAGCCTTCAGCGCCTGGGCGGTTTTCAACGATGACCTGCTGGCCTAAGCGTTCGCCAAGCTTGGCTGCAAAAATGCGGGCGACCACGTCGCTTGCGCCACCGGCTGCCAAGGGCACGATCAATTTGACAGGTTTAGTTGGATAGGTATCCTGCGCTAGCGCCGTACCACCCACGCCAAGCAGCATTGCCAAACCAACGGTGAACTGTTTGAGTGTCTTTACATACATTTCATTTACCTCAGTGTTTTAGTTGTCAACTGTTAGATCACAAGACGAGCGCGCAAATCAGCAATTTGCGCAGCGCTATAACCGAACTCACGCATCACCTCATCGGTTTCGCCGCCTCTGGCTGGGGTGGCAGAGCGAATTTCGCTTGGGGTGCGCGACAGCCCAACGGGCTGACCCACCACTTCGATGTCACCAAGATCTGGATGGTGCACTGGCGTCGCAATCCCTAAGTGACGGGTCTGCGCATCGGCAAAGACCTGATCCATGGTGTAGATCGGACCGCAGGCAACACTCGCTGCTTCAAAGCGTTCGATCCACTCTTGCGTCGAACGCGTACGGGTGATCGCATATAACTCTTGGTTGAGTGCCACGCGATTGTTCGAGCGAAGCTTGCCTGTTTTGTATTCTTCCTTCGCGAGCAGATACTCAGCACCTACAGCTTTACAAAGCCTTTCCCACATTTGCTGGGCGCCGGCGCCCGCAATATTAATATGGCCGTCAGCAGTCGGAAACACCCCTGTCGGGATCGAGGTAGGGTGATCGTTGCCGGCTTGTTCAGGGATTTCTTTATTGATTAACCAACGTGCGGCCTGAAAGTCGAGCATGCCAATCATTGACTCAAGCAAAGATGTTTGCACCCACTGACCTTTACCCGACTCTTCACGCTCTAGTAGCGCCGTCAAAACGCCCAACGCACAAAACAAACCAGTCGCCGAGTCAGCCACCGCAATGCCCGCACGCACTGGCCCCTGACCTGGCAACCCGGTAATCGCCATCAAGCCACCCATGCCCTGCACGATCTGATCGTAACCAGGCCGCTTGGCATACGGGCCGTCTTGTCCAAAGCCAGAAATACTTGCATACACCAAGCCTGGGTTGCTGCGACTGAGGCTCTCGTAATCGATCCCTAGTCTAAATTTCACATCGGGTCGAAAATTTTCGATGATGACGTCTGCTTGGTCTGCCATCTTTTTAAAAATGGCAATCCCTTCTGCCTCTTTTAAGTTCAGTGTCAAACTGCGCTTATTGCGATGCAAGTTTTGAAAATCCGGCCCCAGACGGCTATCCCCCCAACCGTCACTCACACCTAAGGCCTCGGGAGTTTCGATCTTAATCACATCGGCACCCCAATCCGCGAGCTGACGAACGGCTGTCGGCCCTGAGCGCAAGCGCGTCAGATCAAGCACTTTGAATCTGGCCAGCGGGCCTTTGCGCGTCGTTGTCATGTTTATTTCCTCATCGATTTGTGTGTTTGAGCGAGTGCACCCCAGCGTTGATAGTCGCGCTCAATCATGGCTGTAAATTCGGCTGGGGTGGCCGTGAAGACATCAAGGCCAGCAGCACTCAAATTTTTTCGCACGTCAGGCATCGCCAAAATCGCATTGATGTGCTTGTTTAACAACTGCACAATCGCCTCAGGCGTCCCCTTAGGGGCGACGATGCCGTACCAACCACTTGCTTCAAAGGCTGGAAATCCCGCTTCGGCTGCGCTTGGCACATTGGGCAAGGCCGCGACTCGCTTATTACCCGTCACCGCCAAAGCCTTGAGCTTGCCAGCGTTGATCAAAGGGATCGCCGAGGGCAAGCTCGCCACCATGACGTCAATATCACCACGCGACAGCTCAACCACGGCAGTCGTCGCGTTTTTGTAGGGGATATACAGCATCCGTGTCTCGATCAAGGTCTGAAACAACACACCGATCAGTTCAGTTTGCGATGAGGTCGAACCAAAAGTCGCCCCGCCCTTTTTTTGTTTTGCAAACTGCCCAAACTCTTGCAAATTTTGATACGGCGAGGTGGGGTAAGTCACCATCAGATATGGTTGATCGACCCCCACCGCCACCGCGACAAAATCCTTGAGCGGTTCGTAGCCAATATCAGCGTATACAAAAGGATTGACCGCCATCGTACTGACAAAGGCAACTGTCAAGGTGTAGCCATCGGGGGCCGCTTTAGCGCCATAAGTGGTGCCAATCCCACCCTGTGCTCCTGGCTTATTTTCAACCACAACCGTTTGATTTAACACCTCGCCTAGCTTTTGAGCGATCACACGGGCAAAAGCGTCGCTGCCCCCGCCTGCGGCATTGGGCACCACCAAGCGGATTGAGCGCTCGGGGTAGGCGTGCGCCTGAGTCGCGACCCCCGCGAATAACAGGCCGCATAGCCCAAGCGCGCTCAAACGCAATAATCTTGCAAACAAGTGTGTCAACGTCTGTCTCCTATGGATCGGCATCCATCGTTTTGCTTAGCGCCGTCTGAGCGGCTTTTTTGCAGGCGTTTTTCAAAAACGCTTGTAGGTAGCATACCTGAGCGCGGGTGGTTGTGCAGCAGGTTGCGCTGTGACGGCGTGAGGATTCGCGCGACAACCACGTAGAATATCGGTCATACCCTGCGCACGCGGACGGCTAGGCTATCCAGGTCAGCGCCCTTAACGCTAGACTCGGCTTCGTTTAGTCTAACGCTTCACTTTTATTAAGGCTTTTTGATATGACTGTCACGGCGAACTCACCTGAACCCACCACGCCCGCTCTGAGCGTTGTCGGTCGTATCGCGACCATTCGCTTGCGCAATCCGGCCTATGCCAATCGCCTCAGTCCGACCGATTTAGCGGTTATCACAGAGCACCTTGCCACCGTCAATGCCAACCCAAACGTGCTCGTTTTAAAGTTTATCGCCGACGGCAAATACTTTTGCAGTGGCTACGACATTTCATCGCTTGCAGCAGATTCTGCGCCCTCTTCGACTTACTTCGGCGATACCGTTGACTTAATTGAGCAGGCGCGGCCGGTCACTATCGCAGCCATCAATGGCGGCGTTTATGGCGGTGGTACCGACCTAAGCTTAGCCTGTGATTTCAGAGTGGGCGTGCCAAGTGCGAACATGTTTATGCCAGCTGCAAAACTTGGGTTGCATTTTTATCCGGGCGGCATGGTTCGCTATATCACCCGCTTGGGCTTAAACAATGCCAAAAAATTGTTTTTAACGTGCGAAAAAATCGAAGCAGCCGAGATGTTAGACATTGGCTTTTTGACTGAAATCGTTGCACCAGACGTGCTCTTGACGCGCGTGGACGCCTTAAGCGAGCAACTTGCCGGTATGGCTCCGCTCGCCCTGCTCGGGATCAAAAAACACTTAAATTTGATTGCTCGCGGTCAAGTCGATCAGACCGAGATTCGCCGTGCCGTTGCGATCTCTGAAAAATCAAACGACATGAAAGAAGGTGCCTTAGCCTGGAAAGAAAAGCGCAACGCAACCTTTAACGGTACCTAACTACAACTTAACCACCGCTTTTGATCATGACCGCTCTGATTTGCTCGAGCGTGACATAACCTTTTTTATCAATGTCGATGTGACTGAAAGCATCGGCAACCCGAGGCATACCGTCTTTAGCCTCTTGCAGGGTGAGCTTGCCATCAGCATTTTTGTCTGCCACTTTAAAACGCGCTTCGAGCTCTGTTAATTTGGCTTGCGTGGCGGGGTCGATTGTTTGCGCTGTGCTGACGCCTGAAATTGCAACCAAAGCAAACGCGAACGCGACGGACAGTAGCCGTTTATTGAACATCATTTGTGCACCTCATCCAAACAAATTGTTGTGGTCCTATAAAAAATATAAGACAGTCTAAAGCTCTGCGTGCGCTAAGCGCGAAGCGCTTCGGCTCAACATTGCAAGCCGCAAGGTATCTTAACCTGAAGGTCGCTCTCTAAGGGGCTTCGGGGGCGCAACAAACGTTTAAGCACGTCAAGGGTTTGGCCGGTACTGTGGATACACCACTTTGGTAGGCAACCCAAGCTTGTTCATGAAGGTCTCAAGGTGAGGCTCCCAAATCGCTCGCCCAGCTTTACTGCCAAACAAGCTATGCGAGTCTTGACCGAATTCGCCAAAGGCGACCAACTGGGCTTGTGGATTGGCCTTGTGGTAGCGTGCGAACATTTCGGTGTACACCTCTTTGGTGAAATAACTATCGTTATCGCCATAAAACCAAAGAGACGGTAGTTTTGTGTCTTTCGCATAGTTCGCCGCCGCTTTCGCGAGAGTCAGCTGCCAGCCGATACAGTCCGGTTGCCGCAGACCACCCGCAAAGTTCACTAAGCCCTTCACAGAGGGATCTGGTTTGGCGGCGCCATACGCAAGCGTTGTCCAGCCACCATGAGATTGCCCCACGACCAAGGTTTGAGTACGCTCAACGTAGCTCAGAGTATGTGCATAGGCAACGGTGGCCGCGACGTCTTCAGCCTGTACCAAGCCATTCGATTCGATATTGCACCCACCCCCGACGTACCCGCCAGTTGATTTAGAAAAGCCCGTGCGCATGGGCACAAAGACCACATAGCCACGCTCAATAAAATAACGCGCAGCCCAGCCTGGTGTGTAACGTGGTTGCAGGCCGGTGTGGCCAGCTGCCTTGCCGTGATTAATCACCACCAATGGAAAAGGCCCAGGGCCTGGCGGCTTGTAAACGGTTGTCTCAAGCTCGAGGGTCCAAAGGGTCATTTTTTTGGGAATAAATATGACCTCGACCGGCAAGGCAATTTGTTGCGCCGTCGCCGGAAGCGCAAAAGCGGCAGTCACACAAAAGACCAGGCCTATTAGCGCACCCCGGAGCAATCGTCGAATGCCAAATTCGCTTCGCCTTGCCAAGCCTTCAATCGCAGACCATACCGTAGCTAAGGAATATCCCAAAACAACACCTCTTAACAGAAAACAGCGTGACGACCGTGGTACAAATAGTTTCTGAACCTCGCCAAAGCATGCGCCGTTCAATCCTTGGGTTTTTCCAGCGGCAACGACACTAAGGTTCGCGATGAAGCCCAAACAGTACAACAAATGAACAAGGTCGACCAGACATGTATCCCGCCCCACCCGTCAAAAAAACAGAAGTCTTTGCCCGTATTCCCGACAAATATCGTCGCCCCGGCCAAATTAGTGCCGAGCGCGTGGCGGCAGGCAAAAGTCACCCTCAAACCGATTGCTTCATTGAAGGCCCCGCCTTCGACAAAGCCGGCAATCTGTATTTGGTGGATATCGCCTTTGGTCGCGTGTTTAAAGTGAAGCCTTCGGGTGATATTGATGTTGTTGCCGAATGGGATGGCGAACCCAATGGTTTAAAAATTCATCAAGATGGTCGGATCTTTATTGCCGATCATAAGTGCGGTCTGTTACTGCTTGATCCAGAACGCGGTAGCGTATCAACCGTGGCACAACGCTATATGACCGAAAACTTTAAAGGGCTAAACGATTTGTATATCGCACGCAATGGCGATATCTATTTCACCGATCAAGGGCAAAGTTCGATTCAAGATCCTAGTGGGCGGGTGTATCGACGCGATGCCTCTGGTCACACCGTTCGCTTGTTGGATAACGTACCAAGCCCAAACGGCATCGTGATGAGTCCAAATGAAAAAACACTGTACGTGGCGGCCACGCGCGGTAACTGTGTGTGGCGTGCCAACTTGCTGCCTGACGGCACAGGCTTGGTCAGGCCTGGGATCTTCGTACAAATGTCTGGCGCCTCT
>JARXAG010000035.1 GCA_029866055.1 Burkholderiaceae bacterium
TAAACGCTTTTCTTTAAGCGCCGAAAACGCCAAATAGGCCGTCATGATTTTGGTCAGTGAGGCTGGCTCAATTTTTTGATCGGGGTTGACTGACGCCACGACCTGACCGCTGGTCACATCAAAGGTGATCCAAGCTTTCGCGGCAATCGCTGGCGCAGGCACGCTAGACAGTTCACCGACTTGAATCGGAGTCAGCGACGGTGGCGTCGTGGCAGAGATCGCGGCGGCAGAAGGCGCTACCGGTTTTGGCTCAGGCTTGGCGCTGGCCTTAGGGTCAGCTTTAGGATCAGCCTTAGGATCGCCCTTGGGCTTGGCCTTCGGGTCAGGCTTGGCATCGGCTTTGGGGTCTACCTTGGCTTCGGCTGGCTGGCCAGTTTTAGGAGCCGTGCCGGTTGCAGCTTGTGCAAAGGCTGTCGTGGGGGCAACAAGTGCTGTTGCACTAAGAAAAATCACCGCGGCAACCGAAACAAAACGTGCAAAAGGTTGCACCGCAGAAATGACTAAATTGATCATTAAGAAGCCGCCGCCAAGTAAAGACCTCATTATAGGCAATCCCCTATCGTCTGTGGCATTTTTGAACACTTCGAAACAGTTTAAAGGGCTTGCAATCGCGTTTGCACCAACTGGCGCAAAATCAAAAGTTTGCCGTGAAAAAAATGCCCCGCTTCGGGGATGACGACAACGGGCATCCCCAGTGGGCGCGCCCAATCCATCACCTCAGATAAAGGCACGACTTCGTCTAACTCGCCGTGGATCACCAACGCATCGTCAGGGGCTTTAACGTCGCTATGCCGAAACCGCAAAGCCGCCGAGCCAGTCAACAACACAATATCCGGTAAATTTTTCTGTAAGCGATCCCACTTGGCATACAGTTGCACCGCAATCGAGGTGCCAAACGAAAACCCGCCCAACACCCAAGGCATGGCTGCAATCTCTGGGTAACGCACCCGAAATTGCTCAACCAAGGCCGCCATATCCAGCAACTCGCCCTTGCCATGATCAAAGGCGCCCCCCGAGCTACCAATGCCACGAAAATTAGGGCGTATTGCCAACAAGCCGTGCTGAACACAGGCACGAGCAATTGTTGTCACCACTTTATTGTCTCGGGTGCCGCCTTGTGAGGGGTTGGGGTGTAACACCAGCGCCCAACCGGTGGGGGCCCCTTCGGGCCAATCTAGCGCACAATCAATCACACCGGCTAAGCCGTCAAAGGTAGTCGTTTCAGTATAAGCAGGCATGATCAATCATCAAATTTCTGTTAGCAGTCACTAAAAATCAAACAAAACAACAAACGTCAGTGAGTCAATTCACGACACGGCAACGGCCGCTTGCGCGTGCATTACCGCTTGAGCTGTCGCGTCAGCCATTGTGCCACTTGTTCGGCCGCCTGATCTGTGGCGTCTCTAAGGGCTTGCGCCCCGCCCAACGCGTCTTGAGTGGCGGCTGGCACCTTAATGTCTACCAACGTCTGCTCAATCACTTTGGTGCCCTTAATAAAAATCGCCTGCAAGGTTAATTGACCAACGCTTGAGCTGCCATCCGCACTAAAGGTTTGCTCAAAGCGCTGCAGATTTAACCAGACCTGAGGCATGTCGCCCACCGCATTCTGCCGCAGCACAGGCCCTTGCAAAGACAGCCGATCAACAATACGTTGTGTGACCAGAGTCACGGGCGGCGCCACCCACTGGTACGTCGTGTAGGCCTGTGGTTGACCTGCATCTTCGATCCGCCAAATCACCGCCGACTCAGTCAGCAACGATGCGGCCGAACCTGAGGGTACGGCAATAGGAGGGTGCCGCAGCGAAGTAACAGGGCTCACTTTCGAGGCAGCATAGCCCGCACCCAAATCCAGTTGCTGAGGTGCTGAGCCGCTGCGACCCGCACCACAACCTGTCAGCAAAGCCAGCAGCAGCGCTGCCATTGCAGCCAAACCGGCTTGTCGCCGAGTCGTTTGAGATATCAGCGCTCTGGCCAGCAGGTTACCCGGTTGGTGCGCTGAGCGAGAAGGTGCTCGCGTGACTAGAGTGCTAAAAAACCAAGTCAACGAGGCAAGGGGCGCCTGCGGGCGACAAAAAGAAAAAATAAATTGCATTAACGCAAATCCTTGTAAGACAGCACTACTAGCAAGACACAACCGCTAGCAATACAGCACCACTAGCACGACAGAACCGCTAGCAAAACAGCACCGCTAGCAAAATAGCACCACTAGCTAGACAGAACCACTAGCGCGGTGTCGCGCCAAAGCCAGAAAAACCGGGCTCGCCTGGGCCTGGCACCGCGCGCGGTGGCCCAAAAATCAGCGACTGCGGCGACTGCGCAAACTGGCGTGCCGTCACCGAAAATGAGCGTGCAGCATCGGTTACGCCCGACGACAATCTGCTGACCTCTGGCAACGTCGAGGCACGCAACTGCGCCGCGATGTCTTGAATACTTTTTAAACTTTGGGTCGCCTGATACATGGGCCCATTCGGCGCGTTGAGCAGCTTAATCGTGTCTTGCGACGACAACGCTAACTTACCGATCTCGCCCACGGCTGCATCGACTTTCTTGGTGGTCTCGACTAAGCCCGCAATCATTTCAGGGATTTTTTTTAAGCCTGGATCCATCACACTGACCGACCGCTTGATTTGATCTGAAACGAGCGCCACGTTCTGCAAGCTTGTTTGCAAGGCCGTAATATTTTCATCACTTGCGAGCTTTTCAATTTGCACCAAGATACGGTCGATCGCCGGTAGTGCTGCAGCGGTCTGCACCGACAAGCGTTCAAGAAAACTTGGACGAATTGGAATCAGTTGCAAATCGGCCGCTGAGGACACCAGCAGCTTGCTAGATTTACCATCGTCGCGCAGTTCAATATTTGAAATGCCGGTCACGCCGGCGGTCACGATCTCGGCCCAACTTGACTCGGTTAATGGCGTTTTAGGATCGACGCCAATCAAAATACGTACTTGGCCCGGCTTATCTGGCATAAAACGCAATGAGTTGACACGCCCGACAGGTACACCTTGGTAGCGCACAGCTGACTGCACCGAGAGCCCTGTCACCGGAGACGTTGCAACGAGTTCATAGGGCATCAAGGGAATATTTTTTTTGCTCACCCAGATCGCACCGATCGCTCCTGCCACAATCAACAGTAGCGTAAACAAGCCCGCGATCAACGCATGGCTACGGTTTTCCATGACTTACCCCCTTGGCCTCATGGCCTCCAAGCGCCCGCACTCCGCGTTCACCATGAAAAAATGCGTCGATGAAAGGATGTTGTGTTTGCATCACTTGTTCAAGAGACCCTTCAACCAGCACTTTCTTTTCAGCTAACACAGCCACTCGCGTGGCCAACGCTCCAATCGTATCCAAGTCATGCGTCACCATGACCACTGTAAACCCAAGTTCGCGGTGCAAGACACGGATTAAATCCACAAATTCATCCGAACGCTGCGGATCAAGTCCGGCCGTGGGCTCATCCAAAAATAGCAACTCGGGATCGAGTGCCAGTGCCCGAGCCAACGCCACGCGTTTAATCATGCCGCCCGACAATTCAGACGGCATTAAGGCTGCGTCGCGAGGAGTTAACCCCATCCAGCTTAAACGCATGAGCACCACATCACGAATCAGGTCTTCTGGCAGATGATGCACTTCGCGCAAAGGCAACGCAATATTATCGAACACCGGAAGTGCCGAAAACAACGCCCCCGCCTGAAACAGCATACCCCAGCGGTGTGTCAGCGCAATACGCTCGGCCCCGACATAATCGTGCACGGGCCGACCAAAGACCTCAACCACACCACTGCGTGGTCGATCCAGCCCCAAAATCTGCCGTAACAGAGTGGTTTTGCCTGAACCCGAACCACCCACTAAAGCCAAAATTTCTTTTGGGTATATTTTCAAATTCAAATGTTCATGTACAACATGCGAGCCAAACGCAGTTGTCAGGTCTTGCACATCAATCAGCGGTGTCGCCGTATTGTGATCGAGCAACCCCTCGTTTGGTTGTGCCATCGCAACGCTCGTCGTCATAGATTCATCTCGTTGAAAAGAATCGCGTACAAAGCGTCGATCAAAATGACCCCGGTGATAGACGTGACCACCGAAGCGGTCGTGCCTCGCCCCAAGCTTTCAGTGTTGGGTTCAATCTGCAAACCAAAATGACAAGCTGCCAAAGCAATCCAACCACCAAACGTCACACCTTTAATCACACTGATCCAGTAATTGGTCAGCCCAATCGCGTCGGGCAAACGATCAAAGAACCAAGTCATCGATAAGCCTAACTGCCACTTTGCAGCGAGCATCCCGCCTAACAACGCGATCGCGTCGGTCCATAACACCAACAGCGGCATCGCGATGGCCAACGCAATCACTCGGGGCATAATCAAACGCTGACCGTGCGAGATCCCCATCACCTGCATCGCGTCAAGCTCTTGGGTCACACGCATGACACCAATTTGCGCAGTAATAGATGAGCCCGAACGCCCTGCCACTAAGATGGCGGCGAGCACTGGGCCAAGCTCACGCACCGTGGCAACCCCCAGCAACTTGACGATGAACTGACCGGCCCCGAACACAGCGAGTTGTTGAGCCGACAGATACGACAACACAATGCCAATCAAAAACCCGACCAAAGCGGTAATCCCAAGTGCTTGTGCACCGACCCGAAAGATTTGCGCAGAGATCTCGCGCCACGGGCCGCGTGAGGGGCGCGCAAGCAACTGGCCAAGATTCACGACCAAGCCACCGAGCAACAACAGCAACTCGCGGCCATGATTCGCAGCAACATAGCAACCGTGACCGATCGCAATAATCCAGCCGTACCACTGAAGCGCTTGAGGAGCAGGCGCAGCGTCAATCGGGTGCTGCGCCAACACATCTAATAAGGCTTGCTGACTTGGGGTGAGAACCGTACCTGGCGGGATACATTGCCCCCAAGCCTGCCAAAGCAATTGCGCACCCACCGCATCAAGCGTTTGAATGCCAGAAAGATCCCAACGTGCCGTACTTTTTACCTGAGCCAAGGCCTGGCGACGCGCCAACACCACGCCGCGCATCGAAAGCTGTTGTACGTTCCAGTCACCCAACAGCCGGCAAATCGCGCCGTCGCTCACGACAGTCTGAAGCGCTGCAGAATTGACTGATACCGGGTCTGGCAAAGCTTAGATCCTAAAAATAACGAGTTGGCAGAGGCACAAGGGCACTAACCTCATCTTAGACGATCAATTTTACCTAAGCGCATACGTTGGTAAGATGGTTCTTATGACCGACCTCACAGACAAAAAACAGCGTGCTGAGTTCCTGACGCCGGCAGCATTCGTTGAGCGTTTACGCTTGGCTTTACCTGATTTTGGCTCGATTCACTGGGCGCAAGAGACCGGGTCTTCAAACGATGACCTCAGTCAAGGCATCAAGCGCGGGTCGACCCTCGCCATGCCCTGGCTGTTGGGCGCCCACACGCAGGGTGCTGCCCGCGGCCGAGCCGCACGCCCCTGGCAAAACACTGCGGGCGACTCCTTAATGTTTTCATGCGCCTTTGCGCCTGACATACCGCTTGCACAGCTACCGGGTATCTCGCCAGCCCTGGGCGTGGCAACCTGTTTGGCACTCAGACAACTGTTTGCGCCGCTGCTTGGGCAACAAGCCTGCCAAGCACTGGCCCTCAAATGGCCGAATGACCTGCAATGGGGGTCGGGCAAGCTTGCTGGAATTTTGGTCGAAACCGCACAACGACCTGGCACGCGCAACCCCTGTCTGGTGGTCGGCATTGGCCTGAATTTACGTGGCGCACGAGCCCTGTCAACGCATTTGGCGCGTGATATTGCGGATGTGTCTGAGATCTTGGCTGGCGTATCGCCCTCTTCAGAAGTAGACACTGCCGCCCTTTGCCCCAGCAGCATCGTAATAGCGATTGCTCAAGCATGGAAAAAGGCCTTAGACGCCTACGCCGCAACAGGTTATGCTGCTTTTCAGGATTTGTATCAATCAGTCGATGTGCTTGCGTCAGTGCCTGTCGACATTGTCGATCAGGGGCGCACCTTACATACAGGGATCGCGCAAGGCACTGATTCAAGCGGCCGACTACTTGTACGAACCGATTCTGCGGTGGTACCCATTTTGGTGGGGGATGTCTCAGTTCGACGCCTACCCGCCTCGGGGCCTGCCGCAACACTTAAGGGCGCTCAATGATCGTATTGCTTGACGTTGGAAACAGTCGTATCAAACTCGGTTGGCATCACCCGACCATGGGGCGCGAAGCGGCCGTACACGCGATGGCGTTAAGCCCGCTCACTCAGCTACCCGATGCGTTGCGCAAATGGCTCAGCACGCTTCCAGTTCAGCCGCGTGAAGCGCGTGGCGTGAACGTCGCAGGGCATGTGGTCGCCCAACTGATCGAACAGGCTCTGGCAGAGTCCGGTTGCCCGATTCAATGGATCCTACCCACGCCAGAACACTTGGGTGTGCGCAACACCTACGATAAACCCTCACAACTGGGCGCCGATCGCTGGGCCGCTCTGCTAGGTTTGGCGGGACACTTTCAAGACGCTCAAGCACCACTCGTGCTAGCCACCTTCGGCACTGCCACCACCATCGACACACTCAGCCCAGACAAAGTGTTTAAGGGCGGCCTCATTTTGCCAGGCCCCGCGTTGATGCGTCAGTCTTTAGCGCAAGGCACGGCCAATTTACCGCTAGCCAGTGGTGCGACAACCGAATATCCAACCCAAACGCTTCAAGCGATCGCCACCGGCGTCGTGGCGGCTCAGGCCGGCGCCGTTTGGCGCCAATGCGACATCGCTCAAAAATATTTTGGGGCCGCTCCTACCCTGTGTGTCAGTGGTGGTGGCTGGCCAGAGGTCGAGGCCGAAGTGCGTCGTATGCATGCCGGCCTAAAAATAGAATTTATCGCCAACCCGGTGCTTGATGGACTCGCGCGCATGAGTTAGGTTGAAGTGCCAAGGGTCAATCTGATTGAAGGGTACCCAATACAGTCTTTATATTTTTAACGTTCATACTCATCTTCGCCTTCCTTTTCAACTTATCCTTTTCAAATAGTGAATCGAGCCATGTCACAACAACAGTCACAAGAACGTACACGCCTCACCGTTAGCCAAGCACGTGAACTCGCCGAAGCGGTGGTTCGCAAAATGGATTACTCAGCCGAAGATTCTGCCGTCATCGCCGAACACATCATTGATGCAGCACTGTGTGGCTATGAGTACTCGGGTCTACCCAAGTTACTGGACGCCATCGAAAGCAAACGCAACCAGCTGCCGAGAACTCCCATGAAAGTCATCAAAGAAACACCGGTATCGATTGTGTTTGAAGGTGGCAATAATATCGGCATGCTTGCCATTCAACGCTTAGGCGAAGCGGTTCTGGCTAAAGCGTTGGTCAGTGGGTTTGCAATCGGTGGCGTACAAAACAGCTGGATGAGCGGGCGCGGTGCGCACTACGTTGAGAAACTCGTCAATCACGACCTAGTGGTGATTCACACCGTCAGCTCACAAAGCTATGTCGCGCCACTTGGCGGCATTGAATCGATTTTGGGCACTAACCCACTGACAATTGGCTTGCCCACGGCAAACGGCCCGTTGATTTTTGATATGGGTACCTCGGCCATCATGTACACCGATCTCACCTTGCGTGAACGCCGTGGTGAAAAATTGCCAGAGGGTGTGGCCATTGATGTGCACGGCAATCCAACCCAAGATCCCACCGCTGCGCGCGAGGGTGCCTTGCTACCTTTCGCCGGACACAAAGGTTTTGGTCTGGCGTTGATGATGCATGCCATGGGCTTGCTCACAGGTGCCGTTACCACTGCAGATAATAACAACGGGCACCTGATCATCGCTTTCAAACCTGATCTGATGCTCTCAACCGAACAGTACAAAGAAGATGTCAGCGCCCTGATTACCCGCATTAAAACTTCAAAGCGGGCAGCCGGCGTTGACGAGATTCGCATCCCGTCAGAACGCTCTTTTAAAGAGCGCGCACGCAACTTGAAAGACGGGCTTGAGTTTGATACTGCCGTGTTTAACCGCTTACGCGCGTTTGCCGGCGTTTGAGGTCGACGCTGGTTGTGCGCGAACAGAAGCAGTACTTGCGGTGCTTTGCTCGACATCACGTCAGAGTGATCTCGAGCAAACAGCCTGTATTTACTCTAGCTTGGTAGACGCCCAGGCGGTGAGCAAAGGCTTGCCGCTTGTGGTGGTCCAGACGGCAAGGTAGCGGTTGTAAAGGCTTTTTTCGGCGCCGGCAGAGCTGATTTTCATCTTCACTTTGCCCTCAACAATCACGGCGTTGCCAACTACCCGCGCAGTCACTTCTTCGCGATCCAGTTGCAAATATTGCACACGCTGTGTTGCCACGCTGTCGACGTACGTATCTTTGGTGTCGCGGCGACCGCTTGCATGGGTGTATGTGAGGCCCTCGTCTAATATCGCGGCTAGGCCAGGGCCGTCTTTTGCAAGCAACACCTTGCAGCGCAGTTCATCTAACGCGAGTGCTTGCTGCTCGAGTGCTTTAATTTCGTTATTGGTCATTTGTCTGTCTCCGGTTGATTTATGAGTAATATATACCTATGAAAACCTTTTTTATTCTGTTGGTATTAGTCAATCTTGGCGTCTTCGCGCTGGGGCAAGGCTGGTTTGGGCAACCACGTAGCGATGCGGGCAGATCGCCTGTCAGCAAAATTCAAACAGAACTTAATGCTGGGTCAGCAAAGTTTGGGCCCGGGCGGCTTCAAGTTCAGTAATTTGCTGCAAGATTCGGGTGGTGGCGCCGGTATGTTGCCCAACCCACTCGCGCGCTAAGCGGCCCTTTTCATTTAAGGCTTGCTGAT
>JARXAG010000127.1 GCA_029866055.1 Burkholderiaceae bacterium
GGTGGTAAATCGGGATCTGGAAAATAGCGGTAGTCGTGCGCGTCTTCTTTGCTGCGCATGCTGCGTGTTTCGTCAAGATCGGCGTCGTACAAGCGAGTTTCTTGAACGACTTTGCCGCCGTCTTCGATGAGCTCGATCTGACGCCGAACTTCATAGTTGATGGCACGTTCGATAAAGCGAAACGAATTTACGTTTTTGATTTCGGCACGCGTGCCAAATTCTTTTTGACCAACGGGGCGTACTGACACGTTGACGTCGACTCGAAACGAACCTTCTTGCATGTTGCCATCACAAATACCCAGCCACATCACGAGGCTGTGAAGAGTCTTGGCGTAGGCAACAGCTTCGGCGGCTGAGCGCATTTCAGGCTCAGAGACGATTTCAAGCAAAGGGGTACCGGTACGATTTAAGTCGATGCCGGTTGAGAGCTCGCCGTGCGGGCCAATGTAGTTATCGTGCAACGACTTACCAGCATCTTCTTCGAGATGGGCGCGGGTGAGGTTGATGGTGGTCTCTTTGTCGCCGACAAAGAAGGTTAAGGATCCGCCCAGTACAACTGGGATTTCGTATTGGCTGATTTGATAGTTTTTGGGCAGATCAGGATAAAAATAATTTTTACGCGCAAAAATCGAGCGCGGCGCAATGGTGGCGCCAACGGCTAGCCCCAAACGAATCGCATGCTCAACCGCTGCGCGGTTCATCACCGGTAGGGTGCCTGGCAATGCCATGTCGACTTCGTTGGCCTGCGTGTTAGGTTGCGCACCATAACGCGTGCTACTGCCCGAAAAAATTTTGGTCTGAGTCGAAAGCTGTGTGTGTGTTTCTAGACCAATGACGATTTCATAAGCCATTATGCTTGCCCCGCGCTACGTTGATGCCAGTCGGTGGCAAGTTGATATTGATGCGCAATCGCTAGCAGTCGACCTTCATCAAAATAGTCGCCAATGATTTGCAAGCCGATCGGCAAGGGTTTGCCTGCAGCGCTTTGACCAAAACCGCAGGGAACAGACATGCCGGGTAATCCGGCAAGGTTCAAACCGAGCGTATAGACGTCGGCTAACCAGTCTGCGGTGGGATCGTCTTGATTGTCGCCAATCGCCTTGGCGACTGTGGGTGTGACTGGGCCCATAATGACGTCGCATTTTTGTGTAAATGCGGCCTGAAAATCGTCGGCGATCATGCGGCGTAAACGTTGAGCTTGCAGGTAGTAGGCGTCGTAATAACCGTGCGAGAGCACATAGGTGCCGACAAGAATACGGCGTTTGACCTCTGTACCAAAGCCCTCGGCACGCGAACGGCCGGTCATGTCAGCAAGATCGGTATATGAGTCGCTGCGATGCCCGTAGCGCACGCCGTCATAGCGCGAGAGATTGCTAGAGGCTTCGGCGGGGGCGATGACGTAATAGGCCGGAATTGATAAGCGCGTGCGTGGTAAAGAGATGGAAACACGCTGGGCGCCAAGTTGCTCGAATTGAACTAACGCTGCCTCGATGGCCGCACCGACTTCAGACGAAAGCCCCTCACCAAAAAACTCTGTGGGCACGCCAATACGCAATCCCTTTAGCGGTAATGAAGCTTGAGCATAAAAGTGAGCACTCGCTTTGTCGAATTCGCTTTGGATGCGGCCAGGTGCATTGGGCACGCCGTGGCATTGCTCAGCACTGGTGGCGTCGCGGACGTCAAAGCCACTGATGGTGTCGAGCAAGGCAACCAGATCGGCTGCCGCTGGCGCCAGGACGCCGGCTTGATCCAAGCTTGAGCCGTAGGCAATCATGCCGTAGCGCGAGACTGTGCCGTAAGTGGGCTTGATGCCGCTTACCCCACAGAGCGCCGCGGGTTGGCGTACCGAGCCCCCGGTGTCTGTGCCGGTCGTCGCGAAAACCAGTCGGGCTGCTACGGCGGCGGCTGAGCCGCCTGAAGACCCACCTGGTACGCAATCGACATCCCAAGGGTTATGGGCAGGCCCGAAGGCAGAATGCTCGTTGCCCGAACCCATGGCGAACTCGTCGCAGTTCAATTTGCCTAAGCTGACGCAGCCTGCGGTCAGCAACTTGTTGACAACGGTCGCGTCAAACGGACTGACGTAGTGCTTAAGCATATTGCTGCCGGCTGTACTGCGCCAGCCTTGCGTCACAAACACATCTTTGTGGGCAATCGGGATGCCGGATAAGGGGCCCGCCATGCCCGTGGCACGACTGGCATCGGCAGCGCGTGCTTGCGCAAGGGTGAGTTCTGCGTCGATATGTACAAAGGCATTGAGCGCCTGTTGGGCCTGAATCTGTTTGAGGCAATCTTGGGCTAGCTCGGTCGCACTGAGTTTGCCCTGCGCTAATGCGCCTTGGAGGCTGGCCAATGTTGGAAAGTTGTGAAGTACAGCGCTCATTTATTCAATCACCTTTGGAACCAAAAATAGCCCCTCTGCCTTGCCTGGCGCGTTGACCATGAGCGCCTCGCGCCGCTCGGGTGAGGACACCTCGGTGATGACGTCTTCTCGCAGTCGCAAGTGGACGTCACGCAGTGCAGATAAGGGGTGAGCGAGTGGCTCGACTCCGCGGGTGTCGACCGCCTGAAGCTCTTGAATCAGCCCAAGAATTTTGGTCAGATCACCTTGGGCCTGCGTGTTTTGTTCGGCCGACAAGGTCAGGCGGGCTAGCCGGGCGATACGGGTGACTTCTTGTTCAGTAATAGCCATAAGTCGCTTTTTTTTAAAAATAAAAGGCGGGTTCAAGCGCAAAACACCGCCAAAACACGCGGTGCAGGGCATATGCCTGAATGTAAAAGGCAAACATCGAGGGCAGAGCTCGATTCAGCCCGTACAAACCATCTCAGCCAGCGCCTGATTCTGAAAAGGGCAAACCGGTTTCATCAGAGTGGTTCTGGCTTCGTAGCTTTGCGAGCTTGACGTTAGCTCATTTTGCCGATCGAAACAGAATTATAAGTTATGATGGCAGGCTATTCACGGCATGTTACGTGCATCAACTTTTATTCTGGCTGGGCTCTCATGTTCGGATTCCTGCGTAGTTATTTTTCAAGTGATATGGCGATCGATCTTGGTACCGCCAACACTCTCATTTACGTTCGTGGCAAGGGTATTGTGCTCGACGAGCCTTCGGTGGTTGCGATTCGTCACGATGGCGGCCCCGGCGGTAAAAAAATCATTCAGGCTGTGGGGCGCGAGGCGAAGCAGATGCTCGGGCGTGTTCCGGGCAATATTGAGGCGATTCGCCCCATGAAAGATGGTGTGATTGCCGACTTCACCGTGACCGAGCAAATGCTAAAGCAGTTTATTCGTATGGTGCATCCTCGCAATATGTTTGCGCCGAGCCCGCGAATTATCGTCTGCGTACCTTGCGGCTCAACGCAGGTCGAGCGCCGTGCCATTCGTGAATCCGCCTTAGGTGCAGGCGCTAGTCAGGTGTACCTGATCGAAGAGCCGATGGCTGCCGCGATTGGCGCCGGGCTCAACGTATCAGACGCTAGTGGCTCGATGGTGGTTGATATCGGTGGCGGCACGACCGAAGTTGCGGTGATTTCACTAGGCGGTATGGTTTACAAGGGCTCTGTTCGTGTGGGCGGCGACAAATTTGACGAAGCGATCGTTAATTACATTCGGCGTAACTATGGCATGCTCATTGGTGAACCCACTGCTGAGCACATCAAAAAGCAGATCGGGTCCGCATTTCCTGGTTCTGAGGTCCGCGAGATCGAGGTGAAAGGTCGCAACTTGGCAGAAGGCGTCCCGCGCAGCTTTACGGTGTCTTCCAACGAAATCCTCGAGTCCCTGACTGACCCATTGAACCAAATCGTCTCAGCGGTCAAAATTGCACTCGAGAACACACCGCCCGAGCTTGGCGCTGATATTACCGACAAGGGAATTTCTTTGACGGGCGGCGGTGCCTTGTTGCGTGATCTTGATCGTTTACTACAAGAAGAGACCGGTCTGCCTGTGATCGTGGCCGACGATCCCTTGACGTGCGTGGTGCGTGGTTGTGGCGATGCCCTCGAGCACCTTGAAAAACTTGGCGCAATTTTTATTAACGACTAGTCGTACCGCGTATCGACAGGCGGTGAGGCGCCAAGTAGGCAGCTGCGCGAAAGCAACGCAACCGGCGCCTACAGCGCCCAAGCGGTGAGCGATTAAGTACCGAGCCATCATGCAACGACCCGTCACCCTCAGGCTTTTTCGACGCGGCCCGGCCGCTGAAGTGAAACTGACGCTGCTCGTGTTGGTATCTTTCGCATTGTTGTTTACCGATGCGACTTATAAAACTACGAACCCTGTGCGTGAATTGTTGTCGGCGACGTTGTATCCGTTTCAACGTTTTGTCATGTTTCCGCGTGACATCATTTCGATCGGTCATGACTGGTTTGATGCCGCGGCTTTGATTCAATCTGAAACTGAGGCTTTGCAAAAACAACGTATCGAGTTGGCGCAGGTAACCACCAATGCCGCACTGTTAAACGCCGAGAACGCGCAACTGCGGCGGCTCTTAGGTGTTTTTGAAAAAGCCGCAGAGCATCCCTCTGTGGTGGTTGAGGTTCTATACGAACCCGCCAATACTTTTAGTCGTCGATTGGTCTTTAACAAAGGTAGCCGCGCCGGTATCTCAGTCGGGATGCCGATTCTGGATGAGGGAGGGGTGGTGGGGCAGATCACCCGTGTTTCGCCGATGACCTCCGAAGCGGCTGTGTTGACCGACGAAATTATTTCAATACCCGTCCAGGTATTGCGTAATGGTTTACGGTTGATCGCCTTTGGTTCAACGACTCCGGGCAAAGTCGAGGTGCGCTATTTTTCCTCTGATGCCGATATTCGTGAAGGCGACGTGCTGGTCACCAGTGGCGTAGGTGGGGTGTTCCCGCCAGGGCTTTCGGTCGGACGCATTGATCAGGTCCAGCGCAGTTCAGCCTCGGGTTTCGCGCGCGCCGAAGCGCTGCCATCCTCGCACCCAGAGCGGTATCGGCAATTTTTGGTTTTGCAGGTGCCAATCGAGACTGACTTGGCGGTTAGTTCTGTTAAGCCAGCGGCGTCAACGGAGGTTCCTCGTGCAAGATCGAAATCGAAGTAAGGTGACGAGGTCTTCGCGTGAGGGTGGTGCGCCCCCGCCTGTGCCGATGCCACGCCCAGTTGGCCCAAATCCAATCGACCACGCTACAAGCCTGATATTTGTCTGGGCGACCCTAATCGGTGTTTGGCTGCTCTCTTTGCTGCCTTGGCGCACGTGGCCGATGTCGCCTGATTTGCTGTTGTTGGTGATAGTATTTTGGTCGTTGCACGATGCGCGACGAATCGGCTTACTCACCGCGTTTGCTTTTGGCTTGGTCATGGATGTGCATGATGTGGGTCCCTTGGGTCTACAAGCCCTGACTTACACCCTGACAGTGTTTGTCGCACAGTCATTGCAACGAAGGTTGCTGCGCTTTGGGTTGGTGAGTCAAGCCGTGCACTTGCTGCCACTATGGGTGGTGATTAAAGCACTCGGAGCGTTACTTGGCGCTTTTCTTGTGAGTGCGTGGCCCGGTTGGTCGTGGCTGTTTGCAGCCCTCTTGACCGTGGCACTCTGGCCCTTGTTCGCGTGGTTGTTATTAATGCCCCAGCATCGATTGCAAGACCCCGAGACGACAGTAAGCTGATACCCAACAGACATGTTCGATTTTAAGAAAAACGATCAGCAACAAAAAAACAACTTTACGTTACGAGTCGTCGTGGCGGGTTTGTTTGCGGTCTGTTGTTTTTGTGTGTTGTCGTTGCGATTTTGGGTGCTACAGGTTGATCGGCACGAGGGATTGTCTGCCCGTGCTGACAGCAATCGTTTGGCGGTGGTGCCTATCGCTCCGCGCCGGGGTGAAATTGTCGATCGTAATGGCGAGGTACTTGCTAGAAATTATTTGAGTTACACGCTAGAGGTGGTGCCTGCTCGAGCGGGTAATCTCGATGAGCTGTTTGCAGCGCTAACACCAATCGTGTTTATCAGTACGGCCGAGCAACGACGCTTTAAAAGACGTGCTGCTGAATCTGGTAAGTACGCAAGTATCGTCTTGCGTAATAATTTAAATGAAACAGAGGCAGCTTTTTTTTCGGCCAATGCTTTGCGATTTGCTGGCGTGCAGTTGCGCGCACGTTGGGTGCGTGAGTACCCGCAAGGTAAGTCTGCCGGGCACGTTGTTGGCTATGTAGGACGCATCTCAGAAAGCGACGTTGCAGCCCTCGAAGAGCGTGGTGAAACTGGCAACTATCGCGGTACCGATATTATTGGCAAAAAGGGGATCGAAAAAACTTACGAGACAGTTTTGCATGGAAAGGCAGGCCTTGAAGAGCTCGAAGTGACTTCGCGAGGTAAACCTGTGAGAGTGCTCAGACGGGTGGATCCGACGCCTGGCTCAAATTTGGTCTTGTCTTTGGATATGGGGTTGCAACGCATTGCCGAAGAGGCGTTTAAAGACTTGCGAGGTGCGTTGGTCGCCATCGAACCAGCAACCGGTGACGTGCTCGCGTTTGTGTCACAGCCCTCTTTTGACCCCAATCTCTTTATCGATGGTATCGACGTCGAAAGCTGGCGACTCTTGAACGAATCGCCCGATCACCCCTTAATTAATCGTCCCGTATACGGTACCTATCCGATTGGTTCGACGTATAAACCGTTTGTGGCACTCGCCGCACTTGAGTTGAATAAGCGACGGGCAAATGAGGTCATCTCGGATCCTGGTTATTTTGAGTTTGGTGGGCAGCGCTTTAGAAATTCGGGCTCGACAGCGTTTGGTACGCTTGATATGCATCGGGCCTTGGTGGTGTCGTCTGACACGTATTTTTATTCGCTTGGCCCAGAAATTGGTGTGAACAATCTGCATGACTTCATGAAACCATTTGGGTTCGGTCAACTGACGGGGATTGACATTGAAGGTGAGAGGCGCGGCATCTTACCTTCGACTGACTGGAAGCGAGCGGCCTATAAAAATCGCGATCAACAACGTTGGTATGCAGGTGAAACAATATCAATTGCCGTGGGTCAGGGCTATAACTCGTTCACGTTGATGCAACTCGCACAGGCAACGGCCGTGCTGGCAAACGATGGTGTTTATATGAAACCGCATTTGGTGCGTACCATTAAAAACCCACGTACCGATGAGCAGACACAAACCGTGGTCGAGGCGGCTCATAAAATTGCGCTAAAAAAAGAGAATATTCAGGTGATTAAGCGTGCGTTGGCCGAGGTGACGGTGTCTGGTACGGCGGCGGCGGCGTTTGTTGGTGCGCCGTACACCACGGCTGGCAAAACCGGTACCGCTCAGGTGTACAGTTTGCGTGGTGCTAAATATCAAAGTAGTGCGATCGATGAGCGGTTGCGTGATCATTCGTTGTTTATGGCCTTCGCTCCGGCCAATCAGCCCAAAATTGCGATTGCGGTGGTGGTAGAAAATGCGGGTTGGGGGGGCAGCGTTGCTGCACCTATCGTGCGTAAAGTCTTTGACGCCTGGTTGTTGCGTGACGCAAAGACTCAGCCCCCTCCGGGCAGTACGACACCGGTTCGGCGTACCGAAGTCGTCGTGCCGCAGGCTCCTCTTGTCGCCGCGACGCCAAGGGCGGTGCCATGAAAATTATTTTTAGAATGGTGTTTCGTAGCCTCACGTCAATTGATTGGCCCTTAATGCTGATTTTGTTATTGCTCTGCGCAGTGGGCATGTTAGTGATGCATTCTGCTGTGGGTGGCACCGACGCTCGTTTTGCTGACCAAGCGCGTAATTTTTATGTGGCCTTTATCGCGATGTGGATAATGGCGATGACACCGCCGCAATGGATTTTGAAACTAGCGGTGCCGTTTTACGTTTTGGGGATCATCTTACTGTTGGCAGTCATGTTTGTGGGTGAAACCAGTAAAGGGGCGACGCGCTGGTTGAACCTAGGCATCACGCGAATCCAACCCTCAGAAATGATGAAGATAGCCTTGCCGCTGATGTTGGCTTGGTATTTTCACACGCGCGAAGGCCCCATGAAGTTTTTAGATTTGTGTGTGTCAACCGTGCTGTTGCTGATACCGTTTTTGCTGATTGTGAAGCAGCCCGATTTAGGCACCGCTATCCTTGTGTTTGGCGCAGGTTTTTTTGTCATTTATTTTGCTGGGATATCCTTTAAATTTTTGATCCCCGTGATGTTAATTGGTGCGATCGGGCTAGGTGCGATCTATGCTAATCAAGAGACATTATGTGCTGATAAGTTTGATTGGGTGGTACTGCATGACTATCAAAAAAATCGAATTTGCACTCTGCTTGACCCTAGTACAGATCCGCTCGGCAAAGGGTTCCATACGATCCAATCGATGATCGCGATCGGTGCAGGTGGTGTGTATGGCAAAGGTTACATGAATGGAACGCAGACCCATTTGGACTTTATCCCTGAGCGAACTACCGATTTTATCTTTGCGGTGTTTGCTGAAGAGTTTGGTTTATATGGTGGTGTGACCTTGCTAGTGCTCTACCTACTATTGATTTTTAGAGGATTGGTGATCGCGGTGGGCGCCCCGAACTACGGTGAGCGGCTGCTTGCCGGTGCGCTGACAATGGTGCTATTTATTTATGTGTTCGTGAATGTGGGGATGGTCACGGGTATTTTGCCGGTCGTGGGTGTGCCTTTGCCGTTGTTGAGCTATGGTGGCACTGCTTTGCTGACAATCGGAATCGCTTGCGGCATATTAATGAGCATCAGTAAATACAGACCGCCTCATCCCTCGGGCTAAGCGAGTAATCCTGCTGCGAGCAATCCATCTAACAATTTGCGTACCGGCGCGGGTAGCCCGCGCTCGTGAAGATTGCTCAGTGATACCCATTCGCCTCCATTCATTAAACGTGCAGCCCTGTCAGCATGCGCCGAACGATCTGGTTTTATTTGAACGAGGTGAGGGCGAATCGTCAGTCGATAATGGGTAAAGACGTGTACAAATTCGGCCAGCGTGTCTGCTGTGTTGAGGGCTAAGCCGAGTCGTTCACAGGCCTGTATCGGTTCAAGCGCTGGGTCGCATTCAGGCAGGCTCCAGAGGCCACCCCAGATGCCTGTTGTTGGTCGTTGCACGAGCAAGAGGTAGCCTGGTCGATGCGCAATCAACATTGCGGTGCTACGCTCAGGTAAGACTTTACGTGTACGAGGCCAAGGCAGTTCGTCGCACCGTCCTTGTAGCAAAGCCAGACAGTCTTTTTTAAGAGGGCATGCCTCGCACTTGGGGCGACCACGGGTGCACACTGTTGCACCCAGATCCATCAAGCCTTGGGTATAAGCCGACATTAAGTCGGGGTCTGCCGCGCAAGCGCGAGCGGTGGGGACGAGGTCGCGCGCCAGTGACCACAGTTGCAGCTCAGTAGGCCGACTTGTGGGGTCGCCTTCTATCGCAAAGAGTCGCGCTAACACGCGCTTGACGTTACCGTCGAGTATTGCCGCGCGCTCGCCGTAGCAAAAGGCGGCGATCGCAGCCGCAGTCGAGGGGCCGATACCGGGTAGGGTAGCCAAGCCCGAAGCATCGGGCGGAAATTTTCCGTTCCAAGTGCTCATCACTTGCTTGGCACAGGCGTGCAGATTTCGAGCACGAGCGTAATAGCCTAGCCCCGCCCACTGTGCCATCACTTGGTCAGCGGGTGCCTCAGCTAACGCCTTGACGGTCGGAAACTGGCTCAGAAAACGTTGGTAATAATCAAGTACTGCAGTGACTTGAGTTTGTTGCAACATGATCTCAGAGAGCCACACTCGATAGGGGTCGCGCGTGTGTTGCCAGGGCAGGCCGTGGCGACCGTGCTTGCGTTGCCACGCTACTAAGCGAGAGGCGATTTTCATATCTTTCTTCTGTCACATCAGCGTTCTGGGGCTTGAGGGTACTAGCGTTGCATTATGCCTGTCTCAGACAGGACTTGCCGCAGCGCCCAGACGGGGTTAAAACAGAGCTAACGTCAATTGAATAAGACGTATCCCAAGCCTTAAATACTTGCCCGGGGTGACTAAGTTTCTTCACAAGAGCGATCGACGTCAATGGCAGCGGGCCACACTACTCAAAAGGAGTCGAGACAAATGAATGCCCCGTTTTCAGACAAACAGTTGCAGGCCTTAAACGCCGTCAAGTTAGACGACAAATACGATCTTGCTTCAGGCCGCGCGTGGCTCAGCGGTGTGCATGCGCTTGTGCGCTTGCCGATGAATCAACGCGTTCGCGATCAGCGCGACGGACTGAACACGGCGGGGTTTATTTCTGGCTATCGGGGTTCGCCGCTAGGCGGCTTGGATCAAAACCTCTGGAAGGCCGCCGACCGACTCAAACAACACCATGTGGTGTTTCAGCCAGGCGTCAATGAAGATTTAGCTGCGACCTCAGTGTGGGGCTCTCAGCAGGTCAATATGTTTGAAGGCGCCAAATATGATGGCGTCTTTGGTCTTTGGTACGGAAAAGGCCCCGGTGTTGATCGGTGTGGTGACGTGTTTAAGCATGCCAATGCTGCCGGCACCTCACCGCGAGGCGGCGTACTGGTTGTTGCGGGTGATGACCATTCTGCAAAGTCGTCCACCTTGCCTCATCAAAGTGATCATATTTTGAAGGCTTGCGGCATACCGGTTTTGTTTCCCGCTAGCGTGCAAGAGATCCTTGATTATGGGGTGCTGGGTTGGGCAATGAGTCGCTATGCAGGCCTGTGGGTGGGGATGAAGTGCATTACCGATATTGTCGAGGTCTCAGCCACAGTCGACGTAGATCCTGAACGTGTTCAAGTCAATCTTCCGCAAGATTTTGTGCTCCCAGAAGGTGGTTTGAATATCCGCCTTGGCGACACGCCTCTCGCCCAAGAGGCGCGTCTGCTTGATCAAAAACTGTATGCTGCGTTAGCCTTTGCTCGCGCGAACGGCTTGAATCGCCAACTGTGGTCCGTACCGGATGCGCAGGCACGTTTTGGCATCATCACCTCAGGCAAGGCGTACTTAGACACGACGCAGGCCTTGCTTGATCTAGGGTTAACGCCCGAGGTCTGTCAACAAATCGGTGTGCGGCTTTTTAAAGTGGGAATGGTGTGGCCGCTTGAATCGACTGGGCTACTCAGCTTTGCAGAAAACCTTGATGAGATCTTGGTTGTCGAAGAAAAGCGACAGATGCTCGAGTATCAAGTCAAAGAAGAGCTCTTTGGTTGGATTGGAAGCGGTAAGAAAATCCCGCGTGTGGTGGGTAAATTCGACGATAAAGATGGTGGCGAATGGGCGGTGCCGCAAAGCCCTTGGCTATTGCCGGCGCATTACGAATTTTCTCCGTCTATGGTGGCGCGTGCGATTGCCACTCGCTTATTACGGCTTGAGTTACCTTCACAGGTCCGTACACAGATCGAAGCTCGGTTAGCCTTTATTGCGGCACGTGAACTTGAGTTGGCACGCCCGCGCGTGGTGGCCGAGCGCAAACCGTGGTTTTGTTCTGGGTGTCCACACAACACCTCAACGCGTGTGCCCGAAGGGTCTCGGGCGATGGCTGGGATTGGCTGTCACTATATGGCGCTGTGGATGGATCGCAGCACACATGTCTTTACCCAAATGGGCGGCGAGGGCGCACCTTGGATCGGACAGTCTCCGTTTACGAATGAAAATCACGTGTTCGTCAATCTGGGTGATGGCACGTATTTTCATTCAGGGCTATTGGCCATCCGTGCTGCAGTGACGGCTAACGTCAACATCACTTACAAGATTTTATTTAATGATGCGGTTGCCATGACAGGTGGCCAGCCTGTTGATGGTCAAATCACCGTGCCGGTGATGGCGGCCCAAGTGCTCGCAGAAGGTGTGGGTCGAGTCGTGGTGGTGACCGACGAGCCTGAAAAATATACACAGATGGCTGGCCTGCCCGGCGGTGTGCCAGTGGTGCATCGTGATGAACTTGATCGCGTTCAAAAAGAATTGCGTGAAGTGCCTGGTGTGACTACCCTGATTTACGACCAAACCTGCGCGACTGAAAAACGGCGTCGGCGCAAACGCGGGGCCTATCCTGATCCTGCGCGCCGTGTGGTGATTAATTCACGCGTGTGTGAGGGTTGTGGTGATTGTTCAACGCAATCAAACTGCTTGTCGATTGAACCGCTTGAAACAGAGCTTGGGCGCAAGCGTGTGATCAATCAATCGAGCTGTAACAAAGACTATTCATGCTTGAAAGGCTTTTGCCCGAGCTTGGTGACTGTTGAAGGTGGGCAGTTGCGTCGGCCCAAGCTGATTGAGGCGAATGACACTCATGCGCAGGCAGTGCCAAACCCAGAACTGCTTCAATTGACGGGCTCTTACGGTATTTTTGTGGCGGGGGTAGGTGGCACAGGTGTGGTCACGATTGGTCAGTTGCTTGGGATGGCGGCCCATCTTGAGGGCAAAGCGGGCTCGGTGCTGGATATGGCGGGCTTGGCGCAAAAAGGTGGAGCCGTGTTT
>JARXAG010000097.1 GCA_029866055.1 Burkholderiaceae bacterium
AAAAATGAACACGTCAGTCACAACCTTACAGAATAAAACTCCCACCCTAGGCCAAGTTCAAACGATGCTTGCGCGAGGGCAAATATTATGCGGGTTTACCCTTGTCTGCAAAGAAGACATCCTGCACCTCTTTGGGGCATACACAGTTAGTGCATGTGTAAGCGTGCAAAACTCTCAAAGTCATGCGCAGGGATTGGCCTGCTATACAAATACCCTTGAAACGCCAGGCAACCGATATCTTGCAAGAACTCTTGCTGCCCTAAAGTTTCTACGCCCTCGGCTATGACCTCTAACCCCAACGAGTGTCCAAGCGTGACGATGGTACGTGCGATCGCGGCACCGTGCGCATCGGTCAGCATATCGCGCACAAACGACTGATCGATTTTTAGCTGATCAAGCGACAAGCGCTTTAGATAATTGAGCGACGAATAGCCCGTACCAAAGTCATCTAGTGACACCGCAATACCAATATCTTTGAGCGAAGCAATCTTGCGATTGACATCACCCAAATCATTAACCAGCATGCTTTCAGTCAGCTCGAGCTTCAGCCGTTCGGGTGGCGCCCCACTGGCTTTTAGCGCACTCAACACCGTCTCTGTAAAGTCTGGTTGCTGAAACTGCATCGGGCTGATGTTGACAGCTAACTTGAGTTCACGCATATGCTCTACCTGCGACCACCGAGATAATTCAATACAAGATTGCTCAAGTACCCAACCACCAAGTTGTTTGATAAAACCGATTTTTTCTGCAAGCGGCACAAACAGACCAGGCGAAATATTGCCGTAAGTCGGATTTTTCCAGCGCAACAAAGCTTCAGCCCCACTGACCTTGAGGTTTGAATCAATTTGAGGTTGAAAGTGTAAGTGAAGCTGCTTGCCTTGAATCGCTTGTCGCAATTCATTTGCCATCAGCAAACGCTCGTCGAGGCTTGCTTGCATCTGCGCATCAAAGAAACGAAAAGTGTCCTTGCCTTGGGCCTTAGCCTGATACATCGCCATATCTGCATTTTGTAACAATACCTCTGCGCTCGCCTGCCGATCTCCAATCAAGATCACCCCGGCGCTGGCAGAAGAATCGTGCGCAGTTCCTTGCAACTCAATCGGAGTCGACAGTAAACCTAAAATACGCTGCACAGCTGCGAGCGCTCTGGCACCAGACAAAGCGTGGTCGGCACCAAGATTTCTGAGCAACAGCACAAACTCGTCTCCGCCAATCCGTGCCACCGTTTCATCGGCTCGCACGCAACTCAACAAACGGTGACTGACCTCGATTAAAAATTGATCCCCTTGTTGATGACCAAAGGCATCATTCACATTTTTAAAATTGTCCAGATCCAAATAAATCAACGCACCATAGTTGTGCTCATCCAAACAAGATTGCAACGCTTCACTCAGGCGTGCGGTCAGCATACGACGATTCGCCAAGCCAGTCAGGGCATCCGTAAACGCGAGTTGTTCAATTTTTTGTGCTGCTTGCTTTTGCATCGAAATATCGCGCTGTACGCCAACAAAATTTGTACAGACGGCTTGTTCGTTAAAGAGCGGTACGACGTCTAAGGCAATCCAGCTAGGCTGCTTTGGATTGGCGTACGTCAGCACTTCAACACTCAGCGGCTTTCGTTCGCTAAAGGCCGCACTCACTGCCGCGAGTTCTAACGGATCGAGCTGACCAGGCTTTAGCAGCGGAGGACGCTGACCAAGAAGCTGCTCGCGTGCGACGCCCGACATCTTGGACAAAGCATCGTTAGCAAAAATAACTTTCGGCCCGTTCGTCAGATCGACGTCTGTCACCCACACGCCGTCGTTCACATAGGTGACCGTCGCCTCGAGCAAGCGCAGTTGCTCGATGCGCTTACGTAATTCGCGATCCGTCTCGCGCAGAGACCGCTCAGAGAGTGCTTTACTCGTGAGTGAATCAGCAATTTGTTGAACTTCGATATTGTCAAACGGTTTTTTTAGAATCAAAAACCTGTCACTATTTTCAAGTTGTTCACGGATCTCACCCCAAGAAAAATCTGAGAATGCCGTACACAACACCACATGCAACTGCGGGTCGAGTTGCCACATACGTTGCGTCGTTTCGATGCCATTCCAGCCGTTAGGCATCCGCATATCGACAAATACCAACGAGTAAGGGTCGTTTTGTTCTTGGGCCTCGCGAACACGCTCAAGCCCTTCTTGCCCGCGCGTCGCAACATCGATGCGATACTCAATCTCGTGAAACTTAACGGGCGGTTCACGGCCGAATAAGCCAGCCGCCATATCTTTCAGCTGAACACTCTTGACAGAACGAACAGCCAACACTTTCAAAAAGTCTTCACCAATCGCAATGTTGTCATCAACAACTAAGATCCGTCTTGGCAGATTTTCTTGTAGTTTTGGTAGATTTTCTTGCAACATCATGACATATCAACCTGTTCTGGTTGGACTGCAGTTCGATCAATCGGAAGGGTCAAACTAAAAGTCGAGCCCAAATACATACCATCGCTTTGGGCTGTCAGCGTGCCGCCCATCTCATGGGCAGCGACGGCACTGGCGTGCAGACCAAGGCCGTGACCGTTCTCTTTTGTCGTGAACCCATAAGAGAATAGACCACTCAGAGTCGCCTCAGTCATACCAATGCCATTATCTGTGAAATCAATGCGTAACGTGTGGTCATGGCCTTGACTGACCTGGATCTGCAATCGACGTATATTTCTTTCAACCGAAGCCATAATCGCCTGCTGTCCATTCATCACAATATTTAGGATAATTTGAGTCAATTTGATACGATCACCCATCCACAATACCGCATCGCCGACCTGACAAGTCACCTCAATTTCAGATTCTTTTAATTGCACCGCCACAAGTGAAATTGCGTCATGCAACACGTCCTTCAAATTCATTTGTACTTTAAGGCCGCCTTGACCACTCAGCGACTGTTGGCGCGCAACGATCTCTTTAATGTGCTGCATACTCAGCATCAGTTGCTCAAGTTCTTTGATGGCATTCGCGTACTCGGTCTCCCACACATCAGCCAACAGCGTCAGATACTCGGGCAGCTGACGACCCTGCGGATCTTGTAGCAAGTATTGCGCCAAGTCGTTTCGGTGGGCCGTCATCAAACTGATCGCTAACGGAAAATCCTTCAGCGACGTTGTTTTATGCTGTTCGTACAAAATCAATGCTGACACGTTTGCACTATTTAAGACATTGCCAACGTTGTGCAACACGCTGTTAGCCACTTCAGCCATCCCGGCACGATGTGAAATCGCGTACGTCAAAGCATTGGCGCTCACCAACTCGCGCTCGACGCGTCGCCGCTCGGCGACCTCTAAGCGAAGCGCCCTCGTACGTTCTAGCACTCGCGACTCAAGCTCTTCATGAGCCTTGCGTAACGCCTCTTGCGCGAACTGACGATCTTTTAACTCAAGCTGTAATTGTGTATCAGACCGCAGCAACCACCAAGCGCCCAAGCCAAGCAGAAAGAGCGCTAAACCTGAGCGCCACAGAATTTTACGCACAACGTCATCCCATTCTTTTAAAAATAGATCACGCGTAATGATGCTTGTGACGATCAAAGGAAACTGTTCGACGCGACGCACGGCAACCAGGCGCAACTCGGTACTCTTTGATTCTGTCAACCGCTCAGAATCCGTCACCAAAACACCCTGCGTCAATTTTTGCACGCCAATCAGCGTTTGAGTCGCACTATTTAAATTTTGAACACCAACCAACGCTTCGACCGAGGGCCAGCGTGCCAACAGCGTGTAATCGCTGCGGTACAAACTCACCGAAGCGCCTGGCCCCAGGTCTTGAACTACCTTTTCGTATAGCTCAGAAAACGTCTGTAATGACACTGCGACGCGCAGCCACGCTAGAGTTGAACCGTCACGATTCTTCACTTCACGCAATAAATCAAATAACCATTTTCTTGTCTTGTCATCAAACCTCGGGGGGCCGAGAAAGATGGCGCTTGAAAAACGTGGGGAGACTTGGACAAATTCGCCTTTGTGCTGCTCAACATCAAAGTACGAGACATCATGGTCTGACGAACTGACGACGCGACCGTTCGGCAACACCACGCTAATCGCTTCAATCAGTCGATTGACCAGAACCTTATCCTGCAAGACCTGGCGCACAATCAGGTCACCCTGTACCTCGGTTGTGCTTTGATCGGTGTTCACCGCTTGTTCGATGATCGTATCTGAAAGTGCATCTAACACCACTTCGGCCGAAAACAGCGATTGGTTCGCTTGTTCGGCCAACACCAACGTTTGATGCGATAGTTGTTTTGACCAAAGCTTGACAGCAGTCGCGTGACGACTCGTCGCGTTGAACAAGGCGCTTGCAATAATGAATCCAGCAGCCACCAGCACCATAACCCAAATCAACAGCCGTCTTGAAACTCTACGCAATTTGAATTGAGAGAACAGTGCCCGCCCATCTGCTACAAAGGCAACAAGATATCTCAACTTTGGTTGCGCTCAAAGATAAGGTTGTAGTTTAAGTACGTCAGCCAAAGGTAGTGCTTTTGAATATAACCAGCCCTGCGCACGATGGCAGCCAGCAGCGATCAAGGCCTGTTGTTGCTCTGCGTTCTCGACGCCTTCGGCCGTTACTTCAAGATCTAATGTCTTTGCAAGATTAATAATTGCAATGATGATCTTCTTTTGCGTTGAGTCGTGTAGCGCAGAGATAAAGCCCGAATCAATCTTTAGGCGATTGATTGGCATATTGGCCAGTCGTGCAAACGATGAATAACCTGTTCCAAAGTCATCAATTGCCACCTCAACACCCAGGGTACGAATCGATTTCAGCTGTCCAAAGATTTCTGCTGCAGAATCGGCCGCGTGACTTTCAGTCACTTCGATTTCAAGGCCTTCTAGAATTTCAGGCCTTTCGTGCAAATCTTTGGTCAGCAAACCAAGCAACGTGCGATCGCGAAACAACTGTGGTGAGGCGTTAAAGGCGACTTTAGAGCCAGGAAATGCCTTAATAATCGTCGGCAAATCAGAGAGCACTTGCGATAACAACGAACCGCTCAGACGTTCGATGAGCCGTCCTTCTTCGGCGATCACAATAAACTCGGCTGGCGATACGACGCCAAAGACATCATCATCCCAGCGCGCGAGCGCCTCGAAACCAATGATTTTTCCGGTGCGCATATCAACCTCTGGTTGATAAAACGGTTTAACCAAGTCAGAGGTAATCGCCAACGAGAGTTTTTCTTCAAGAAACCGTCTGCGCGAGACAAGATCGCCTAAGGCCTCGGTGAACCAGGTCAAACGCGCCCTACCCTGTTCTTTAGACAACTGAAGCGCAGCATCGGCCGCGAGTAACAATTCGTTGAGTGTTTTTGCCTGGTCTGGATACACCGCACCGCCAGCACTTAAACTCAACGAATATGCCTGTTCATCGACCATCGTCGGAACACTAACCACAATGTGAGACAGCGCGGCTTTAAGTTGATCAAGAAATTGCACTTGCTCAACCTCAACCACAGCAATGAATTCATCTCCTGAACGACGACACAAAACTGATCCGTTAGGCAAGACCATTTCAAGATAAGCCGAAACCTGAGCAATCAATTTATCGCCGTTCTCAGGCCCGTGCCTGTCATTAATCGTTCGCAAACGATCGATATTCAAAAATAGAAAGAGAAATTGCTTAGTGTTGAGTTCGGGATTTGCAATGCGTTCTTGTAACGTCTGACTAAACATCGCATAGTTTGGCAACTGAGTCAGACGATCCGTCGTGGTGAGTTGCCGCAGCTTCGCCTCAACCTCTTTGGTGTGGCGAATATCTGCAAAGATCGAGACGTAGCCCTGCCGCACTCCCTGCTGATCAGTTATTTTCGAGACCGACAACAGTACTGGGATTGCACAGTCACTGCGATCAACGAACACGGTTTCGCCGCGCCAGTGGCCTAAGTCAATTAATCCGTCTCGAATTTGCACTGAACTGTTTTGCGCAGCATTGTTACGATACAGCATGCCCGCAGGTCGACCAATCAGCTGCTCTCTAGCGTACCCAGTGATCTTCAGTAACTGTGGATTGACATCGACAATCTTTCCATCAACATCGCTCACTAAGATCGCTTCGCCCGCCGTCGTAAAGACGTGATCGGTAATACGTAGCTTACCGATTTTTCCTTGCTGTTCAATCAACAACGCATAGATTGACTCGGTCACATGAGTGATCACGTCTTTAGGGGCATCTGCTGTCACCGGTACATTCTTACCGGCAATGATATCGTGGCTTAACGACACGATATCGTGCAATCGTGTGTGAATATCTTTTGAAAAGCTACGAAGCTGAGCTTGATTCAAGTACAGCACAAAACCCGTCGCGGCCAATATCGCAAACGCACTGACGGCCAGCCAAAGCAGTGAGGCACCAGCATAAAGCGCCCAGCCCAAGCCGCACAGAACAATCACCAATCCAAACAGCAAGGCGTACATTCGCCGAGCGACCCAGACGGAAATTTCATTGCCAACATGTTGCACAGCCATTTCTTGCATCCCAAGTACGCTAGGTGTAAACCTTAACAGCGTTCAGAGCAGTTCTGCCCTTAGCGCAAAGTGATAAATGCAAAGTCAACAAACCCTTGCACGATTTGGCAGTTTTTTGCGCTAACCGCCGCCCAAGGCTAAGTCATCAACATCCAATCGCGAGTGAGCTTTGACAAATCAAACAATCAAGCGAATTCAAGGCAAACTCTTTTCATCACACCGTCTTATTGAATTGAATCCTTTGAAGCCGACTGCTGTAACACTCGCTCTGGAATTTCCCAGATCACGAGCTTAGGCGGTGTTTTCTTAAAGGCAACACTTGAGAGATAGGCATTCATCGCACCAGAGAAATCTCCACCACTACGCGCAAGATTTGCAACTTTCGCGTTCAACTCTTTTTCAATAAACGCCACGAAATTTGACGTCCGCGAGTAAGACGTGCCGATCACGACAATATTTGGCAAATCGGTATCTCCAAACAAATCGTCTGTCGATGTGCTCACAACTGACTGCGCTGAAAAGCCCGGGGCGTTGTTTTTTCGATTATCGACTTTGAAGCTTGTCTCTTGAGCGATGTCTTGCTCGGGCTGTAGACCTGTGGGTAACCAATCGACGCCAGCCAGGCGGATCAAATCACCTGAGCGACGACTATCGATGCGCTTGTCAACTACCCAGGTCTGTGCTGGGGAGGGCGTTATCTTCAAACGCAAGACTTCTGCACTGACGGCAATTGCCGCAGCTTGCGCACCTTGCTCGGTCCAGTGCGAATCAGATTTCAAAAAGGCAGCGGTATGTTTTTGCTTAAAGGCCGCGAGCGTATCCGTCAGATCTAGCGCGTCAATACCCGAGCTGTTCAAATCTGTCACCCATTGACTTGCACGTTGTGCATAGCGGCTTGGGCGATGCAACATACCGAGTTGCGACGCTTCAATGCGTGTCTTATCTGGCACGACGACCACGAGCAACTTGATTCCTTTCGCCGACAGGGTCTTTTGAACTTTTAGAACATCGACTTTACGTTGTGTTGCATTACGCTGCGGCTGGCGATGTACTGTGAGCTCGTCCCCTAGAAAAAGCCACCCAGGTGCGCCCCTTCGCACACGCGGACCCAGGTCACCTGCCACCACCCAACTTACACCTCGTTCGACTCGAGCCGCGCTCGACGGAACAGGGGCATCTGCGAGCGCCAAGGCAAAGGCTTGAGAGACATCGCCCTGTAGAAATGGCGACCACGCTATCCCCTTCGGAAACAAATTGAGCTTTCCAAAACTTGTCGCATAAAGAGTCGAGAACAACCCAATCACAATAAACAACGCAAAGCATGCGCCGGCGAGGGGGCTTGCCTTGCGATCACGGTCGGTGATCGGTTTGAGGCCAGCTTCTGGTGGTATATAGGGCTTGGTCATTAGAATTGAAAATACAAAAATGGAACGGCGCCGCGACTAGCGATGAGTGCGAACGAAAAAAGAAAACCAATGATTGGCCATACGGTTGCCACGAATACAACCCCGCGCCCCGACTGCCGATCTACCCAGCCTTGAAATAACGGCACCATCACGCACGCAATCCCTAAGACATAGGCGAACCAATGTGAAGGTCGCAACAGCACCAACATGTCATCGCTCAAGCCAAAGCCGTTCAAACCAAACTGACCCGCATACATCTGTAGACCGCTATCAAAGGTGTGCGCCCTAAAAATTGTCCAGGCTAAAAATACAAACAATAACGTCAGCGTGCGGGACAACATGATCGGCAAACTTCCTAGTTTGGCTTGATTCCAGAGTCGATCTACGCTTAATGCGACTCCGTGCGCAATGCCCCAAAGCAAGAAGTTCCAGCTGTCCCCTCCATGCCACAACCCAGCAATTGCCATCGTGAGTAACAGATTGACGTAGGTTCGCACTGGGCCCAGTCGGTTACCACCTAAAGGAATGTAGAGATAATCGCGAATCCAGCTAGAGAGCGACAAATGCCAGCGTCGCCAGAAATCTTGAATGCTAGTCGCGAGATACGGATTGTTGAAATTTTCAGGAAACCGAAAACCTAGCATCATGCCCAAGCCGATAGCCATGACGCTATAGCCTGCAAAATCAAAGAACAACTGCAAGCCATAACCGATACAACCAAGCCAGGCATCCAAGAACGAAGGGTTCTGCACCGCAAAAGCAACATCTACGACGGGCGCTAGGGTATCCGCGATCAAGACCTTCATTGACATACCGATCATCAATCGGCGCGCGCCAAGCGAGAAGTGTTCCCAATCAAAAGGGCGTGAAACGAGTTCGCGCTTGACCCATTCATAACGAATGATCGGGCCCGCAATCAAATGCACAAACATCGATTGATAGGCACCGAAACTCACAAAGCTTTGGTCAGCCGGAACGGTCCGGCGATAGACGTCGATCAGATAAGAAATCGACTGCAGCACGATAAACGACAAACCGATCGGCAAAATGACCAGTTGCCACTCAATTGACAGTGCGCTACCGGGGCCGACAAAGCCATTGAGCGTTTCAACCAAGATATTTGAGTACTTAAACCAGCACAGCAGCAACAGGTTGATTGCAATGAAGGCGGTAAGCATCCAGCCACGCTCTCGTTGGGTCTTGGTCGCATCGATCGCTAAGCCCCCGACCCACCCCATCACGGCAAGAAACATGAATAGCAGCAGAAATACTGGGCTCCACCATCCATAGAACACCCAACTGCAAAGCAACAGGGTAGCGTTACGACGAGACGGCCCGACCAA